>JADMJS010000039.1:0-21816 GCA_018780435.1 Myxococcales bacterium
TGGAGTAGCAGTGCTCCAATGGCGGTCATGGTCTGGGTGCCGTTGATGAGGCAGAGCCCCTCCTTCGCCGCCAGAACGACGGGTGCGATCCCGGCCTGAGCCAGCGCCTCGCCCCCGGTCATGGCGACGCCGGAGAGGCGCGCGTCGCCTTCGCCAATGAGGACCAGCGCGAGGTGCGCGAGTGGCGCCAGATCGCCGCTCGCCCCGACGGAGCCCTTCTCGGGGATGACGGCGGTCACACCCGCGTTCAGGCACGCCGCCAGCGTGTCGAGGACCACCGGTCGCACGCCGGAGCGACCTTGCGCGAGGACCTGCGCCCGGAGGAGCATCATCGCGCGCGCCTCGTGGTCGGGGAGCGGCGCACCGACCCCGCAAGCGTGGCTACGGACGAGGTTCAATTGGAGCTCCGCGATACGCCCGTGATCGATGCGGACGTCCGCGAGCGCGCCGAAGCCGGTGTCGATGCCGTAGCGCGCTTCCCCATGGCTCGCGAGGTGGTCGTCGATGAAACGTCGGCTGTCGGCGACGCGCGCGCGGACGTCGTCCGGCACGGCGACGCGGGCCCGACCAAACGCGACCGCCTCGACGGTGGCGAGCGTTAGCGGGGAGCCGAGGTGGATCACGGGAGCGCTCTCGGGAGGCGCCGGGATGAACGGAGGGAGTGAACTCATGGCGCGTGTATGCTACCGCTGCGGCGCGGGCGCAAGGTCCGCCGATTCCTCCGTCGTGGGGACTTCTGCTGCGCTGTCGTCGGCGCCACGTTCGGCGGGGGCGCGGCCGCACCCCTCGAGCACGTAGTCCTGCCCACCGTCGAGGAGGTCGTAAGGGCCCACGGTAGCGACACCCGCCGGAGACAGAGCCAGGCCGCCGCGTGTGCCCCCGAAAGACGCGGGATAACGGCGCGCGGCCACGTAGTCCGCCGCCAGGACGTCCATCGCGGCACCGCACGCCTGCATGGGGTGCACCACGTCGACCTCGCGTGCCGCTTCGAGTCGGTGAAGGACGAGATTCAGCCACGCCGCACTCGACGCGAGGACGAGGAAGGTCGCGGTGACGATACTCATCGCGATCGAACTTCGACTCACGCGCTCGGGCACATTTAGGGCCGGCGCGACGAGCCCGGCGTGTTGCAGTTGCACCATCGCCACCCGGGCATCGTGAGTGCCGAGGCCGGTCGCAAAGCCGATCTCCTCCGCTGTTCGGTGGCCATCGACGAACATGAAGGCGACTCGGGCCTCCTGCGGTAGTGACGGCGCGACCGTCTGTACCACGCCTGTCCGTGCGGCATAGGGGCTCGAGGTGTTCTCGATCGCGCCTCGGCGCCGGAACATCCCGTCGGGGATGTGACCCGTCCGAGTGAGGATGACGTCCGGATCGGGGAGGCGACTTCCCCAGCGGTGCTGATCGCCTTGCCGCTCTCGGAACTCCCGGCAGAGGAACGCGACCGGCAGCGCCTCCAGCCACGGATCGCCCATGGGAGTCATGACATGCGGGTGGGCGGTGTAGCCTCCCTGCCCCATCAGTTCGAGCAACTGTTCGCGCGCATCGACGGTAGCCAGGGCCCGGATACGCGCCTCAGGCACACCTTCGTCTCGGAGGGCCCACTCGAGCGTGACGCCGCGCGCGGCCGCCTTACGGCGCAAGCGGGCCAACCGCCTCGGCCGGAGGCCTAGAGCTTCGACCAGAAGGCGAGGCAGGTCGCGGCGTTTCAGCGTCCCGTCCACCGTCGCGAGGGCGACGACCCGGCCGTCCGCGATGTGGACGGCGAGGTCGGGCCTGCCCGCCCTCTCGAGGCGCAATGTCCCGGTGTGTCGCTTTTCGGCGAGGAGCTCGAAGATCTCGGGGAGCGTCTTGGACTTCACGCGTGGCCCCTCACGACGCACGCTCCGCGGAGCCGCTCCGGGCGGGGCGCGGTGGGCGGCGGACTTCGAGCGCCAGCAGCAGCGCCCACACCGAGAGCGACAGCCAACTGCCGACGCGCCCCAGCACCGCCGCGACGGAGATACTCGCACCATCCTCGATGGCGCTAGGCCCCGCGCTCCATGGCTGGAGAAATATCCCTATCAGGAAGAGGAGCAGTCCAAAGCCGCCCGTGAGCAGCCGACCGACCAAGATCGCGCCTAGCCCCGGGACGACCAGCGTCGCGAGCTGAAGGGGTGAGTGGCGGTGTTCTTCGCGGGAGGCGCCACTGGCGTCGCGGTTCGGCGTCGCCACCACGACGCGTGCGAAGAGACACCGTTCACACTCGCTGAGCCCTTGGAGCTCCGGGTTACGCCGAACGCTCGCCGGCGCGCCGCACACGTCACACGCATAGGCGACTCGGTAACGGCGAAAGAGCGGCAGGATGAGCACGGCGATGGCAATCCACGCTAGCAGACGCACGAGCCCAGGGCGGTCCGCGCCGCTCAAGCGAAACCAAAAGGGAGGCGTCCTTGGGACCGTCACGGCGGGTAGTCCGAAGACTGGGACTTCGACCTGAGGGCGGAAGAGAGGCGCGCAGAGGTCGGTGGCCGGCTCGACGTCGGCGCGCCCGGGCCTGTGCGAGGGCAACGTCGACAGAAAACGGGACACCCGTTGGGGATCGGCCACGACCGCGCGCTCTCGGTGCGCCCGTGCGAGCTCGGCTTGCCCCCGCAGTCCTGCGGTCACACTCGCGGCGAGTAGCGTGACCGCCTCCGGCCTCACGAGGAGCTCTCGTTCGAGCGCGGCCAGCCGCTCCGGGGCATCCGGCGGCGCTTTTCCTCCGTACATGGTACAGTGATCGCGAAGCTGGTGGAGCGCGAGCTGCGTCTCACCCACAAGGCGGTTCGGGTCGCCCCGAGGGACTGCGGCGAGGAAGACGTCGGCCATAGGAAGGTCCGGCGGATCCTGCCTCAGTGCGAGCAGCGCGAGCGCCAGACGGCTCCGAGCAAAGTCCGTATCCGTTCGCGACGCAAGGTGGAGCCGAGCCTCTCCCGCCGGATCGCAGCCGCCGGCGAGGCATCGGCTCGCATCGTCGCTCACGCTCATGGGCGTCAGCGCACGCCGGACGAGCTCGCCCGAAAACGACGCCAAGGTCGCGAGGACGAGACAGACCAGGCGTTCGCCCAGTCGGAGGTGGAACGAATGAAGGACGAGTCCCATGAGGGCCGCCCCGATGAGCCCGAGGCCAAGTCCGCCGGGGAGCATGATGAGAGTCACGGCCGCCGCGAGGGGCAACGCACCCGTACGGAGCCGGGGTGGCAGCCAGGTGCCGACATCATGAGCCAGAAGGCGAGCCCTCGTGAGCGCCACGCCCAGGGCGACGATGACCAAGGTCGTGATGAGCGCGAGCAGCAGCGCCATCGCCACGCGTGATTCGAGCTCGTTACGGGCGACTGGATCGGCGACGAAGGCCCGCAGCGTCTTCGGGAGCGCGTCCGTGAGCGCGTCCGTGGCGTCCGAGACGAGCATGTGCGCCGCCGGGATGCGGACGTCCCCCGGCGAGAGCGCTTCCGCGACGCCCAAAAGCGCCTGATGTCGGTCCGGCTTCACCGCCGGGAGCATGTCGAGCACGAGGCCGACTTCGAGTGGGCTTTGGGGCTGCCCTCGCAGCGCTCGTTCGCTCGCGACCGCCTCGGCGTAAGCCCTGGCAGCCGCAAGATCGCCACGAGCGAGCTGATCGCTCAGCATCGCCCACGGCGAGGACGCGGCGCTCGGAACGTCGGGCGGTGCGGCCGAGAGGGCCCACAGCACGACGACGGTCGTCATCGCGCTCACGCGCGCGACCAGAGTCGGGAGAGGTCGGCGGCCCTTTCGAGGCGTGCCCTCAACGGTAGACCGCCGTGAGTCGCGCCCACGTCGAGTCTGAGGACGGCGGCGTATAGCTGGCCGCCCGGCCCGAGCGGAGGTTCGAGATCGCGCTACCGAGCCCTTGCAGGGTCAGCGGGAACATCGGGAAGATGCGCCTGACCATCTCGCAGCTCGGCGCGTTCCACCACTGCTCCGCCACGGGGTTCAGCCACACCGAGTCCGGAAAGCGGCGACGCAGCCGAGAGAGCCACTCGACGCCCGGCGTGTCGTTTCGGTGCCAATAATCGATCGCGCCATGGCGATCCACCAGCTCCGATGGGTGCATGGTCGCGTCGCCGACGATGACGAGCACGCTGCCTTCGGTCGCGGTGGCGATGACATCGGCCGTCGGCTTCTCTTGGCGCTGCCAGATGTCGGTGAAGACGGACTCGTAGATGCAGTTGTGGAAGTAGAAGCCTTCGAAGCGCTTCCAGTGGGACGAACGCGCCGCAGCCGAAAAAAGCGTCGACACGAGCTCCGCGAAGGGGGTCATGCTGCCGCCGGCATCCATGAGCAGCGTGAGCCGCACCGAGTTGCGACGCGGCGCGCGCATCGCAAGCTCGAGCTCGCCCGCGTTCTTGCCGGTCTTCTCGATGGTTCGGTCCATATCGAGTTCGAGCCGCTCCCCCACGCGGGTCAGCCGCCGAAGCTTCCGGAGCGCGACCTGCACTTGCCGTACATCGATGATGACGTCGTCGCGGTAGTTCTTGAAGTCGCGGCGGGAGGCGATCTGCATGGCACGCCCGCCACCGCCAGTGCCGCCCACGCGCACGCCGGCCGGGTGGGTTCCGCCGTGGCCGAAGGGGCTGGTGCCGCCCGTCCCGATCCAGCGGTTGCCGCCATCGTGGCGCTCCGTCTGCTCCGCGAGGCGTTGTTCGAAGAGCTCCCGGAGCTTCTCCAGATCCATCTCGTGGAGCGCGGCGAGCTCTTCGGGGCTCAGCACTTTGGGCGCGATGGGGTCGTTCAGCCAGTCATTGAAGCGGTCGAGGAGGGCCGGGTCGATGGGCGCGCCGCGAAAGACGGCGCCGAAGGCCTGATCGAAGCGGTCGAAGTCGGCTTCGCGCTTCACGAGCAGCGCGCGGGACGCGTAGTAGAAGGGCGTGAGTCCGGGCTCGACGGCGCCGCTCTGAATGGCCTCCATGAGCGCGAGCCATTCGTGGCTCGTCACTTTGACGCCCAGCTCTCGGAGCTTGCCGAAGAAGTCGAGGAAGACCAAGGCGGCCGCTCAGCCGCGAGGCCGACGGGAGGGGCGGTTCACCGCGTCGACGTCGGCTTCGGTCTTGATGAGGGCTCCCAGGAAGGGCAGATCGCGTTCGAGGGTCTCGACCGGCACGCCCGAGCGGCGCAGCGCCAGGATCCAGTCGATGAGCTCGCTCGTGGACGGCTTCTTGCGCAGCCCGTCGATGCCGCGGAGCGCGTAGAAACGCGCGAGGGCGAGCGACAAGAGCTTCTCGTCGAGGTCCGGGTAGTGGACGTGGACGATGTCCGCCATCGCCGCTTGGTCCGGGAAACGGATGAAGTGAAAGACGCAGCGGCGCAGGAACGCGTCCGGCAGCTCCTTCTCGGCGTTCGACGTGATGATGACGACGGGCCGGTACCGCGCCTCCACAACCCGCCCGGTCTCGAGGATGGTGAAGCGCATCTGGTCGAGCTCGTGAAGAAGGTCGTTCGGGAACTCGATGTCCGCTTTGTCGACCTCGTCGATGAGCAGGACCTTCTGCTCGGTCGCGTCGAAAGCCCGCCCCACCGGCCCGAGCCGGATGTACTTCGAGATGTCCGAGACGTCCTTGTCCTGAAAGCGGCTGTCGTGAAGGCGCTGCACGGCGTCGTAGACGTAGAGGCCGTCCTGAGCGCGTGTCGTCGACTTCACTGGCCACTCGATGATCTCAAGGCCGAGCGCCGCCGACACGCTGCGCGCGAGGAGGGTCTTGCCGGTGCCGGGCTCACCGCGCACGAGGAGCGGACGACGCAGCGCCAGCGCCACGTTGACGGCCTGCCGGAGGTCTTCGGGCGCGATGTAGTCGGGGGTGCCGGAGTAGCGTTCGAACGCGGAGGTCAACGTGGGGCTCCTCGGGTAGGGCGCGGGGACTTGGAAGATGGGCTGCCGCTGCTCGTGGGTGACGTGCTCGACTGAGACGCTGCTTCGATGATCAAGGGCGCGAGAACACGTGTATCGATCCCGCCGTGGCCCGCGCCGAGATCGCCAGCCGGTGAGACCCGCAAGTAGCGCAACGTGCCGCTCACCCGGCCGGCCTTTGGCCGCTCGAGGAGGCCCTTTGGATCGTTCAGGCTGGAGCCACGCTCGAAGCCCACGAGCACGTGGTCGTCTTGCGGAAAGAGCCCACAGAAGTACCCGGCGTCCGCGCTGCGATAGCCGATGGCCTTCCAACCCGGGTAGACCTGCTCCTGAGCCTCCGGCACCCAGCTCCCGATGAGCTCCCGCAGCCGCCGCACGCAGTCGCGCACCTCGGGCGTATAACGTGCCAGCAGCGCATCGGGCGACAACATCGGTCGAGTCGTTCGCTCCAAGAGTCAGACGTCTCCCACGCCAACGCGGAACGCGGCGCCCGAGCGACGATTCGAAACAGCATTCTCGTCCGCCATGAGCTGAGGCCCTCCTGAAGCGAAAGCGGCAGTGGGGCGTTCTTGACCCACCCCCGGATTGAAGCATGCAGATCGGCTCGTGTCATCCCTCTCCCGATTCCCGGCGGCATGGGGTACCCCGCCGTGATCAAGTCGCCCTTTGTCGCCTCGCGCACTTCGACGTGCGTCCACGCCGGAAGCGCGACGGGAAGCTGACTCTGGAGCCACTCCGGTACGAGGTCCGGGCGCTGGCGAAGCGGAAGGACGATGGTGTCGTGTAGGGGACTCGGCATGCCCGGGGTCTATCGGTCGATCCGGACGGGCGCAAGCCGGCGCGCTGCCTCCGCCGGGGACACCAATGTCCATGCGGCGGGCATGCGTCGTGGTCAGTCGCCCGCGGCGCCGAAGATCTCGTGAGTGGTGGTCGCCGAGATAGCACGCCGGAACCACCGTCGGAGCTGCTCCGCATCGGTTGTTTCGTCCAGGTGACGCCGCTCCTGCGGCGTGAGGACGAGATGACGCGCGGACAGGATCTCGACGAGCAAGAGCCGAGTCGAGACCGTTTCGCCCTCGGCCTTGCCCTCAGCCTTGCCCTCGGCCTTGCCCTCCGCTTTGCCCTCGGCCTTGCCCTCAGCCTTGCCCTCGGCGAAATAGCGGCGCGCGAAGCTCGACTGGTACTCGTAACCGGGTGACTCCATGAGGGACTCCAGGGCGACTCGGGTCGCGTCGTCGAGTCGCGACAAGATGAGAACAGACGCTCACGCCAGCGGAGTTCTCGGCTCAGAGACCGGGGCCACATTCGTCGACATCCGTGCACGGCGCGGCGGGCATGCGGCTTGGTCAGTCGCCGGCGGCGCCGAAGATCTCGTGAGTGGTGGTCGCCGAGATAGCACGCCGGAACCACCGTCGGAGCTGCTCCGCATCGGTTGTTTCGTCCAGGTGACGCCGCTCCTGCGGCGTGAGGACGAGATGACGCGCGGACAGGAGTTCAAGGAACAAGAGCCGAGTCGAGACCGTTTCGCCCTCGGCCTTGCCCTCGGCCTTGCCCTCGGCCTTGCCCTCGGCCTTGCCCTCGGCCTTGCCGTCGGCGAAGTAGCGACGTGCGAAGCTCGACTGGTATTCGTAACCGGGTGACTGCATGAGGGCCTCCAGGGCGACTCGGGTCGCGTCGTCGAGTCGCGACAAGATGAGATCAGTGTAAAAGGCCCGCGTGCCTTCGTCGAGGCCGATGGAGCGCTCGATCGCGGCGATGGCCGACTCATAGGCGCCCGGGCCCCGGGGATGGGCTAGGGCCGACAGGACCGCCGCCTCGGGGCTGGCCGTGTCCCCGCGGCGTACCACCGGCACTTCGTCGGGCCCGAGGACCAGCGGGATGAGTACCGAGCCTGTGGTTCCGAACGCGATGGGCTCGCGGGCCCACCGAGCGACGGCGGCGTCCGGCGCGACGACGACCAGCGCCGTGGGACAGCGCCAACGGTCGCGAACCGTCGCCACGTAGCTGAGCCAACGGTAGGACTTCTCGCGATCGATGCTGAGCTGCACCTCCACGACGAAGGCAAAGACGGGGACGTCCCCCACCAGGAGGATGACGAGATCGGCCCGGTACTCGGCCGTGATCAAGTCGCCCATGGTCGCCTCGCGCACTTCGACGTGCGTCCACGCCGGGAGCGCGACGTGAAGCTGACTCTGGAGCCACTCCGGTACGAGGTCCGGGCGCTGGCGAAGCAGATCGACTATGGTGTCGTGTAGGGGGCTCGGCATGGCCGGGGTCTATCGGTCGATCTGGGCGGGCGCAAGCCGGCGCGCTTCGCTTCTTGAACGTGCGTCCAAGACCATGTATCCGCAAGAGGACAGCGCAGCGTGGTGCGTGGGCTGGACACGGCACGCCTTGGGGGGCCGAGAAAGTTCCTCCAGATTCGCGCCGGCCTCCTGCCATGCTCGCGACTTCGCCACGGAGCGCCGCCATGATCCTCACTCGCCTTCTCCTTGCCACCGTCGTGTCCTCGACCGCCCTCTCCGCCTGTGAAGGGGACGGCACGTCGAAGGGTGGTGCCGGCGCCGACGTGTCCCTCGACACGGCTGATGGCGGGAAGACGGACACGCCCTTCGAGCTCGACACCACCACCGAGACCGACACCACGACCAGCCAGGACGCCGAGTCCGAGCTGCCCACCGACGCGCCCGACACGACGCCCGATCCGGACACCGCGCCCGATCCGGACACCGCGCCCGGCCCCGACACCCCCTCCGAGCCCGAGACGACCTCGGACGACACGGGTGCCGGCGGCCCCGTCAATGCCACCTTCGGGATCATCAGCGGCGCCTGTGGGACGCTCGGCGAGGCGTTTACGAGCCCAGAGCCGAGCTTCCACTCGAACGTGTACGCGTTCGGTGGGGCCTTCGACGCCGCGGCGCTCCGGTCCTTGGCGAAGAAGCGGCTCGACGGCAACAACAACGGCGGCAGCTCGAAGTGTAGCGAGACCATGAGCATTCAGACTCTCTACGACTGCGAAGGGCTCGTAGGGCTGAAGACGGAGCTCGAGATCACCTGGGACGTCGTCGGCCAGACCACCGATTGGCTCGGAGAGGTGGATGGCGTCAAGGTGGGGGTGTCGGTGTCGCGCGCTTATCAGGGCCCGAACGACCAGACTTATACGGTCGAGGACGCCATCACTCTCCTCACGAAGAAGCTCGGCGGCATCAACGCGAGCACGGAGAGCGTGAACGCGTCGGACGCGTGGGCAAAGCAGGTCCTCCACATCTGGACCTTGCAGCCGAGCTGGGTCCCTATCCTCGAAGAGGGCTGGAACACGCTCTCCCCCGAGCTACGCGCCGACACGATCATCGTCGTCACCGTCGAGCAGGGGAGCACCGCCATCACCACCGACGACTGCCAATGACCCTCGGCCACCTGAAGGGCGAGCGGGAGTGACGGGTGGGCGGGTGAACTCGTGGCACAGGCGCGCTGCGTGTGTTAAGGTCGGTCCCATGCGCGTCTTCGCCCTCTGCGGCTCCCTCTTGTGTCTCGTCCTCTTCGCATCGCCCGGCTGCGGCCTCGATCCCGATGGCAGCTCGGGCAACGACGCCCGTCGCGATCAAGCGCAGCCGATCCCCCTCGACGAGTGGGTCACCGACGAGAACGGCGTCAGCTTCAAGGGCGGCGACCGCACGGACTGGAAGAAGGTCGTGACGCCGAAGAGCGGCACCCTGAAAGTGGAGGTCGCCGCCGACAAGGCCGACGCCACCATCGTCGCGGCACTCCACGACCAGTACGGCGCTCGTTTGCTCGAGAAGACCAAGAAGCGCGGCGACTCGTCCCACCTCACCTTCGAGGGCGACGTGCGACGGGGGCACTACTTCGTGTCGATCTCCGCCCAGAACAGCCCCGATGAGTCGGTCTACTCGATCCGCGCCTCCATGGGGGGGGGATACGGCGTAGGCGACATCCCGCTGCCCGAGTAGCCGGGCGGCGCCGCATGAACAACTCGTCACCCCCCTCGTCTTCGTCCGTGACTTCGAGCGCCATGGAGTGTGTTGCCGTCACCGACGTCGGCCGCATGCGCGAGAACAACGAAGACGCCTTCGACGCCATCCCGGAGAAGGAGTTTTATGTCGTGTGCGACGGCATGGGTGGGCACGCGTCCGGGCAGGTCGCGAGCCGCATCGCCGTGGAAAACATCCGCCGCTACGTCACGGATCTCTACCGTCACCCCGGACCCGAGTACTCGTTCCCGAACCCGCCCACGGCCACCGCGCCCGAGCGCCTCGTGTCGAACGCGATACAATGGGCGAACGAACGCGTCTTCATCGAGTCGATGAAGGAACGCCAGTACGAAGGCATGGGAACGACCTTGGTCGCGATGATGGGGGTCGGGCGCCACCTCGTGCTGGGGCACGTCGGCGACAGCCGCATCTATCGATACCGTCAGGGCGTGCTCGAACAGGTCACCCGCGACCACAGCCTGCTGAACCACTACATCGACCTCGGCAAGATCCGCACCGACGACGAAGCCAAGAGCTTCAAAGAGACGAACGTCATCGTGCGCGCCGTCGGCCTCAAGGACTACGTCGAGCCGACCGTCCGCATGGTCGAGCGCATGGCAGGCGACCTCTACCTGCTCTGCTCGGATGGGCTCAGCGACCAAGTCTCGGACGCCGTCGTGGCCGACCTGCTCTCGAAGAGCCCGTCCCTCGATGCGTCGTGCCGAAAGCTCGTCGATCTCGCCAACCTCGCGGGCGGCAAAGACAACTGCACCGTCATGCTCGTCCGGGTTCTGCCCGGCGCCTTCGATGACGAAGAGGCCCTCCCGAAGACCATACGGCGCGAGGTCCCGACCAAACGCCCGTCTCCGGTGACGGACTTCGACGACGAGGAACGCACCGCGCCGAGCCTACCCGCGATCACCGACGAGATGATCGACGACGATGACGACGGCCCCATCGGCGGCGACACCGAGCCCGAGCTGCCGCAGATCCACTTGCCCAGCGCCGCCGGATCCAAGATGAGTGGCCCCCCGTCCTCACGCCGCCGCGTGGACGACGACGACGACGAGGAGAAGACCGACCCGAACCGGCAGGCCCTCCCCTTCCAGCCTGACGAGGAATAGCCCATGGCGACGCGCCTTTACCTCGTCGACGGCACCTTCGAGCTGTTCCGGGCCCACTACGGCGCCGCCCGAGACGGGCGCACCCCGGGCCCCTTCGATGCGGTCGCCGGCATCGTCCGTTCCGTGACGCAGCTCCTCTCTCGCCATGGCGCGACCCACGTCGCCGTCGCGTTCGACCACGTCATCGAGTCGTTCCGAAACGACCTCTTCGCCGGCTACAAGTCCGGTGAGGGCATCGATCCGGTCCTGCGCGCGCAGTTCGAACCCGCCGAGGCGGCCATGACCGCGCTCGGCGTCGTGATGTGGCCGATGGTCGAGTTCGAAGCCGACGACGCCATCGCCACGGCCGCTGCCCGCTTCGGCGGGGAGGCTGAGATCGTCATCGCGTCGCCCGACAAGGACCTGATGCAGTGCGTTCGCGGCACCCACGTCACGACCTGGGATCGCATCCGGGACCGCCACTTCGACGACGCCGCGGTCCGCGAGAAGTTCGGCGTCGGCCCGGCCTCGATCCCGGACTTTCTGGCCCTGGTCGGCGACACCTCGGACGGCATCCCCGGCCTGCCCAAGTGGGGCGAGAAGAGCGCCGCCGCCGTGCTCGCGCGGTGGGTACACCTCGACGCCATCCCGGACGACCACGCCGATTGGGACTGCACGGTGCGAGGCGCGCCAGGCCTCGCCGCGACGTTGCGCGAACAGCGCGAGAACGCGCTCCTCTACCGAACCCTCGCCACCCTGCGCACCGACGTCCCGCTCGCCGAGACCCACCTCGACGCGCTGCGCTGGACGAGCGCCGACCTCGCCGCCCTCGAAGGCGTCGCCGAGGCCTGTAACGATCCGGGTCTCCTCGCCCGCGTGCCCGCCCCTCGCTTCTAATCCTCACGCGCCCATAGCGCCCACAAGGGCCAATCTTCGCGGCCACTTGGAGCCAACATGACCGACCGCTATCACCGTTCCGAAGCCGCCTTCGCCGCCTCCAAAGCCCGCCTGCCGGGTGGCGTAAACAGCCCCGTCCGCGCCCTTGGATCGGTCGGCGGCGTGCCCTTCTTTGCGGCCTTCGGCAAAGGGCCTTGGATCACCGACATCGACGGCAACCGTTACGTCGACTACATCCTGTCGTACGGCCCACACGTCCTCGGACACGCCCACCCGGCCATCGTCGCTGCCATCACGGACGCCGCCACCCGCGGCACCGCGTTCGGCGCACCGACCGAAGCCGAGACGGCGCTCGCCGAACGCGTCCGCGCCCTGGTCCCGTCGATGGAGCGCATGCGCTTCGTCAGCTCCGGGACCGAAGCCACCATGAGCGCCATCCGGGTCGCCCGCGGCTTCACCGGACGCGATCTCGTCATCAAGTTCGACGGTTGTTATCACGGCCACGCGGACGGTCTGCTCGTGAGGGCCGGCAGCGGCGGGCTCACCTTCGGCAACCCGGACTCGGCTGGGGTCACTGCCGGCGCAGCCCGCGATACGCTGGTCGCCGACTACAACGATCTCGGCGACGTCGAGCGCCTGATGACGGCGCACCCGGGTGCGGTCGCCTGCGTCATCCTCGAACCGGTCGTCGGCAACATGGGCCTCGTCGCGCCCGTCCCGGGCTTCCTCGAGGGCCTCCGCACGCTCTGCGACCGCCATGGCGCGCTGCTCATCTTCGACGAGGTCATGACAGGCTTCCGCGTGCACGTCGGCGGCGCCCAGGCGCTCTACGGCGTGAAGCCGGACCTCACGTGCCTCGGCAAGGTCATCGGGGGCGGCCTCCCGGTCGGCGCGTACGGCGGCCGGGGCGAGATCATGGCCCGCATCGCGCCCGAAGGCCCCGTCTATCAGGCCGGCACCCTCTCCGGGAACCCGATCTCGATGGCCGCCGGCATCGCCGCCCTCGACGAGCTCACCAAACCAGGCGTCTTTGATCGCGCAGTCGCGTCGACCCGGACCATCACGGCCGGCCTCGAAGCCGCCGCGCACGAGGTGGGACTCGAGGTGAAGGCGCCGTCGGTCGGCACCATGTTCACCCCCTTCTTCGGCCCCTTCGCCCAAGGTCGCGCGCCGCGGTGCCTGCGCGAGGTCCAAGCGACCGACATCCCGCGCTTCAAACGCTGGTTCCACGAGCTCCGCGATCGCGGCGTCAACGTGCCCCCGAGCAACTACGAAGCCTGGTTTGTCTCGACCGAACACGACGCCGAGGCCATCCGCGTGACCCTCGACGCCGCCAAGGCCGCCTTCGCCGCCGTGGCGAGCTGAGCGCGTGTCGTTCTCCCCTGCCCCATCCTTGCGCGCCCTGCCGTCGGTCGCCCGTTATGCCGAGCTCCTCGGCGTTGCGGAGGCCGTCCTGCACGGCGAATCGGACCTCGTCGCGAGCGCCGCCAACCTCACCGCGCTCCTCTGGGAGCACCTCCCCGATCTCAACTGGGTCGGCGTCTACTGGGTCGGTGGTACGCCCCACCTGGCCCGCCTCGCGGACGCCAAGGCGCCGGACGGGCTCCCTCGGGAGCTGGTGCTCGGCCCCTTCCAAGGCAAGGTCGCCTGCGTCCGAATCCAGTTCGAGCGTGGCGTCTGTGGCGCCGCCGCCCGCAGCGGTGAGACACAGCGGATCGCCGACGTCCACACCTTCCCTGGGCACATCGCCTGCGACGTCGCCTCGCGTGCGGAGCTCGTAGTGCCGATCCGCAACACGCAGGGCGTCGTCATCGGCGTCCTCGACCTCGACAGCCCGGTCGAGGGTCGTTTCGACGAGATCGATCAGGCGGGCGTCGAGGCGCTCGCTCGCCTGCTCACACCGGTCCCCAGCTCATGAGCGCGCCCGTCAGCGCTGGCAACGACAGCCTCTTCGTCATCCGGCGCAGCCTTGAGCTCCTCGCGCGTCACGGCGCCGCGTTCCTCGCCATCTTCGCGGTCTTCCACCTCCCGCCCCTCGCCTTCGGGATGGTGCTCGGCGGCGACGGCGACAGTCCGTCGACGAGCGTGGCCCTCATCGCATCCGTATTGAGCTGGTCCCTCGGCGGGGTCGCGTCCGCGCTGGTCACCGTCATGGCGCTGGGCATCGAAGCAGGCAAGCCGGTCACGCTGCCGAATGTCGTGCGCCAGGTCCGAATCCACGTCGGCCCCGTCCTCGGAGTCGGCGTCATCGCCGGGGCCGCGATCTCGTTCGGGCTGATGCTCATGGTCATCCCCGGTCTCATCGCCCTCGCGTTCCTCTGCCTCGCGACGCCCGTCGCCGTGATGGAAGGGCGCAGCGCCCCGGAGTCGATTCAGCGCAGCGTCGAGCTCATGAAACAGGGCTGGCAGGGCGTCGGGCTCGGCGTCCTCGGCGTCACCTTCATCGGGGCCATCGCCGGGCAGCTCCTGCTCACGGCCCTCGAAGATGCCAATGGGGCGCTCATCGGGACGTCGCTCTATGCCGCCAGCTCCTTCTTCGGTGCCTGGACGGCGGTCGCCACAGCGCTGGCCTTCTCACGGGCCACGGGACGGGCGTCCTAAGAGGGGATCACTCGTCTACGGGCTGATTGCTCTCGATCCGCTGAAAACCGTCTCGGAACAGGACGTTGAGTTCGTCGTCCTGGTCTTTGGCGTGGACGACCCCCATCCCGAACTGCTTGTGCAAGACCACGTCGTTCACCGCGTAGGTGCGGTGCCGGTCGTAGACCTTCGCGCGGCGCGGGTCGGCGGTCGCCGTGAGATCGTCCCACAACTTCCGCACCGCTACGGCGGGGCTCTCGGGGCTCGGCGCCACGTACTTCGGCCCTTCGGACTTCTTCGCCCGCATCTTCATCAGGCGCTCCATCGCCTTTTCCTTCTTGAGCTTTGGATCGACCGGCGGCTTGTTCGGGACCTCGTTGCCGCAGGTCCGGCACATCACCTTGACGACCTCGCCGTCGATGATCGCCGCCACGGATGCGTCGAGGTTCAGGCGACACTTCGAACAGTAGACCTCGATGATGTCGCCAAGGGTGATGGGGCGTTTCGGGGGCATGGTCTTCGCCTCAGTGCGAGTGGATCGGCGCCTGTCGTCGCGCCGCGGGTCCAAGGTACGTCACCGCCGAAAAGGGGTCGAGATAGGAACCTCGGCCAAACGAAGGCCGGATTCGAAAGATGGAGTTGAACCCCTGATCCAATTTGCCGAGGAGGGCGGTAGGACGCCCCTCGCCAGTTCTGGTCCATTTCGACGTGGGGCTAGTCCGGAAGGTTGGCCGAGGTTCCTGTCGAGAACGCGGAGTAATGACCACCTTCGCGCGGCCCTGAGCTACACTCCCGCGCCATGTCAGACGTTCACGCCCTCACCGCCCTCACCCGGGTCGCCGCATTGACCCTCGCTGTCCTCACCGCGGGCCCCGGGTGCAAATCCGAGACGCCGAGCCCCGCCGCCGAGACCGGCACCCCGGGGCCGTCGCTGCAGCGAAACCGCATCTTTCGCCTCGAACTCGACACGCTGACCGTGAAGAAGATCGTGGGCAGCGGAGGGGACGCGAACGGCCTCAAGGCGTTGCTCGCCGACTACCCGCTCTACGTGTGGACCCCGGAGAAGGAGGCCCAGATCGCGTGGGTCGGCTTCACGGGCGCGCCCGGCAGCTTCGCCCGCAGCAGCTATACTCGCGTGAAGTTCATCGCCGACCCCTACGTCGTGCGAATGGACCCCTTCGCCATCACCCTCCAGCTCCGTGACGGGCGGAAGCTCGAGCTCGACGTGAGCGCCGTGACCTTGCGAGACGGGCGCGGGAAGGAGGCCGCTGGCGTGCTCGACGACGACGTCCGCCTCGAAGCGCGCGGCGGCTTCGGCGTCCTCTCCGGCGAGACCCGCCTCTCGGGCGACTTCGAAGGGCTCTGGAGCGGCGAGCCCGACAAGTCCTCGCCGGAGGTCCACATCGACACCCCAGCCGACGGAGTGCCCAGCGGTGTGGTCCGGGTCTTCTTCGATGAGCCGGTTCGCACGACCAGCCTCCCCGAACGTATCTTCATCCGGGACGCGGAACGCCGCACGCTCGAGATCGACGTCACGGCCGAACGCAGCGACATCCTCGACGCGACGACCCAGCTCCTCGTGAAGCCGCGCGGGCTCTTGCCCTTCGATGCGCGCCTCTCCGTCGCCGTGGCGAGCGAGATCCCGGACCTCCTGAACCGACGCCTCGGCCGCGCCGCGCTCTCGGTCGTCGCGACCCTCAGCTCGCCCCCCGCCCTCGCCGCCACCTTCCACGACTTCGCCGCCTCTCGTGGTGAGGCCGAGTTCACCAAGGTCGGGGCGGTCGACCTCATCCCGAACTTCGGCGTCGAGATCCCCTCGTCGGGACGCTTTCTGCGACTCTTGGCCCCGCCCGCGGTGGGCACCACGTCCGCCGCCGTTCTCACCCGCTTCGTGGTCAACGGCACGGCACGGGCGCTTGAGCTCCGCGTCAAGAAGGTCGCGCGCACCCGCGACGCCGAGACGCCGTGCCTGCGAGTGACCCTCGCGAGCCCTAAAGGGGTCGTCTTTTCGGTCGATTGCGGCCCGACCGAAGTCCCGAAAAAGCCGCTCCTCGGCCCCGAACTCGCGGGCGCGGGCGCGGCGGGCATCCCGCAGGATCGGGAGTGGGTCGCGACCCCGTGGTCGGACCTGTCCGTGCCGCTCGAAGGTCAGCGGGGCCAGGAGGTGCTGGTCATCATCGAAGCGCCGCCGCTCACGCCGACTATGAACCCGGCCGCCCTGACGCAGTTCCTCGTCGACTTTCTGCGCGTGGTCCCTTGACGGATGGTCAGCGGTAGAGGCGGTCGTAGCGGACGCGTAGAGGCGCCGCGTCCTTCTTCAGGCCGTTTCGCTCGAGGAAGGCGATGAGCCGCGCGAGCGCCTGCATCGGGTAGCGGCTGGTCTCGGCCAGGGCTTCGAGATGGCGCCGCGCCGAAGCGATGTCCCCTTCGGTCTCGCAGAGCTCGGCGAGGAGCCCGCGCGCGACGACGTGGCCGGGTTGTGCATCGAGGACCGCCTCGAGGTGGCGCCGCGCGAGGCCGGCCTTCCCGTCTCGTGAATAGAGCACCCCGAGCCGGTAGTGCGCTTCGAAGAACTGAGGGTTGAGCCGCAACGCCTCGTGGTACTCGGTGATCGCGTCGGCCCGACGGCCCGCGTCGTCGAGGACGAGCGCGTATTGAAGGTGCGTCATCGGGATCTCGGGCCGCGCCTTGACCGCGAAGGTCGCATGTTCGAGGAGCTCCCCGGTATCGGCCCCGGTGAATCGGCCACACCGCACGAGGGCGAGGCGCGGCACCCACCAGCTCTGAAGGACCTCGATGCTCTCCCGGTAGGCCTTGCAGGCGCCGTGGAGGTCCTCAAGCTTCAGAAGCGCGTCGCCGTGTTGCATGCGCTCAAGCGCGCGTTCGGCCCGGTCCTTGACGGCGATGACCTCGGCCTCGCCGGGTGGCGCGCTGCGAGCGTCGGTCGGCGCGCCGAGGATCGCGATCACGACGACCGTAGCCACCCCGCGAGCGAGGCGCCGGACGGTCCACGAAGTCAGGGTCAGTGCGCGCTTTGACAGGTCCACCACGGCGCGGATAGAACGCGGTGGGAGGCTTGTCAAACCTTGTGAGTACTCGTTTCGCGAAGCGGTGCAATGGGGCGCCCGGGAGTGCCTCTTGCTGAGCGCGCTCGCGGCAGTGTTGGCCCTCGCCGCGCCTCCGGACGAGCCGGAGATCCGGTACAACGGCGCCTTCGTCGGCGTCGGCGTGTTCGGTGGCGCCTCGATCCTTCAGGACCAGCGTTGGGAGAGCCCCGTCGGTGGGGTCGTCGGGGTCTACGGTCGACTCGCGAGCGTGCTGTCGCTGATCGACGTTCAGCTCGAATACGCATGGTCGCGTAACGACGCCAAGGCCAGTGGGAACGTGCCCGCTGACCTTCGCTTCGATCGACACGGCCTCGCGATGTCCGTGAACCTCCATCCGATGTTCTTGTCCGTCCTCGGCAATGATTGGGCGTCATTCGCCCTCGCTGCCGCCTATGCCCAGATTGGGCTCTCGACGGAGTTCACGTCCTTCGGCTCGGACGTGGAACCCCAGCGAGATCAGGATGATGTGGCGTTCAGTCTCCATGTCGGCGCGGGTATTGACGTACCGCTCGGCGATGCGAGCGGCGCTTCGGCGTTTTGGCTCGGCCTCTCGTGGCGTTGGAAATTCGTCTATCTCGATCCTCCTCGGCTCTCGGGGGTTGACCAGCCGAACGAGACCAACACCCACTCGGTGGTGCTCGCGTTCAGCTACCGCTATCAGTCGCTCAACTTCTGGGAGATGTAGGCGAGCCTCCTCGCAGGGTCCATCGGGCCTCCGTGATGCGGGTTGAACGAACCAGCGGCCGGCTATGCCACTGCCAGCTATGATACTGCCGGCTATGCTACTGCCAGCTATGCTACTGCCAGCCGAATGGACACGTGGACACCATCGGTCCACGGCCAGATGAGCGCGAAGCGTTGCGGACCGGCCCCCTCGGGGTCGGTGTAGCCGCGTTGGCCCGAACGAACGCCGCCAAAGCGGGCGATATATGCGAGCTGACGCGCGCTGACGTGACGCGACTGCGAGTCGAAGCGAAACGCGAGCTGTCGGCTGAGGTAACCGTCGGTATCAGCGAGGTCCTCAACCGTGGTCACGCCGACCACGCAGGCGAAGCGGCCATCCCAGGTCCACCGAATCCCCGGCAGGTCCTCGGCGACCTTCGGGAACCAGCTCAGCACTGCGCTGAGGTCGTTCTGGAGGATGGGACGGTACTCATCCCGAACAGGTGCCGTCGCGTACGAGATCATTCGGTGCTCCTCGGACCCGTCAGGGGTCACGAGAACACTTTCGTTACGGGCGACAGTTCCCCTTAAGTCCGACCTGTCGAATTCGACGCCGGACGCCCGGGGATGGGCAAGCTCTCAGTCAATGCGCGGCGTTACGGCGCGCTGTCGGCGGCAAACGAGCGAGCAGCTCCTCGAACCATGCGATCGGCGGCGAGCCCTGGGTGGCCTGAGTACCCGTCTCGCGCGCCCGGCGGTCGCTCAGCGTCGAGAAGCACTCGAGGTGGTCGTAAGCCTTCACGACGCGATCGGTGACGCCCTCGAGCCGTTGGCTGTCGAGCGGCACGGCGCCGTCACCGAGCCCGTAGGACACGACGGCGACGGTATCGGTCACTTCAAGCAAGACGTCGATGGCGACGCCCCAAAGCGGCGAGCTGGCCTCCCGTTCGTGGAACAGGATGCTCCGGAGCTCGACGAGCAACGGCTCGGGCACGATGGATCCGGCACCCGCGAAGATCGTGTACCGGATCCCAACGCGGCGTTCGCTCCCCGCGAAGCGCGAGAGCGCGCCCGAGCCCGGCAGGAGCTGAAAGGAGGCCGAGCCGAGCCCGTCGAAGGGGAAGAGACCGGTGACTCCGTCGGTGAACACGTCTTGGATGGACTCGGGCACCTCGAGGAGAGTGTGATAACGCGCCATGGGCGAACCCTCGAAGGGTGGGCTACAGGCGATGAAACGCGCGACGGTGCCGGCGTCGTAGCGTTCGAGCTCGATGGCCGCTCGCGTGATGACCCCGCCCATCGACGTGGTCACGATGTTGAGCGGCGCGCCGGTGCGGGTGCGCAAGCGCCGCAGGCGACGCGCCAAGTCGGCAGCCGTGTCATGGATGGCGGCGTCGTTCGGATAACCGTAGGTGTAGACGTCGTAGCCGCGCAGACCAAGGGCGCCGGCGAGGTCGGCGAGCGTCTCTGGCCGTGAATCGAGCCCGTGGATGAGCAGGACCGGGGGCCCTCCCCGGGCGCTTCCGGGCGCACGCGTCACGCGATACGGCGTCTCGACGCCGCCGACGTCCATCGCCCATCGTTCGAGTGCTCCGATGTGCCTGCCGACCACCTCTCCG
The DNA here is from genome assembly GCA_018780435.1 of Myxococcales bacterium. Lineage (GTDB taxonomy): Bacteria > Myxococcota_A > UBA9042 > SXOO01. The sequence continues at coordinate 19,846 of JADMJS010000039.1, forward strand.
TCAATGGTGACGGTGAGATCGGTGGGGGTCAGCGCGAATGAGACGCCGTAGCGCTGAAGAAACAGCGACATCCCAAGGACGACGGCCGTCCCGGTCTCGCTCTTCGGGATGGGGATGCGGCTCTCGATAGCAGTGTCTGGGATCTGAACCCCAGACCCGAGCTCGGAGAGGACGACCTCGACCAGGTCGGCGAGGCGGATGGCGCCTTCGGGATCCCGAGCGAGGACGTAGCGGGAGACGTCGGCGTGGGCGGTGCTCCAGGTGAGCGTGCCGAGCAGCATGGTCACCATGACCCGTCTGCGCACCTGACTGAGAGTCACGTCTGGCACGGACAGAATTCCGGTGGGAGCGGGTCGCATCGTGGCCATCTTAGCCCGGGGTCGGCGCTCGTCCCAACGAGGTATTTGCAATAGCTGGCGCCATGCGTAGCCTGCCACGCGCGTCGTTCCACGGAACGCGCTCACGGCGAAGTGACGCCAAAGGGAGGGGTGTGATGCGGGTATGGAATGGAGCTTCTGGCGCTTTTGCCGGGCTGGTGTTCGGTCTGGCCGTCGGGTTGGTGGGCTGCGAGTCATCGAAGAGCGGCACGAAGACGGGCTCGGACACGACCACCGGGACCGACGCGACGGACGGATCGGACGCCTCGGACGTTGCGGATACGACCGACGCGACCGACGCGACCGACGCCACCGACGCCACCGACGCATCCGATTCGTCCGATGGGACCGACGCCCTGGACGCGACCGACGCGACCGACGCGACGGATGCTATCGATGCCATGGACGCGACTGACGCGGAGGATGGCTCTGACGCCATGGACGCAATGGACGGCTCCGATGCGATGGACGTGATGGACGGGTCCGACGCAATGGACGCGATGGACGGCTCCGACGCGATGGACGGCTCCGACGCGATGGACGGCTCCGACGCGATGGATGGCTCCGACGCGATGGACGGCTCCGACGCCATGGACGGCTCCGACGGCACGGTCGACGTGCCGTGCGGTGGCTTCGTCGGGCTCGGTTGCCCCGACGGCCAGTTCTGCCGCTACGAGGTCGAGCAGATGTGCGGCACGGGCGACCAGATGGGCGTCTGCGCGGATATCGAGACGGGAGACTGCCCCCTCGGTGGCGTGCCCATGTGCGGCTGCGACGGCCAGGGCTACTTGAGCGCGTGTGACGCGGCCAAAGCCGGGACCTCGATCGCCCATATCGGCAAGTGCGACGGTCCCACGCCCACGAGCTGTGGTGGCAAGATCGGCGGCATGTGCAAGGAAGGCCAGTTCTGCAACTACGCCCCCGAGGACATGTGCGGCGCGACGGACGCGCCAGGCTACTGCGCCGACACGCCGTCCCTCTGTTTCGCGCTGTCGAATCCCGTCTGCGGCTGCAACGGAGAGACCTATGACAACGAGTGCTACGCCAATCAGGCGGGCGTCGCCGTCGCCTCCATCGGCAAGTGCGGCGGCTCCGACTCCTGCGGTGGCCTCTTCGGCTTCACCTGTAGCGAGGGCTACTACTGCGACTTCACCCCGGAGGCGATGTGTGGCGCCGACGACGCGCTCGGGACGTGCAAGTCCAAGCCGGACCTGTGTCTCGGCATCGAAGCGCCCGTGTGCGGCTGCGACGGCAAGGACTACTCCAATGAATGCGTCGCCCACTCGTACGGCGTCTCGGTTGCGTCCGATGGGTCCTGCGACGCGACGGGCAAACCGTGCGGTGGGCTCTTCGGCTTCACCTGCCCCGAAGGCTACTTGTGCGATTACAAGATCGGGGAGGCCTGCGGTGCGGATGACGCGGTCGGATCCTGTCTCGCCATTCCGGATGCCTGCATCCCGTTCGAGAACGAGGTTTGCGGCTGCGACGGCCAGACCTATACGAACTCGTGTATCGCCAACGCCGCCGGGGTGTCGGTCGAGTACACCGGCGCCTGCAAGTAGAGCCGACCCACCGCGAGCGGGGGAACTCGGTC
>JADMJS010000039.1:21826-25579 GCA_018780435.1 Myxococcales bacterium
CGGTCGTCCCCGACTCGCGGTGGGACCGGCGCATTGCGGGGAGCTGATGGGGGTCATCCTGGACACTCGGCCGTAGCACCGCTACAAGCCCCCGAGGAGCCGAGCCCCCAATGCCACATTCCTGGATCCCTGCTCACCCGTGGAACCCGGCACCCATCCGGCCGGACCGGCACCGCGCCTACATGACTTCTCGCGTTTGGGTCGTCCTGCTCGCGCTCGCGGGGCTCCTCGGATGCGCCACGACCGACGCCCCGGCAGCGGTCAATCTCGGGCCGGAGCCGGCGCTCCTCGAAGTCATCAACCGCACCGACGTCGCACGCACGATCGCGGTGGACGGCCACGACGTCGGGACCGCACCGCCGGGGTCGCGTGCCCGCTTCCGGCACCTCCGGCCCGGACGCGTTCGAATCGACGCACGCGCGCTGGGACAGAGCCGCATCGAGACCCGACTCGACCTGCGCTCGGGCGAACGAGCCGAGTGGGCCATCCTGCCCGAGGACGCCATGAAGGTCCTCGAAGCGCCAGCGCCGCTCGGAGCCGCTCGTCTCGACAACGCGTCGGATCACGATCTCGAAGTCAAAGTGAACGACGGCGAGTGGCACGCACTGCCTAGGCGCAGCGAGCAGCTCGAGCCCGACCTTGCGCCCGGTGACCACGTCGTCCATCTCCGCATCCCGAGCTCACGACACGAGCGGTCGGTGCCCTTCGTCGTGCGTTCGTTGGATGAGGCGCGTGTCCGGCTCGAGATCGAGACCATGGCCGTCGAGCTTCGAAACGGCCCGTCCGAGCCCGTCATCGTCACGCTCGATGGCCTTCGACTGTGGGTGCTCGCCCCATCCGACGTGCGCCGAATCGCTCTAGTCGAGGGATTGCACACGGTCGTCGTTCGGGGTCAGAGCTCCGGTCGCGAGCGCTCTCGGTCACTTCGCAGCACGCCCGGCTCGGGCGATCCCCGGGCACCCGACGGCGACGCCGACGTGGTGTGGGATCTCGCCGTGCGGGAGGCGACCTTCCTGGTCGACAATCACTCGCGCTTCGACCTCCAGGTGTCCGTGAACGGCGTCGAAAAGGGCGACGTGAGCGCGGGCTCACGCGCCCGCATCGACGGCGTCGACGCGGGCCGCATCGAGGCGGTCGCGACTGCCGGCAAGACCCGTTACGCGACCGCACTCGAGCTCGCCGCAGGCCAGACCCAGACCTGGACCATCTCGGCAGAACGGGGGGCCGCACGGGTCGACAACACCCTCTTCGAGCCGGTCGAGGTCGCTGTAGACGATGTCCCGACGACCACCATCGCCGCCGGCGGCAGCGCCTTCTTGACTGACCTCGTCCGTGGGCCGCGCCGGCTCGTCGCCCGTGGGGCGCAATCGGGGCGCGTGATTGCGACCTCGGTCGACGTCGACCCGGCTCAGGCCAATGTCGTCACGCTGAGCGGCGCGGCGGGCCGCCTGCGCGTTCAGAGCGCACTGCCCGACCTCGCCTGGATCTCGGCGGCCGGACGCACTCTCGGGACGGTCCCCGCGGGAGGCGACGTGACCTTCCTCGACGCCCCCGTCGGCGAGCACCGGGTCGTCGCCCGAGCAAGCAGCGTCCGTTCCCCGGGCGGAGACCGTATCGAAGACACGCTCATCCTCGAAGCCGACCGCACCACGCTCTGGGAGCTCACTGCTGCGACCGCCAGCCTGACCGTGAAGAACCTGACGCCCGAAGTCCTGCGCACGCCGCCGACCTTCCGGTCAGAACGGGAGCTGCTCGAGCCCGGGCAATCGGTGACCGCGGTCGTCGGTGTCGGCAATCGGGTGTTCCGCTTCGTCGGTGAGACCTCGAGTGAGGTCTATCCTATCGAGCGCCGCTTCGAGCGGGGGCAGCACCTCGACGTCGACCTCCTGCCACTCGAGGCCGCCGTACACGTCATGAACCGCTCGGCCGAGCCGGTGACGCTGACGGTCGATGGCGCCGTCGCGGGCATCATCGTTCAGGGTGGTGAAGCGTCCCATCGACTGATGGCCGGCCGTCACCGGCTCCACGCGATCGGCACGTTGACACAGAGCGCGCGCGAGCTCGTCACGCGCTTCGCGCCGGGCGCTGCCGTCCCGTGGGAGCTGTTGCCCCCCGTCGGCCATGTCCGAATCGAGAACCGGACTCCAGAGCCGCTGTCCATCGAGCTCGACGGTCAGCCGCTCGCGCGCCTCGAAGCCGGCACGGTCGGTACCTACGGTCCCTATGGGGTGCCCGTCCTCGCTTCGACCGACGACGCTTCCAAAGAGGGGACGCTCAAGGTCTTCCGCGCCATCGGACTCCGGAGTGGGGCTCGGTATCGCGCCGCCCTAGCCGTTACGGCGGGCGCGATGGAGGTCTGGGCAGTGCTGCCCGCACGCGGTCAGCTCGTCATCGACAATCGTCGAGACGAGGGCGTCGTCGTCCTTGTCGACGGGGTGGAGCGCGCCCGAGTGGCGCCCGGTGAGGAGAAGCGAATCGACGCGGAGACCGGACGCACCATCGTCGACCTGGTCGGCGAGACCACGAAGACGCTGTTCCGCTCGGAGCTCGCGGTGCGCCCCGATCGCGAACATGCCATCGTCGCCCCTGCCGGCCCGCACGCAGTCGTCGTGGATAACCACACTAGCGAGACGCTCGAGATCCGCGTGGACGAGACCGTGCTCGGGCGCGTCGACGCCCGTTCGACCACCACCCTGCCCTTGCCAAAGCGCGCCGCCAAGACGATCCTCGCTCGCGAAGTAAATGGGGCACGAACGTACACCCGGCGCCTCGCCGCGCCGGAAGATCGCATCACACGCTGGGAGATCTGGCCTTGACCTCGACGCTCTCCACCCAAACGGCCGGCCCTTCCGGTCCTCGGAACCCCCTCTCGGCTGTCCGGCCCCTGCAGTCGGCGTTGGTCGCGGTGGCCGTCCTGGCCGCGTTCGGAGGGTGTCGCCGACAGGAACGGGTCAAGATGGTCCCGGCGATGGAGTACATCCCGCAGCCGACGCTACCGCTGACCGACCGAGTCCCGGCGCTGGAGAAGGAGGTCGAGCGTCTCAAGACCCGCGCTCGTGACCACGAGAAGGTCAAGACCCGCATCGCCGAACTGTCGAGCCGCCTCGACAAGCTCTACCGCGCTGACCGGATCAGCCGGGGTCGGGCGCGCGGACTCCAGCTCCTCCATCTCGCCCTGGAGGGCTCCCCCGACGCCCTTTCATTCCGACGTGTCCAGGCTATCGAGAACCGCTGGACCGTTCTCATGCACGATCGGGAGTCCACGACCCCGAAGGCGAAGAACGAACGAGAGGTGCTTGGCCTCGAAGGAAAGTCGCCGGAGGGACTGCCGGTGGAAGCCGAAGAGCTACCACGCGCATCCAGTCTCTTCGGGCTGGCGCTCCAACGCGCCTATGGCCTCGACGTCCCGGTCGAGGCGTTGCCTTACTCGGAGGAGCAGGACTCCATCGTGGAGAGCTTCTCTGCTGGCCGACGGGGCGAGCGATGGGTCGCTTACGGCTACCTGCACCCTCTCGCGGTCACGCGCGAGTTCACCGCGCCCGGTGGGCCGGCCCTTCCGGCGTTCCTGCCGATGGCGCCCCCTCCCGGGGACATCGAGCTCGCCGACATCGCCCCGCTCCGCTTCAACCTCCCAGCGCCGCGTGGCGATGCCGAACCGCCCCCGGCGCCCGCCGAAGCCCCACCGGTCGCGCCGCCGGCCGCCGAAGCCCCACCGGTCGCGCCGCCGGCCGCCGAAGCCCCACCGGTCGCGCC
>JADMJS010000039.1:25679-28974 GCA_018780435.1 Myxococcales bacterium
CCGCCGAAGCCCCACCGGTCGCGCCGCCGGCCGCCGAAGCCCCACCGGTCGCGCCGCCGGCCGCGGAAGCGCCTCCGCTCCCGACACTGTCACCCGTAGGCCCGGGCAGCGTTCACATCCGCGGGGTCCCCGGGGTCACGATTCCGCCGAACGCGGAGGTCGCCGCGCCCGAGGGGCAGGCCGACGACGCGAAGCCTCGCCGCAAGAAGACGGGGACCGAAGAAGACATCGAAGCCCAAATCCATGCTCTGGGCGCTGAGTTCGACGAGCGGACGCTCGAACAGGACATCGCCAACCTCGGCCAGCTCGAACGCGATCTGACCTCCATGGAACGACTCCGGACCTCCCGCAACGCTGAACAGATGCTTCGCCTTCCCCCCGACGACATCCCGCGCGTCTTCGAGGACGCGGGCGTCGTAGTCGCGTCGGTCGAAGACCGTGGCGCGGTGCGATACGCCTCTCAGATCGCACGGGCGATCGTCGTCGTCGGTCAAGGCTCGCTCGCAGACGTGGTCGGCGCACTGCGCCAGATCGACGCGTCCGGCGCGCTCCTGGGCGATATCCGAATCGACTCGGGAGAGGTCGGGACGACCGGCGAGAAGTGCATCATCCAGATCCACATCTTCCTCCTCAGCCGGTAAGCCATGCCCACATCGGACCCGTTCCCCGCGTCGCGCGCGATCCCCGAAGGCGGTCTTGCGCGCATGCGGGAGCTCGAAGCGCTCATCCGGCGCTACGACGAACTCTACTACCAACAGGCGACTCAAGAGATCCCTGACGCGGACTACGATCTGCTGATGCGAGAGCTCGAAGGCCTTGAGCGACTACACCCCACGCTGGTCTCGCCCGACTCGCCGACGAAGCGCGTAGGCGGCGGCGTCGCATCCGAGTTCGCGGCCGTCACTCACCGCCGGCCGATGATGTCGCTCGCGAACGCGATGGACGAAGCCGAGTTTCGGGCCTTCGACGAGCGCATCCGGCGTTTTCTCGAGGAGCGGGCCCCTGCGGAAGGTTTCGTCTATAGCTGTGAGCCCAAGTTCGATGGGCTCGCGATGTCCCTAACCTACGAGGCTGGCGAGCTCGTCCTGGCGGCGACCCGCGGCGACGGCACGACGGGCGAAAACGTCACCGAGAACATCTTCACGATCAAGGACATCCCGCGCAGCCTCACGGGTCAGCGGGACGACCTACCGCGTGTCTTCGAGGTGCGCGGCGAGGTCTACATTCGGAAGGACGAGTTCAAGGCGCTGAACGACGCCCGCGTCGCGCGCGGCGAGCCGGCATTCGTGAACCCGCGCAACACGGCCGCGGGTTCGCTCCGCCAGCTCGATCCAGCCATGACCGCGGCGCGGCCGCTTCGTTTCTTCGCGTACGCGCTCGGCGACGTCGATGGTGGCAACCCGCCCCGCACGCAACACGAGGTCCTGGCGTGGCTCGCCGAGCTCGGCTTGCCCGTCATGCAGGACGAAGTACACACGCTCACGGGCACGGACGCCGTCTGCGCGCGATACCGAGAGCTCATCACCTGCCGCCACGAGCTCCCGATGGAGATCGACGGCATGGTCGTCAAGGTCGACAGCCTCGCGCTCCAGGCCGAGCTCGGACAGGTCTCGAAGTCGCCTCGGTGGGCGGTCGCTATGAAGTTTCCACCCGAGGAACGGAGCACCCGCCTGAGGGACATCGAGCTCCGAGTGGGCCGCACGGGGGCGATCACACCGTCGGCCATCCTCGAACCCGTCTACGTCGGGGGAGCGACGGTCTCCCGCGCGACGCTCCACAACGAAGACGAGATTCGGCGAAAGGACCTGCGTATCGGCGACCTCGTCATCGTTCGGCGCGCCGGCGACGTCATCCCGGAGATCGTGAGATCCATCCCGGAGCACCGGACTGGCGCCGAACGTGACTTCGTCTTCCCGACCGAGTGTCCCGTATGTGGGTCGCCGGCCGAACGCTCGGGCGGTGAGGCCGTCTCTCGCTGCTCGAACCCCGTCGACTGCCCAGCGCAGCTCCGCGAGGCCCTCATCCACTGGGCCGGTCGCAATACGATGGACATCGACGGCCTCGGCGAGAAGAACATCGACACCTTCTTGAAGTTCGGCCTCATCCGCTCCGTCGCCGAACTCTACAATCTCACGGCGCCACAGCTCGCCGACCTCGACCGCTTCGGTGAGAAGTCCGCGCAGAACCTCATCCTCGCTATCGACGCGTCGCGGACTCGCTCCCTCGACCGCTTCTTGTTCGGCCTCGGCATCCGCCACGTCGGTCAGTCGCTCTCCGAGATCCTGGCCAAACGTTTCGGCACCCTCGACGCCGTCCGCGCCGCGACCCTCGACGAGCTCCTCGCGACCGACGAAGTCGGCCCCAAGGTCGCCGAATCCATCCTCGCCTACTTCAGCAATGATCGAGTGCATTCGTTGCTCGCGGAGCTCGACTCGCACGGCGTGAGGCCCACGCCGGTCGAGCTCGCCGCGCGCCCGGAAGGCGGCCCGGACCTCACCGGTCAGACGTGGGTCTTCACGGGGACCTTGGAGACGATGACCCGCGATGACGCCGAAGCCATCGTGAAACGCCACGGCGGCAAGGCGTCCGGCTCGGTCTCGAAGAAGACGACGGTGGTCGTGGCCGGCCCCGGTGCGGGCAGCAAAGAGGCCAAGGCCCGCGAGCTCGGAGTCGACGTCATCGACGAGCCCACCTTTCGCCAGCGCCTCGGTCTCGAGTAGGGGTCTTCTCAGACCTCCGGGAGGTCGCGCACCGACGTGATGATGCGGCTCACGAGGCCGTACTCGAGCGCCTCCTCGGCGGAGAGCCACAGGTCGCGCTTGGTGTCGTGATCGATCTTCTCGGCGGTCTGACCGGTGGCCGCGGCGATCTCGCGGTTGGTCTTGTCCTTCATCTTCACCATCTCGACAGCCTCGAGTTCGAGGTCGCTGATGGAGCCGTAGACCTTCCCGGAGAAACGCGGCTGGTGGAGCATGTAGCGCGCGTTCGGCAGGCTGAAGCGGCGCTCCTTCGGTACCGAGATGAGGAGTGAGATCCCCATGGACGCGACCATGCCCGCCCCGATCACACGCACGGGCGCCGTAATGAAGCGGATCATGTCGACGAGCCCGTAGCCGGGCAGGACGGCGCCACCGGGCGTATTCAAGATGAGCGTGATCATCTTCGACGGGTCGGCCGCCTCGAGCGCGAGGAGCCGAGCGGTCGCTTCGCGCACCGACTTGGGCGACACATCACTCGAGAAGAGGATGGTGCGCGTCTTCTCGAGGGCGTCGAAGAGGGGGTTCTGGGACGGAGA
>JADMJS010000381.1 GCA_018780435.1 Myxococcales bacterium
TTCGGCGGCTCGCAGACCTACGGCTGGGGCATCCCGTCGATGGACCGCATGGCCTTCTCGGACCAGCTCGAACGCACGCTTCGGCGCCGGGGCCACAGCGACGTCGAGGTCCTGAACGCGGCCTTTCCTGGCGTGAAGACGGCGACCGGCCTCCGCTGGCTCGCGTCCAACCTCATCCGCTACGAGCCCGACATCATCGTGGTGAACTTCGTCGTCAACGAGTTCATGAACGTCGATCAGAGCCACGTCTGGTCCGGTGAGACGTCGCCTCAGGAGCCGCTATCGAGCCTCGTGACGCCCACGCTGTGGGAGTACTGGCGCGGCACCGTGATGGGAAACCACCTGTCGCAAATCATCGTAGCCGACGTATATAAAACGTACGCTATGCGCGACTATCTCCACTGGATCGTGGGGATCGCTCGCGATCGGAACATCGAGGTGGTCTTCTCCATCGAGCCGACCAACCTCTACGTCGAGTCGGGCGGCAAGAACATCATGCGCGAAGAGAACAGCGCCGACGACGCCCAGGCCATCTACCGCGAGGTGGGTAAGGAGCTCGGCGTCCCCGTCTACGATGCCCTGCCTCACTTCCTCGCCGAACCCGAGAACGTCTGGTTCTACGACACCATGCACATGAGCCGCCTCGGGCACCGCGTCTTCGCGGAGCATCTCGGGGAGCTCATCGGGACGCGTTTCCTCGAGACGCCGGCCCCGGCAACCGCCGCCCGCTGATGCGAATGCGAGCCGCACGGTGGCTCCTGCTCGCGACGGCGTGTAGTCCCGTCGCGACCGAGACCAGTGCCCCGGACGACGCACAAGACGCCGCACCGTCAACGGCGGACGCGCCGCTCGACAGCGCCGGTTCGCCGTTGCCCGAACCCCCGATCATCGAGAGCATGGCCACCTGCGACCACGAGGGCGTCCGCTCGGTGGTCGTCCCAGCTCACGACGGTGACGACGCGCCCCGTTTGCGCCTCCACTACCGAGTCTCCCCCGCCGAAAGCCCGAACGCACCGACCGTCGTCGTCATCCCCGGCGGCCCGGGTCAGGCCATCATGCACGAGTCGCCCACGCGCCCCTTCGCGCTCGGCGCAGTGCCTTACCCCGCCGTCTCGTTGCTCTCGCTCGATGTCCGCGGGTCGGGGTGTAACGTCTACTCGGACGACGCCGGTCCCCCGGAACAGGTCTATTCCATTGACCGCGCCGCGAGTGACGTGGCGTCGATCGTGGCCGCCGAGGGGCTCACCGACTACGTCCTGTACGGCGCTTCCTTCGGCACCGCCGTCGCGACGGCGGCCGCACACGAGCTCGAGCGCCGCGGCCTGCCCGCTCCGAAGCGCCTCGTCCTCGAGGGCGCCCTCGGGAGGGCGTTCCCGTCCTTCGACGCGTACTTCGACGCCTTTGAAGCCGAGTGGCGTCGCGTCGTACCGATGCTCGGGCCGGCTTGGCAGACCGCGTTCGCCACGGAGCCCTGGCCCGAGCTGCTCTTCTGGACCCGCGAGCAGTGGGGCGCCTTCGCGAGCGCGCAGCTCATCTTGGGCGACTACCCGGGTGAAGGGCACCTCCTCGACTACTGGCTCGACGGCCTCTCCGCCGAAGACGACGCCGCTCAGGCGTATGTCGCCGCGTTCATGCATTCCGTTCCCGACTTTCGTGCGACAGCCCCGATCACCGCGACGGAGCGGCTGTTCCGAACCGTCGCCTGCCAAGAGCTCTGGGGCGGGTGGTTACCCGGTCGGGAGCTACGAGCGGGTGAGCTCCACGCGGTGGGAGAGGACCTCTGCGCGTCGGGGCTGGAACGTCCGTGGGACGCGAGCCGCTACCCATCGCAGGTCCCCGTCGTGATCTTCCACGGCCCTTACGACCCCACCACCGACACGGAACAGGCCACCGCCGCCTACGACGCCCACGCGGGTGCCTCGCGAGCCTTCGTCACGGTCCCAGACGCCGCCCATGCCCCCCTGACCCTAGGACTCGCGGCACGCGGCTGCGCGCCGGCGGTCTGGGCGGCGCTCGTGAGCGCGGAGCCCGACCTCGGCGCACTCCTCGAGGAGACGCTGTCGACGTGTACGACGGACGCGGTCTCCGTCACGTGGGAATGAGGCGGCTTCGGCGCTGCCCCCCGGCTCGGTTTTCCCGAATCCCAGCCCTTCAAGGTCGCTACTCACGCGCGTCACTCATCACGCCAGCGCGCAGTCAATCGGCGCTACAGTGGGAACACCATGAACGACGCACTCCTACGGCCAAACCGCGGTCGCACCCCCCACCTGCTCGCTAGCCTGGTGCTGGCCGCCACCGTCGCGCGTGCCACACCGCCGCTCCCGTGCCGCGCCATCGCTGGCGACGCGCCAGGGCTTCTGGCGGGCCTCACCGGGACCCCGGCGCAACGCGCCGACCTCGACGTGTGCGCCAACTGGTGCAAGGTCGTTCCGGCGTCGCAGGCGTGCCTCGTGTGGCTTCGATTCGGAACGAACGGGGTCGCGGCGTATCTGGCTTCGACCGTCGAGACCGACCGCGATCTCAAGGACCTCGCCCGCCAGCAGGGCCTGACCGGTCCGGACGTCGACGACTTCGACCAGTTCCTCGAAGCACGCCGGCGTTACCCGCTCCCGCCCGAGGTGGAGCGCGATCCTGAGCTGCGGCGTCGCGTCGAAGAGTCCGGTGCCGCGACCGGGCGGCTCACCATCAAGGTCGAGCTCGGCGACGTCGCGGGGGCCGTCGGCGAGGCGCTGCTCATCCTTGGGGAACGCGAGACGTTGCTCGGCAAGGACCACCCTCTCACCGCCCAAGCCCGCGCGAATGCGGCGTTCTTGCAGATGGAGCTCGGTAACCTCGACGGGGCCGAGCCCTTGCTGCGGGAGGCGCTTCGGGCGCGTGAACGCTCGCTCGGGCCCGAGGACGCCGAGACGGCGATGTCCGCCCTCAACCTTGCGAGTCTGTTACAGATTCGCGGCCGCTTGGACGAAGCGGAGGCGCTGGTAACGCCCGTGGTGCAGACCTTCGAACGGGTCTACGGGCGCTTGCACCCCAACGTCGCCGGGGCTCGCAGCACCATCGCCAATCTGGCGCTCGCTCGGGGCCATCATGACGCTGCACGACGAGAGCTCGAGAGGAGCCTCGCCGTCTTGGGCGCCGTTCAAGGTCGTGGTGTGATGCTCACCCTCCAGCTCGAAGCGACGCTCGGCGGGCTCCTCGTCGATCTCGGCGACCTCGGCGGCGCCACCCCCGTCCTCGAAAGCGCGCTGGCGGCGGCGGAACAATCCCTGGCGCCGGACCACCCACTCGTCGCCATGCTCTTGCAACACCTGGCCCGGGCGGAGTCGGACCTCGGTCGACTCGGCGACGCGCTCGCGCACTTCGAGAGAGCGCTCGCCATCGCTCGGACGCGCTTTGGCGAGGATCACCCCATGGTCATCTTCTGCATTCAAGGGCTCGGATTGGTGCTCGAGCGTGCCGGCCGCCGCGCGGACGCGCTCACCCTCCATGAACACGCCCTCGCGCGCGCCGAAGCGACCCTCGGCGCCGACCACATCGCGACAGCGGCCATCCGAACCGCCACGGGCGCGCTCTGGGTACGCGCAGGACGGCTCGACGCGGGCCGCGAAGCGCTCAACGTAGCGCTCGAGGCTCAAGAGTCGTGGCTCGGCAAGGACCACATTCTGGTCGCGGAGACCCTAGGGCAGCTTGGGATCGCCGCGCTCGTAGCGGGCGACGTCGCAGGGGCCCGACCACTCCTCTCGCGATCCCTTCGAATCGCGCGCGCCCATCTGGAACGAAACCTACACGCGGCCGGCTCGGAGACGGGAGTGCTCGGGCTCGCCCTGAAGTTTCGCAATGTCGTCGACGCCGCGCTCGCCGCCGCGCTCGCACCCGAGACGGGAGGCGCGGGACCACGAGAGGCGCTCGCGTTGCTGATCGCGTGGCAAGGGGCCGGCACCCTGCTCGAGTCGGTGTGGCGGGATCAGCTCCGCGCCGTCGAGAGCGGCGCAGGCTCGGCGGCCGCGACGCTGTGGGAGTCGCTCCGGGAGCTCGATCGGGAGTACTCGGCGCTGGTGGCGGCCGCAAGTGACTCCAAGACGACGTCGAAGCGACTCACTGAGCTCGCGACCGCCCGAGAGAAAGTGGTGAAGCGGCTCTCGCAGGCCATGCCAGCGCTAGCGAGCGCACGGCGACCGTGGGCGCTCGGGCCAGACGAGCTGTGTGCCACGCTGACCAGCGAACGCGCCAGCCTCGTAGACATCGTGATGCGACGGGATCCCATGGCCCTGGTCGGCGACGGTACGGCCGCGCTGGCCGATCGCGAGGAGGCCGGCGCCATCTATGGCGCTCTCGTCGTCACCCCTCGGCGTGAGCCCGGCAAGGGTGCGCCGTGGTGCGACGTTCGACACGTCCCGCTGGGCTCACTCGTCGAGATCACGCGTGATGTCGGGATCTTCCGCGCGGCCGTCGACGTCGCTTCCCGGTGCGACGGCGTCGCCTGCGAGCCCGCCGAGACCGCGCTCCATCGCGCGCTCGTCATCCTCTCGCAGCGGCTCTGGGCGCCGCTGAAGCCGTACGCCAACCGAGGGGCGTTGTGGGTGGTCGCGGACGGTGTCATCGGCGATGTCCCCGTCGCTTCGCTCCTCGACGACGACGCAGGGACCGTGGCTCACCTCGTGGAGCGCCGTTCGGTGACGCTGCTCCCCTACCCGGCCGCGGTCGCGGCGCCCCGAGGCGCGTGGGCGGGTCGTGCACTCGTCATCGGCGATCTGGACTACCAAGGCGCCACGCCACAGCTCTCCGCGGCGAGGTGCACACCGGGCGGTTGCGGGCCGCCCTCGACTGTTGAAGCGGGACCAAGGCTCGCATCGGCCACCTGGGCGCGCCGGTCCGCCGGTGTGTGTGGGCATGGCGCGACCTGGAGCGACTTGACGCCCACGGAGGCCGTCGCCGTGGCGTCGTCACTCGGCGCGACCACGAAGGCGCACTCGTTCTCCGACGTCGCCCTAGTGACCGGGAGAGGCGCTCCCGAGGCCGCGGTCGCCGCCGCCCTCCCCGGAGCGCGTCTCGTGCACCTCGCGACGCACGGCTTCTACTCGCCCAGGGCGAGCTGCCCACTCGCCGCCGGCGCCCGCGTCGATCCGCTGCGCCTCTCGGCGGTCGTCCTGTCGGGCGCCAACGCCGCCCGGGTCGCGGGCCCCACCGACCCCGCTGAGGATGGCCTCCTGACGGCGCGCGACGTGGCCGGACTCGGGCTCGGACGCACGGAGCTCGTCGTGCTCTCCGCATGCGAGACGGCCCTCGGGACGACGATCAGTGGCGAAGGACGCCTGGGTCTCGCGCGCGCCTTCGGCGTCGCGGGAGTCGGCACGACCATCGCCGCCGCGTGGGAGGTGCCAAGCGACGCGACGACGGCGCTCTTCACGGACTTCTACGAACGCCTGAACGCGGGCGACGGCCCGGCCGACGCGCTCAGAGCCGCCCAACTCCGCGCCATCGAGCGCGGTCGTCAGGACGGTGGGCGGGCCTCCATCACGACGTGGGCGGCGTTCGAGCCCTTGGTCTTTCGACAGTGAGCCGGCGGCCCGTCAAGACGCGGCGGCGGAGGGCAATCCCCCGTTGATGATGTCGAGGGTTCCGGGCTAAGGTTCCAGCGATGTCCGCCCGCCACCTCCTCCTCCCAAGTCCCGCCCTCGGTCGCCGCGTCCACGTCTGGTGCTTCGGTGACGTCGGCCGCCCCCTCATCGTCTTCCCGTCGAACGCCGGTATCGCCCACGAGTGGCAACATTCCGGCA
>JADMJS010000725.1 GCA_018780435.1 Myxococcales bacterium
TCCGGACTATGCAGCGGCAACATGGCCGTCTATGGAATCGTACTACTCTCGTTGCTCGGCGCCGTCCTTCTTGGGTTTGGCGTGACCTGTGCGGTCTTCGCGAGCGATCACCCGTTCGAGCCCGGGGACTGGTCGATTGACTGGGGCGATAACACGCCTTACGAACCGTCTTGTTACGGGTTCGGCTGGGGCTACTCGAGCTGTGACGATGTCGAGGACGACTGGAGCGACGATGTCGATGATGGCCTGGACGGAGTCGACTTTGTCGATGGGGCCGACTCTACCGACGGTTGGGCCCAACTGATTCAATGCTCAGTGCAGCCCGCGTCCTTGAACTTCGGACTGGTCGCGGTGGGCGAGTCGGCCACTCGGGAGCTCACTCTGTCGTGTAGCAGCCTCGTCGACGTGGCTCCAATCGAGTTCGTCCCATCGCTTGAGTTCCCGGATTCCGTGGTCGGCGTGTCGACGGTGGTCGTGGGCAGCGTGACCGAGGTGCCCGGCGACGTGGCGGTCACCGTGGCAGTCACGTGGACCCCGGGGGCGTCGGTCGTCGCCGACCCGTTCGGGGAGCTACTGATTGGATTCTCGGGCGAGTTCTACGATGGCTACGGTGACGAGACTGAGTTTCATGCCGTGGACCTGCGCGGCAAGACTCCGGCGCCCGAGCTCGTGCTCACCGAGACGTCGCTGGACTTCGGCGGAGCGCGCCCGGGAGAGTCGGTCACGAAGACGCTGACCATGTCCAATGAGGGTGACGCCGCTCTCGACGTCAGCGGTGTCGCCATCGATGACGCCGAGAGCGACGAGGCGGACTCGAGCTGGGCGCTCGCGTGGGAGCCGGTCGCAGTCATCGAACCGGGCGAGTCGACGGACCTGACGGTCACGTTTACGCACCCAGAACCCGGTCAGCCGGTGGGGCTCAGCAGCCGGGACGTCGTGATCACGTCGAACGACCCTCAAGGACATTCGTGGGGCGTGCCGGTGAAGGCGTACTACTGGTCCAAGGAGCGCTGCGCCCTCTCGGTCCCTGGCCCGGTCGTGTTTCCGGCCTCGGCCATCCCCTCTCGAGAGCTCATCCCCGTCGACGTGACGCTGAAGAACGATGGCGACGGCCCGTGTACCTCCGTCCAGATTGCGCTTCTGGCGGGCACGCCGGCTCATGGAGCGCTTGCACTTCCGGCGGCCTGTGATGAAGCGGGCGCTGCGGCGTTCGAGGTCGTCTTCGCAGCGCCATCGACGTCGCTCGCGCCCGGGGAGTCGACGACGCTCGCCACCCAATTCAGAGCTCCGAGTGCGGCGGGGAGCGTTATCGTACCGGTCGGCGTCATCGGGCTGGCGCGCGACCCCGGCATGCCGACGTGGGACGAGTCCACCGAGGTGCAGGCCAGCGCGTTGCTCGATGGGCTCTGCCCCTCGGCCGTCACCGTCACGTCGGCGGCCGCCGGGATCCTCGTGCCTGAGGGCGCGTGGACGCTTCAAGATGCGCCTGAAGGCTGCTCGACTCGACACGTCGCCCGGATCGGCGGGGCGGGCTCCGTCTGTTCCGCGGCCCTCAGCGCCGGCTGTGCCGAGGCCCTGACCCTGTCGACGGTGCTGCCGAGCTCGGGCGATCCAACCTGTGAGTCGGGCGCAGCCGCGATCGGCACGGGGCTGGCTCTCGAGCTCCAGACGCTCGGTCCCGTGCCGTCACCTTCCTGTTCACTCAAGCTGACCGTGGCGGGGGAGCCGCCCGTCACGACGACGACGCCGATCGCCATGGGCGATCCCATGATTCCCGAGACCTTCGTCACCGCGAACGGCACTGTGGTCCTCTTTCTTCGCGGCCCGACAGCGGCCAGCACGAGTGGTCTCGAAGTTCATCTCGCGACCTTCCTCGGCGCGCTGCCGGTGAGCGCGCGAGTCGCTTTTGGCAATACCAACGGGGGTTTCGGGCTTCACTCGACGGGTCAGGAGTGGCCTGTGGTGACCTTGTCGACGCCCGGCTCGATCGCGTCGCTGACGAAGATGGCGGAGTCCTGGCTCACAGCGGCCGACGCGGAGACGCCCGTCTCCGATCGACTCGACCACGCGCTCGGCGCGACGGCGTGGCTGGTCCCGAACGAGCCAATTGAGCCTGGTTTCGGGTGCTTTGCGGACGAGCACTGCCCGCCACCGCTCGTGTGCCGCGGCCCATCCGGTGGGTCGGCTCGCCCCTGCGGCGGTCCCAGCGCACTGCTGGCCGCGGCGCCCGGGACGACCGTGCACGTCGTTTGGGTCGGCGATCCGGGCGAGCCCGACGACGAAAGCGCGGCGCTCGACCGCTGGCAGGTCGGCGGCGTCC
Source organism: Myxococcales bacterium (assembly GCA_018780435.1). Lineage (GTDB taxonomy): Bacteria > Myxococcota_A > UBA9042 > SXOO01. Next base: position 2,321 of record JADMJS010000725.1, read on the forward strand.
TGACGAGCAACCACCTCGTTGTCCATCGCGTCTCCGGCTCGGCGAGTGACTGCGCGCCGGCCGACGCTCCCCTTGGCCTTGTGGACGCCTTGCGCCTTGAGACCGGCGGCGCTTCCGTGGACGCCTGCGACGGCGCCGCCGCCTGGGAGACGCTCGGGGCCGCCATCGCGGACGAGCCCGGCGTGTACCGGCTCCGCTACGCTGCGGCACCGAATTCGGTCTATTGGCCGGGCAATGGCCTCCTTTGCTCGGTACTGAGTTGGCCCATCTCCCCGTCTGGTCGCACGGTGCGCACACCGACGGAACCGGACTGCAAGGAGCCGCCCGGTGTGAAGTTCGCCGTCGATTACGACGCGCTATGTACACCCTGATTTCGGGGTGAGACGTCCTATCGGAACGCGGGCCTCCTCCCGCTTGCGAGAACCAATGGGTCTGTGGCAATGGGACCGTCTATGAAGAACGGAAAGATCGGACGAATCGCAGCCACGCTCGGGCTCGGCGCCATGTTCATCCTGTGCGGTGCGGGCTGCCGCACGAGCACGTCGGACAAGACGGAGAGCTCACCGGCGGCAAACGTCGACGGTGCCACCGATGGCGAAAGCCCAGGCGAGCAACAGGACACCGACGTCGGCGACCCACGGACCCGCCGCACATCGTGCAGTGCCGCCACCGACCCGCTGAGCGAGGCCTCGCTCATGGCGACGATCGAGGCCCTCGCGGCGCCGGCGCTCGAAGGGCGCTACCCCGGCACCGCCGGCGACGCGAGCGCTCGTTCGCTCATCGAAGCCCGCTTCAAATGCCTCGGGCTCGAGGCGCCGGGTGGCTCTTATCAGCAGTCGTTCACGACCGACGACGGTGAGGTGACGGCGAACGTCCTCGGCGTGATGCGCGGTTCGGACCCCGACCTCCAAGGTGAGGTCATCGTCGTCGGCGCGCACCACGACCACCTTGGCAAGAACGAACAGGGGATTCACCACGGGGCCAACGACGACGCGTCGGGCGTCGCCGCTGTGCTGGCTCTCGCCGAGAAGGTCGCGAGCCAGGGGCAAGCGCCCAGACGTACCATCGTCTTCGCCGCCTTTGGTGCCGAGGAGGCCGGTTACCTCGGCTCACTGCACTATGCGGCGCACCCGTTCGAGGGCCTGTCACTCGACGACACCGTCTACATGGTCAACCTCGACATGATCGGGAGCTACCAGCGCGAGGGTCTCGTCTACGCCCTCCACACCTTCCCGGGCACCCCGGGCCGCGAGATCCTCGATGGCCTCGTGTCGACCTTCTCGGACCTCGACGTGGTGCTGGGCGAGCCCGGCGAGATCGCCGATCACATCACCTTCTGCGACGCCGACGTCCCGGTCACCTTCTTCCACACGACGGACGACGACTGTTACCACAAGCCTTGTGACGACGCTGCCCGCATCGATCGCAAGCACCTGCCGCGCATCGTGCAGCTCGTCTGGGCGCTCCTGTCGGAAGCCGCGGACGGCGAGAAGGACCTCGCCGCGGCGCGGGCGAAGGGGTGCGGCGCGCCCTGACCGCGCCACTCACGACACCACTGCCAGCGATTCGGCTCTTCGATTGGGGACCGTCGCCCTTCTGCGTGAAGGCTAGGCCTATTCGCCTCGCTCGCTTCGCGCGCACCCCGCCCGTGGCTGAGACGCGCCTTCCCGATGTTGGCGTCGGGCCCCCGGCACACGCTCGCGACCGCCTCAAGCGCCTGCTCCGCTATCTGGCCCGCCTGCCGTTCCCGTTGTCGCGGCCGTCCGTCCGAGACAACGGCAACGTAGTCATCCAGCTCAAACGCGGGTGGACACGCGGTACCATCAAAGCCCCCGAAGAAGCGCGTTGCGCTACGCCTGTCGCCCATCTCGGAGCACGCTGCCACCATGCCCCACCCGCGGCCGCGCCCGAGAAAACGTTCGAGGCTCCTATCCGCCGCGAAGGCGCGGCGGTGCGAACGTGTGGTCAGTTCGACGCCGACGAGTGTTCGGACTGGGAGTCACCCGTCGTTTGCCCAAGCGGTTCCCTTTGTAATGCGGGCACTTGCGCCCCGGCCTCCCCTGGCAACGTCACCTGCAGCGACGTGCTCGCGTGCCGCAAGGGCTGCGACGGCGACGCCGGCTGCATCCTCGGCTGTGACGTCACGGCGTCGGCGACGGCCACATCCGAGCTCGCGACCTACGACGAATGCATCATCGACCACGCATGCGTGGATCCGAACTGCCCAGTCTACTTCTGCACGACCGAGTCCGCAGCGTGCGCCTTCGAGGCGTCCGGCGACGAGCTCTGTATCGACGTGCTCGACTGCATCTGGAACTGCCAGAGCGACGACTGCGTCGCGGCGTGCGAAGCCACGGTGTCGCTCGAAGCCCGGCACGACCTCTACCGCTACTAAGGCTGCTTGGCGCTTTATTGCGACCTCGCCGACCAGGGTTGTATCGACGACGTGACGGACACCGGCGGCGTGTGCAGCGTCGAGTTCGCCGTGTGCTTCGGTCCGGACGACCCGGGCATGGCGTGCGACGAGCTCACTGACTGCGTCGGCGCCTGCATCGACAAGGGCGGCAGCATCGGGTCGTGCGAAGATCAGTGCCTGCCCGGCGGCCACATCGTGGGCCAGACCGAGTACTTCGCCCTAGACACGTGCGCGACCAAGTTCGGCTGCGGCGAAGGCTTCTGCCTGTCCGAGAACTGCGCGTTCGAGATGGCGACCTGCATCTCGCCCGGCGAAGGCGACGGCGATTGCGACGGGCTCGTCACCTGCCTGTCCGCGTGTTCGTCGGACGCGTGCGCCGAGAGCTGCTATCTGAAGTCGGATCGGCAGGATCAGATCGTCTACGCCGCCATGCTCCTGTGTCTTCAGGGCGCCTGCCCGGACGGCGGCGAGGCCTGTCAGGCGCAGGCTTACCAGACGAGCTGCTCGGCGCTGCTCGCGATGTGTTTTCAATAGACCGTTGGTGGTGAGGATAGTGGCGCGACCCCGCCTCCTTTTCGGCGTACAACGGTCTCGACATTCGACCCAGAGCGAGGCCCCCCATGCCCTTCCCGACCAGCACGATCGCGCAGCCCAAGAAGAAGGAGAACAGCGCCGCCGCGATGAAATGCTCCATCTACGCGCCGATCTCCGCCTACGAAGTCACGACGGGGAAGAAGCCGGCCGTCGCGACCATCGTCGCCAGCATTCCGAATCGGCTCGGCGGAAACGGCGACAAGGCCTTCGCGCTTCTGTGCGGCTACGGGATTACGTTCAGCGCTTCGAAGAAGGCCAAATGGAAGGGGATGCTCGAGAGCGCCGCGTCGAACAGCCACCCGGTCGCCATCGGCGTCACCTGGCGTAATGGCAAGAGCACGGGCAATCACTGGATCTACTACGTCGGTGCCGATTCGACGGGCGTCATTGCGCGCGATCAGCAGAACGGCCACATGCAGATCACCATCTCCACGTCCGACTGGCGCGGAACGGCCAGCGGCGGGTGGACCTATGAAGTCACGCAACTGAGCCTCGGCTGCGCGAGTCGGGACGAAGCGCGGCCCTACGCGGCGTAGTGGCCGATTCGAGAGCGCGAGCCTCAACGCGAGTTCGTCATCGCCGCCCGCGGGCGCGGGCGAAGGGGTGCGGCGCGCCGTAACCGCGCCACTCACGACACCGCTGCAGCGATTCGGCTCTTCGATTGGGCCCATCGCCCTCCTGCGTGAAGGCCAGGACCAATCGTATCGCTCGCTTCGCGCGCACCCCGCCCGTGGCTGAGACGCGGCTTCCCGATGTCGGCGTCGGGCCCCCGGCACACGCTCGCGACCGCCTCAAGCGCCTGCTCCGCTATCTGGCCCGCCTGCCGTTCCCGTTGTCGCGGCCGTCCGTCCGAGACAACGGCAACGTAGTCATCCAGCTCAAACGCGGGTGGACACGCGGTACCATCAAAGACCCCGAAGAAGCGCGTTGCGGTACGCCTGTCGCCCATCTCGGAGCACGCTGCCACCATGCCCCACCCACGGCAACGCCCGAGAAAACGTTCGAGGCTCCTATCCGCTGCGCATCACGTCGCGGAGGCCTTTGGCACCAGCTCCGGGAAGTACTGCGCGCGCATCCGCTCGGCGTACGCCATGATCCCTGGCCGACTCCGCAGGAAGTCACGGATCGGCGACTCGATCGGCGTGAACACGGTCGTCGCTAGCGTGCCGAACACGGTGGCGTCGATGTTCGTGGCGCGGTCGCCGAGGAAGTACGGGCCGTCTGACATCACCGCGAGGACCGCCTCCCAGTCTCGCACGCCCGATTCGAGGATGTCGGCGTCGGTGTGGCGCAGGAGGCCCTGCTGCCACAGCAGCGCCTTGATCTGCTTCAGCACAGCATTGGCGACGAATGGCCGGATGAACCTCGGAATGGCGTTGAAGCGCGCGTACGTGTGCTTTTGCCCCTCCTCGCGGACGAGGTGGGTGTACGCGGCCACGAAGGCGTAGTGCTCCTCCAGCGTCCGCTGCACCAGGAGGGCCGTCGCGCGCTGCGCGTCGGTCAGCCCCGCGTCGGGATCGACGCCACGGGTCCGCACGAGGTGGGCGATGATGAGCGACGTGTCCGCGATGCGCACGCCGCCCTCCTCGATGAACGGCAGCTTCTTCCTCGGCCCCTTCCGTGGATCGGGCGTGTCCACGACCTCGTAAGGCAGGCCGGCGATCCTCAGCCAAGTCTCCATCTTGCAGCAGAACGGGCTCACATTCGGAACGCCAAACATGGGAGGGAACTGGAACAACCGGATGAGCGGGAGGGCACGCGCGTTCATGGCGTCTCCCCGCCGGCGTCAGCTTCTGCGGCCTCGGCCATCCGCGCCAGGAGGCGGCCCCAATCGCCTTCCTTGTCGAAGACGGCGCGCATGCGGTCCCGGTGAAGCCCGTACCGATCCAGGCGGCGGTGCTCCAGGTCCACGCGCGTCCGCCTGTCGCCTTCGGCGGTGAAGTGGATCTCGATCTCGGTCCCCAGGTTCGGGTCATACTTCCAGTCGGCCCCGATGTCCCACGTCAGCACCAGACGCGACGTCGGCTCCCACGTGAGCACCGTGCCCCAGGCGCATGTGGAGCCGTCCTCGCCTCGCTCGTACCAGCGCCCTCCGACGCGTGGTTCGATGACGGCGTCCACCGCGCGCGAGGTTCCGATTGTGTAGTCCGCGAGCGGCCACCACGTGCCGATCTGCGCGGTGAACACCCGCCACGCGACGGCCGCTGACGCCTTCACAGTTAACGTCTTCCGAACACGGTTCTCGTCCCCTTGAATCATCCCTGCACCTCGTTCATTGATTCGTCTTCGGCAGCCTGCTTGAACGCCGCGAGCGCCCGATCCCAGAACCCATCGAGCCACTCGCGCGCAGCCTCGATGCCGCGGGTGTCGAGCGCGTAGAGGCGGCGGGTTCCGACGGCCTCGTCGGTGACCAGGCGAGCGGTCTTGAGCACCTTGAGGTGCTGCGACACGGCCGACCGGCTCACCCGCATCCCGTCGGCGATCGCGCTCACGACAAGCGGCCCCGCGCGCAGCCGCGAGAGGACCGCGCGCCGCGTGGGGTCGCCGAGTGCGTCGAAGATCTGGTCTGTGTGAGTCGCCACTAACCGTTAGCTACCACTAACGGAACAGCGGTGCAAGCGCGTCACGTGGGCCGACCGAGCACCAGGTGCCCCAGAGGTTCAGGTGCGGCGCGCCCACCCGGGAGCGTCCGAATCGAGTGGCCTCACCTCCCGAGGAAGGCCGGACTCAGGCCGAGGTTGACCCACAGCGACGACTGCGGAGACTTCGGTTGGCCGCAACGTGGCCCGGCTCTCTGTCGTGCGTGCGCGATGTACCCGTACTAGAACCCACAGCCCCATCCCTCGGGGGGGTGCGCTAGCGGCTGGCGTAAGGCCGGACCTGCTTGATGGTGAGGCGGCGTTCCGGGCCGTCGAGCTTGAACTCGAGGTCGAGCGCGAAGGTGGCCGGGTCCTCTGCGTAGAGCGAGGCGAAGTGGAGCTGGACCTGGTAGGCGGCTTGGTAGAGCGCCGTGATCTCGGCGTCCGTCATGACCGGCGCGTCCGGCGAGAGGGTCGACCAGCGTTGACGGGCGACCTGCACGCCGCCGGTCGGGCTGGGCACGATCGTGAAGGCCTCGGCGACCTCGCCGCCTTCGGGGTTCGTGACCGAGACTTCGCCCTTTTGCACGTTGACGGTCATGCCGGCGACGAGTGGGTTCGTCACGTTCTGCGTGATGAGGACGCCGTTGGCGGCTTCGTCGGGGAAGGAGCGGTGGACTGCGATGCCCATTCGGACGTCGCGGTGGCGGATGTTCCAGAAGCGGCGCTCCTCGAAGGCGCGCCAGCGCCAGACCGACGCCCAGACCTCGCGGATTCGGAGCGAGGCTGCTTTGTCGCCGGACGCCGTCGCGCTGTGTGAGACGTAGAGGCCGGCGCCGCTGAAGTCGGGGAGGTCTTCGGCGTTGGTGCTCGAGCGCAGGCGCACTTTCGTGTCGCCGACCAGCGCGGCCACGTGGGCGTCGAGGGACGTGGCGAAGGTGGGGTCGACGGTGCCGTGGCCGATGACGTGGACAAGGCCGTCGAGCGCCGCCTCTCGGAGCGCGGTGTCGGTCGGGAGTGCGGAGTCGGCGAGGAGGCGCTCGGCGTGGCCCCAGAACGAACTCCCGGCCGTCGCGCTGGCCTCGCAGAGGGCCGCGGCGGCGTCGCAGATCGCGACGGAGCGGCCTTCTTCAGTGCAGTCCGAGTGTGCCGCGGTGCAACGCGCTGTCGTGACGACGTTGTCGGTCATGAAGCGGTCGTAGTGGCGGAAAGGGACGGCGAAGCCGGTCGGGGCGCGGTCGCCGAGGAGCGCGGAGAGCTCGGCGAGGTTGGCGGCTTTCACGCCCACGACGTCCGAGTCGGCGAAGCCAATGTCGACGAAGTCGAGGAGGCCATCCCGGTCGTCGTCGTGCGTCGGGATGAACTCGGGGCGCGCCTGGGTCTCCCAGAAGGCCTGCGCTTCCGAGAGGGTTGCCTCCGCGAGCGTGAACGCGCCGGGCGCCACTTCGAAGCGGACCAGCTTGCCGAGGAAGGGGGCCACGCGGGGATCGGTGCCCGCACCGGGCAGCGCGAGGTTCGGCGTGCCGCGGGCGTGCGCCGCGACGTTCACGTGCGCGAGCGGCGTCTGGAGCTCCTCGGTGATGCAGCCGGCGACGAGAGGTAGATCGTTCGGGAGGCGGCTGAGCAGCACGATGTCGGTGGAAGAGACGAGGACGCGGTCCGGCCCCTGGAGGAGCTGCTCGGGCGTGACGGCGACGAGAGTGCCGTAGGCCACACCGGGGTTCATGGCCTGGAGCTCGACGTCGCCGAAGAGCGAGCGGAGGGTCGCCCACGGGGCGCCGGCGCGTTCGAAGTCCTGCTGTGCCGCCGCGTCCATCGCGGCTTCTTGCGCGCTGCCGGCCGGGACGTAGTGGAGGCGTCCAGTGGTGCTATGCCGAGGCACGAAGCCGAGGCGCTCTTCGAGGAGGGCGTGGGCTCTCAGCGCCTGGGCGGGCGTGAGGGTGTCGCTCGGGAAGAACTCCAGGGTGATGGTGGCATCAAGGTCGGGGTAGAGGATCAGCGTGCCGCCCATCTGCCGGCGAGGCTGGTCGCTGTAGGTCTCCTTCGCGAACTGTCCGGCGGTGCCCGGAACACCGAGGACGCTATGCGCAAAGTCGTAATGAATCGGGTGTTTGCGCGTGTCCTGGAAGTAGACGTCGGGCTCCCCGTCGAGCCCACGGATGAAGAACTTCACCGCGAGCGCACGCCCGAGCTCACCGCTCGCGGGATAGGCCATCGATTCGAAGGCGGCGCGGTCGTCCACACCGAAGCCGGTCCTGAAGTCGGCCGTGGTCGCGAGTTCGAGGGGTTCGAGGGTGACCGACTGGGCGCCCGGGGCGAGGTCGGCGTAGGCGAAGCCGACCGCCTTGATCCGGACGTTCAGGGCGCCCAAGGGGACCTTCAGCGCGCCGTCACCGCAGAGGAGCGACCCGCCGTCACCACAGCGTGTTGCGGCGACCGTGCCATCCAACGCGGTAATGACGGCGACGTAGTCCGTGATGGCCGTGCCATTCGGAGCCACGAATTGCACCGGTGAACTCTCCGGCGGCGCCTCCGAGCCCGACGTACACGAAAGCGGAAGGCTGAGGAGGAAGCTCGAGAGGAGGCGACGCATCGGCTTCAGAGGTAGTTCGGGTCGCCGGCGCACGGCTCGAAGGTGTCTTCGAGGGGCGCGTGGGTGCCGTCCTCGAGGATCGGGACGCAGATAGCTGGAATCGTTCGATCTTTGGTGCAACCGTCCACGGCGACCGGCACGCCGGAGCCGAGGACCTGTACGCAGTCCATGGGTTGACACACCCGGAAGCCGAACCCGAAGGACGAGTGGTAGAGCTTGAAGCGGACCGATTGCCAGGTGAACTCCATGTAGTCGTTTCGGTGGTTGCCACCGACGTCGTAGAGCGGCTCGGCGAGCGGCGAGACGACGCCGTCTATCGAGATCCAGGCGCCGTCGACGCGCATCACGGGTACGGGGAAGCCGACGGTGTAGCAGGCCTCGATCGACGACTGAAGGTAGATGTGACCCGAGATGGCGGCCCCGGGCGCCGCGACGTCGAAGGTGCAGAGCCAGTCACGATCGGGCTCGTCGAGCGTGTAGCCTTCGGGCGCCATCGGCGTGGGGCCGCACTCCACTGAACCCGAGCCGGGCTTTCGGAAGATGAACCCGAACTCGCCCGGGACGCCGTCGGTGCCGTCGGAGCCATCCGTCGCGTCGGAGCCGTCCGTCGTGTCCGAACCATCGGTCGCGTCGGTGGCGTCCGTGGCGTCACTCGCGTCTGTGCCGTCCGTCGCGTCTGTGCCGTCCGTGGCGTCCGAACCGTCCGTGGCGTCCGAACCGTCCGTGGCGTCCGAACCGTCCGTGGCGTCCGTGCTATCTGTCGCATCGGTGCCATCGCCGCCGCTTGAGCTTCCGCCAGCGCAACCGATCGCCATCGCCGCCATCACCATCCATCCACTTCGCATACCGACACTCCCTACGCCCGACCGCCTGGGCCCGAGCAGCCTAGCACGCCGAGGGGGGCGAAGGCTGGCCGAGTGGCACTCGGCGCGCAGTTGACGCTAGGCGCCCGGCCGACATGCCATCGAAGGCCGCGGCGCGGATCGTGCGGTCTCGGAGTGTGAGCGGCCCGAGATTCACGGGCTCGAAGAGGCTGAACTCAGGGCTCGATCGTAAATAAGTGATCCTCTTTTCCTCGCGCCGCATCCCCGCCCGGCCCCTTCCAAGTAGGAAACGTCTGCCTCGAAATACGGGGAGTATGTCTTCGGACTTGGAAGGGGCCGGGCCGGGCGCGGCGCGGTCAAAGCTCTCACTTATTTACGACCGAGCCCTTGCTGGACGTCGCGTCAGTTGTTGCGCGGTCGAAGCCGAATGCCCTCGCCCTCGAGGGTCTCGCTCGGATCGCCGCGCCAGCGTGCCAATGCCGACGCCAGGCGCGTCACGAGCGCCACTTCGGCCTCGGTGTGGGCGTCCATCCGGTCGGGTTGCGCAAAAGCGACCGCGACGGCGTAACGTCCCCCGAGCTCGACGGGGAAGGACGCGTTACGTCGCTCGACGGGCGAGAGCTCCTCCGGGCTCTGGATCATGAGCAGGAGCATCCGATCGCCCGGCCGCCCACTGAAAGGCTGGCCTGCCGAGAACGCTTCCTGAGCGCGCCACGACGCAAAGGTCGGGTAGAGGGCGAAACCGAACACCTCGCCGGCGGCGCCGAGCACCTGTAAGATCCCGGAACGAAAGGCATCGGAGGATGACCCGGTCGCGGCGAGCTCGACCTCGTAGACTGCCTCGTCGTCGAGGGTGTGCCACGGGGCGGCGCGCCAGAGCTCGATCGCCGCTCGTTGCAGTGCGTCGAGCACCTCGCCCGAGATGGTGCCTGCTTGGGTCGGATCGTCGTGGCGGGTGAGCCCGAGGTGGGCGGAGAGGCTACGGAAGGCGTCGTCGACCTCGGGCACCGCGCCGACGGCGACCGAGAGGCCTGGGCGCACGCCCGAGACGACGAGGGCCGCCTCGCGAGTCGGGACCCGGAGCCGGGCGGGCGCCCTCGGTGGGCCGACTTTGGGCCGCGCCATGCACTCGAGGAGCAATGCACGGAGCAGCCCCCGGTGGCCCGCCGCTTCGATCGTGGCGCCGAGTACGGCGCCGGTCGCGGCGTCGACCCAGATCGCGCACGAGGTATCGGTGGGTTTACCGCCGACCGAGAGGGAAGGGAGCTCGAAGACGGCGCCCGCCCACTCGTCATTCGAGCTCGGGACTCTGGGTTGCTCGGGTCTCTTCATGGCGAGGCGCTCCAGCCGGCTCCTTGCGGCCCCCGGAGGATAACGCGCCCGGCCTCATACTGGCCCGAACATTGAGGGTCAGTTCCCGGACGGAGGTACGCAGGCCTTGCCTTGGTCCGTGTCGGCCCAGGTGATGCTACCTGAGCAGTTCGACTCGTTGGCTGCGCTCCGATTGATGTTGCAGTTGGATTTGGTGTCACAAACCAGGAAGCAGTAGTTCGTGCCGTCCGTGTGCGTGACACACGCCGAACCGTCCGGGCAGCCGGCGTCGTTCGTACATGACTTCACGCCGCAGTACCCGCCCTTAAAGTTGGTCAGACAAGTCTGATTCGCCTCCGTGCAGTCCGTATTGACCGTGCATTCGGCGCCGACACCGCGGCGGTCGGCCTCGGTGCTGCCGCCAGTGTCACAGGACAGCGTCGTGAGCGAAAGACACATGAGGACGAGGGTCGCGGAAGCAAGGGGGAAGCGGACTCGGAAGTGATTCATTGGAACTCCGTGATGGGCTGACTGCTGTGCCCAAGTGATGGGAGTCTACCTGAACCTGTGCCTGCCGGGGAAACCCATATGTGGATTGACAATGTGCGCTCGATGGCGATGCTGGTCCCACCCAACAGGAGTGACGATGACCGACGATATGGATCCCCCCAAGCTCGCCATGCAACGCTTCATGGAAGATGCGTGGATGAAGCGCATCCCTGACGCCTGCGATCGTCATTTGCCCAAGCACTTTCGACACTTCATGCCTGGCAATAGTGGTCCTCAAATCGGGCCCGAGCTGTATCAGAGCATCATCGACGCGTTCCTGGCGGGCTTTCCCGACCTGACGATGACGATCGAAGCGCTCTTCGGTGAGGGTGATCGCGTCTGCATCATGTGGCGGGCGCAAGGGACACATACGGGGACGTTCAGTAACACCCCACCGACCGGCGCTCGGATCGACCTGCGCGGAGTGGGGGTCGCTCGAGTCGCTGAAGGGCGGCTCGTGGAGTCGATCTCGATCTTCGACAACCTCGAGTTCGCTACTCAGCTTCGAGTGATTTGAGGAATCCGGGCCTCTGACGCGACCCGGTGACCTCAACCAGGCGGTGGGGGCGCCTCGGGCGCGACCGGCAGTGCGGGTACGATCGCGTTGACCGGCGGCGGAACGATCGGCTCGACCGGCATCACCGGGTTGCCGGGTTCGAAAGGGACGCTCCCCTCGGCGGGGGCGAGCGCCCTCGGGCGCGACTGAAGCTCGCGTAGCTCGTCTTCGACTTTCCACAGGTCAGTTCGGACCGCTCGTTTGGCCTCGTTGGCTGCGGCCATAGCGAACAGGCTCGGAAAGAACTCACGGGTGGGGTGCGGGGAGGTCGCGGTGAGGACACCGTCGATCCCCTTCTCACCCGCGACGGCGCGACCGGCCCAGACGCCGGCCAGGCCACTCAGTCCGGCCTCGATCGCCTTCTCCTTGGCCTTCTCGTCCTGGCGGAGTCGATCGATTGCCTTCTTCTTCGCTTCGATCTCGGCGAGCAAGGCCGTGTCCGCCGTCGCAGGGATGGCCGGCATGGCGGGGTCGGTCGCGTACTTGCTCTCTCTCCTCAGCAGGAGGTCGACGAAGGCGCGCAGGTCGAGGGCGCCGAGGATGGCGGCGTCGTCTGCTTCGAGGACGGCCGCAGCGTCAGCCACCATACCCGGGATCTTCACCGGCTTGCGGCTGAGCACGCTCTCGGCCGTGTCGGCGTCGGACGCGATGACCAGCAGGTCGGGCCCCAGGCGAGCGGTCACGACCTTCCATTCGGGCACGTCGATAGTCCATCCTCCGGGGACTTCTTTCACACTGTTGCGGATGGGTTCTGGTGCGATACGCAGGAGCCCGTCGACGAGCGACTTCACACGCGCCGCGTCCGTGACGCCGACCACGATGGCCCCTCCGATCGAGGACTTGAGCGCAGCCTCGGATTCGGCACTCGACATTCGGTCGAGCGCGGCGACATCGAAGGTCCCGGTGACGGCGAACCCGAGCTCGCCCGAGAAGTGCTCATTCAGCTTCTCGACATCTACGCCGAGCATGGTCTTCGCGAAGCTCGCGACGACGTCCTGACGTTCGCTACCGCCCACCAGCTTGCGGGCGGCGCGGTAGAGCGCCTGTATGTCGCAGCGGCACCCCGCGACGACGAGCGGCGGCTTGATGAGCGCGTGCATGATGGCCGGGCGGCCGGCGTCGCGCTTCAGTAGCGACTTGATGGGGGCGCCCGGCGCATGCGCCAGGCGGCCGGAGAGCTCGACCGACGACTCGCGGACCGCGATTCCGAGTGCGATGGCTGTGTCGTCTCCGAGAGTCGAGCTGAGGAGCGACTCGACGCGCTCTCGCGCGTTGTCACCGAACATGTTTCGAAGCGCCGGAGCGGACGCAGCGACGAGGTTCTCGACGTCGAGCCACAGCGCCGCGTGGGCGCCACGCCCGAGGTCCGACAGTAGGGTCGGAAGGGCGGCGTTCGAGGCGAGGGACGTGGCGGCGACTCGCGAAGCGGCCTCTCGCGCGACCGCGGCCGCGTCTTCGACTGACGCGATCATCATGCCGACCTTGCCGCGAACGACCCAGGCGTAGTGGTCCTCCATGCGTCGTCGACCCGTGATCCGGTGGACAGTGGCATCCCCCACGATCTCAGAGGACAGGCTGCCGCCGGCCTTGCGGGCGATCGCGCCGAGCGTCGTCGCAAGCTTGCCAGCGTCAGAGACCGTCGCGAAGAGAGCGACGGAGAACATGCCCTCTCGCAAGATGGCCACACCGACGGGGCCGTGCGGGTCGATCCCGACCTCGGTGAATCTCTCCAGGTTGGTCAGGTCGACGCCGGTGTAGTCCGTCAGAAAGGCCGCCACAGGCGTGAGGACCGATGGGTGTACCTTGGCCGCCTCAAGGTACCCGAGGCGAGTGAACATCGGGACGATCCCGTCGATGGCACCGATGGCGGCCGTGGTGGTCGGCAGAATTGCCAGTACGGGCAAATTCGTCAGGACGGGCGTCTCGGCAGCGCCGGCGATGCGGAGGGCCGTCGTGGGCGCGACCGGTGCCGCCGGCATGAGCGACGTCCCGGGCGTGGGTGGCGCCGGATCCTTCTTGCACCCCGACTGGAGGGCCATGAAAGCGGACGTCGCCGCCACCAAGAAGCGGGACGGCAGGATCAGACGACGAACGGGGATCATGGTGCCTCCGACGGGTGCGGGCGCCCAAACGGTTGTGAACGGCCATCTCGACCGTGACAGATCAGCTCCCAAACGCCAACAGCACGCGAGACGTTCGGAACTCGGCGTCGCCACCCGCAGGTGGCCCCCGCCCGCTACCGTGGGCGCAACCGCTTGTGCGTCACCTCCGCCGCCACCCGAGTCCTGAACCCAGACTCCCCCTTAGCGAGTCGGCTCAAACGCTACTGGCAGCAGGTGAACTTCGCGTAGGTCGACGTGCCGTCAGCGCAGTTCTGAGCGTACCCAATCTCGGTCAGTTGAAGGCCCTGGTCCATGCAGGTCTGCCACGCCTCTTCTTTCAGGGCCTCGGGCGTCGCGCAGACGTTCTTCTCTTCGGTCGCGAGCGAGACGCAGGCCGGAGACGGCGGGACCGGGGTCGGGGAGCCGGCTCCACAGCACTGGAACTTGGCGATGGTCGACGAGCCCGGCCCGCAGTCGTTCGCCGCCGAGAACTGGGTCATGACTTGCCCGTTCTGTCCGCAGTATTCGTGGACCCATTCTTCGAGCTGGCTGTTGTCGGCGCACTCATTGCCATAGCCGACGGCATCTTCGAAGCACTGGCCGCCATCTGGGGGCACAGTCGGGTCACCTGGATCGGTGTTGCCCTGGCCACAACAGATGGCTTCGGCGAACGCGAATCCGCCGTTGTCACATTGCTCGTGGAGCTGGATGTCTTGCAGCGAGAGGCCGGCCTCGGCGCAGTGCTTCCACGCGAGGTCCTTCAGGTACGCGGGGTCCATGCACTCGCCGTTGCCGCCGATGGGGATCGGCAAGCAGGTGTCACTCGGCGGCGGCGGGTCGGTGGGCGGCCAAGTCGGATCGGTCGGGCCGGAGGCGCCGCAGCACGTGATGACCCCGTCGAGGATTCCTCCGTTGTCGCAGTACGCGGTCGGCTCGAGGTTCGTGAGCTCGAGGCCCTGCGACTGACAGAGCTTCCACGCGTGCTCTTTGAAAGCGCTCGGATCCTGGCAGTTCCCAATCGGGCCGGCCGGCATCGTCACGCAGGCGTCCGGCGGCGTCGGGTCCGACGGTGCGCCGCCGTGACAGCACTGGATCTCTGCTCCGATAGCGAGCCCACCGTCGCATTCGTAGATGGCCGTAAGTCCTTGGAACTCCGCGCCTTGCATCGCGCAACGCTCCCAGCCGTACTTCTCGAGGTAGTCGAACGGGACACACTGACCGTCCGTGTCCACCTTGTCCGCGTAACAGGACGTTGGTTCGGCGGGCGGCCAGTTCGGATCGGTCGGTTGCCCCGAGCCGCAGCACGTGACGTGGGCGTCCAAGATGCCGCCGTCGTCGCAGAAGGCGATGGGCTCGAAGGTGGAGAGCTGAAGGCCTTGCTCGGCGCAGAGCTTCCACGCGTACTCTTTGAAGTAGCCGGGATCGTAGCACTGTCCGGTCGCGCCGGTCGGGAACGTGACGCACGCGTCGGGCGGCGGTTGGCTTGGATCGCCTTCCTGGCAGCATTGAATCTCGGCGCCCAGGCTCCCACCGTCGGGACAGAACTCGATGGCGGAGAACGACGAGAGACGCGCTCCCTTCTGCTCACAGAGCAGCCACGCGCGCTCCTCGAGAGAGGCTGGGTCGAGGCAAGAGCCGTCGAAGCCGACCTTCTCGTAAGAGCAGAAGCCACCCCCGTTCGGGTCGGGCACGCACGCGGCAGTCCCGTCCGGCTGGACCTGACAGATCGGGCTTTCCGCGCCGCACTTCACAGTCGCGCAGGCGTCGGGCCAGGGCTCTGGGTAGCCTCCCGTGCCGCAGCAGGTGACGACCATGCTGTCGACCGTGCCGTCCCCACACTCGCTCGCGATCTCGACGCTGCTCACCTCTTGCCCGCGCTCCTGGCACGTGGCGACGGCGCGGTCACGTAGGAGCTCGGCGGGGAGGCACTTTCCACCCTCGTGGACCTCCACTCGCTGGCACTCGGCCGGTTCACCACACTCGCCCCAGCAGCCGCCAGCATCGCACACGCAGCCGGGCTCGTTCGGGCGGTCCGGGTCGTCCGGACGATCGGGCTCGCCATTGGCTCCACAGCAGGTCACTCGGGTGCGCTCGAAGAGGCCGGTGCCGCACTCGTCGTAAGGGGCAAAGTCCGCCAGGAAGAGGCCCTGGTCCTTGCAGAGCTGCCACGCTTCGAGCGCCCACATTCCGGCGTCCAGACACAGGCCCGCGCCGCCGAGCGTGTCCTCGACGCACTGGTCGTTCTGCCCCCCGGTGGCGCCTCCGTTGGCGTCGTCTTCCGTCGGTTCGCGCTTCGGCACCTCGACGTCGTCGCAGGCCAGCGCGAACACGCTGAACCCGAACGCGAGCACTCTTACCGCCGCCGGTGCCATCGCCCGACCCTTGCTTCTCGCAAACTTCAGCATGTTCGATCTCCCTTGGCGGCTCGCAGGAGAGCCCCGTAGTTCGAGCTCCCTGGGCGACACCGTAGCGGTGTGGCGAAGGAGCGATTCTTTGGCTGGTGTGTCGCCGCTCGAGCCCCCTGCGTTCCCGCAAGTTACCGAGTTTATAAACATCTACTCCGTAATTGTTTCAAGGAGCCGCTCCACCTCGGCGCGGCGCGCACCCTTCGGAAAACGACGGGCGTGTTCTCGTGCCAGGTCGCGAAGCCCGGTCGTGTCTCCTCGCGATAGTCGAGCGCGCATCAGCCCCACGAGCGCCGCCTCGGCGACCTTGGGGTTGTCGTGAGTCATGAAGGAGGAATACCAGGCGACGGCGTCATCGACCGCGCCGCGCCCGAGCAGCGCTCTGCCCACGGCGACGACGGCCCGAACCTTGGCGCGACCCTGTCCGCCGATGGACAAGTAAGCGCGCCAATGATGTTCGGCGCTCGCCGTGTCTCGGGCGTCCTCGGCGCGTCCAGCGAGCTCCCGGTGCGCCGTCACAGCATGTCGTCCGTTCGGGCGGCGATCGAGATAGCGTGCCCACAGCGCGGCAGCCGCCTCTGGATCACCGAGTGGCCCGTCGAGCAGGTTCGCTAGCTCAGGCAACGCTTGTGCTTCGTCGTCGATGGCCAACACCGCTTCGTAGTAGACGCGGGCGTCGGCCCAACGCCCTTGGAGTCGGCGGGCGTCTCCGAGCAGGGTGAGCACTTGAGCGCGGGGCTGGGCGGGGTCACGTGCCAGCGCTTCGAGCGCCGTCACCGCCTCGGCGTCTCGTCGGTCGGCGAGGAGCCACCGCACGTCCTTGAGCGTGACTGGCTTCGCGTCCGCCGTTGGCACCGGGGTCGGTGGCGCGAGGTCTGTCGATTCGGCGGAGGCTTCCTGAGCAACGTCGGCCTCTGCGAGGCGCGGTGCTGGGCGTGACGCTTCCGGGCGTGGCGCTTCCGCTGGTCCCGCTTTGGCCACCGGAGACGGTGAGTCGTCGCCGACGTCGACCGGCTTCGGAGCCCGAGTGGGTGCCGTCGGACCCGGGAGTCGGGTTGCCGGTTCGGGCTCGGCGAGGGGCGGGCGAGGGGGCAGCCGACCCGCCGCGTCCGCTGCCGTGGTGGTGACAACTTGGGCGGGCTGGGCCGCGAGCGGGGGCGGCGCGACAGACGTGGGGGCCGGCGAGGAGAGGAGCGAGGTGGGCTTGGTGGCGCTCTCGGTCGTCGCTGGGGCTCGGCCTACCGGCGGTCGCGCCTCGGGTGGAAGGAAGGAGGTGGGGATCGGGTCTGGGAGTTCGATGGACGGCGCCACGACCCCCTTGGCGTTCAAAGTGACCGACTCGTGGCGCCCGATCTTGGTGACGAAGCGACCGTCGGGGGTCTCGACCGTAACCAGGCCTTCGATGCCGGTGATCCGGGTCGAACGTCCTGGCTTGTGGGTCACGAAAAAGCGGGTGCCGATGACCTTGACGGTGGCGAACTCGGTCCGGATCTCGAACCGTTGACCCGGCTGACGACGTTCGACGTGGGCTTCGAGCTGGCCCCGGCCGAGGACGAGCCGGGTCTCGGACAGGCTCCAAGATGCCACCAGAAGGCGTGAGTTCGGGTCGACGGCCACTTGCGCGATACCGTGTTCGGCCAGCAGCGTGGGCGAACTCCCTGTGTCGATGTCTTCATAATCAGACGGGATTCGTGGGACGACCGCCGGAGCGGCGACGTCCGGCACTGGGGCCTCTGGGTATGCAGGTCGTGTTGCGACGTCGATCTCCGCCGACTCGACCGCCGGGGCGGCGCCGTTCGAACCGAGATGGGAGAGACCAGCCGTGGTGGCGGCTGCGACAATCGCGACCGCGAGCGCTATCGCGAATGGACCGCGCCGCACCGCCGGGCGGCCGGTCGCGCGCGGATGCCGTTCCCGAACCGCCGCGAGGACCTTGCTGACGTCGGGGACTCGTGGCCGAGGTGAGGTGGAGGCGATGCGCCCGAGCTCCACTGCGTGTGCAATGAGGCGGTCGGCCCGCCGGCAGGCGTCACAGGTCGCGAGGTGTTGAGCCGCTGCCGGCGGGAGCTCGAGCCGATCGTCCGCGTCACGACGAAAATCGGAGAGCGTCTGACACGACCAGGTGACACTGGCGGCCAGTGATTCGTCAGCGCTCTTCATGGCCATCCTCCTTCGTGCGGCGCGTGTCGCCGGGCCGCGACCCGATGCCAGCGCCGTGGCCGCGTCCCGGTGCGATGCGGGCGACCACATCCACCGCCAGCGCGGGACGCAGCGCCAGCGCGCTCGACTCGAATCCAGCCGCGCGCAAGCCGTGGGACAGCGCCTCGCGCGCCCGGCTGAGTCGCGACCTGATGGTCCCGGCGGGCAGGTCGAGCGCCTCTGCGACCTCGTCGGTGTCGAGCCCTTCCCATTCGCGCATGACCCAGACGAGGCGAAACTTCATGTCCATGCCTCCGACGAGCTCGCCGACGACTTTCAGGAGTTGGCGTTCTTCGGTCGAAGTACCGGGCTCGATGCTCACCAGTTGGGCCGACGCCAGCCACTCGGCGTACGCTTGTTGCCGTCGGCGCCGTCGGAACTCGAAGCGTCGGTGTCGTGCCGCCACGTTGGACGCAATCCCGTAGAGCCAGGTCGTGACGGCGCCCCGACCCTGATAGCGTCGTATCGACGAGAGAAGCTCGACGAAAACGGCCTGAACGAGATCATCGAGGTCCCGATCGGGTCCAAGTATACGTTGCAAGAACAGTGCTACCTTCGGCGCGTGCGACCGGTAGAGGCGAGCCCACGCGTCTTCGTCTCCCGCCGCGCATTGCGCGACCAGCCGGTCTGGCGACGGCGCCATCATCGGTGCTCTCCGCCGAAGAGGGCCGTGACTCGCAGACCGGCGAGGGCCGAGAGCCGAGGGGTCGTATAGGCGAGCTCCCCGTCCCACGCGATGTCGGTCCAAGTCAGAAAGCGTCGAGCGCCACCGAAGGCGCCTACTCGCAACCAACGGGCGATGGCGGCCGAGACCTCGACCTCGCCCTCAACGAAAGACGAGGTTACCGTGTCACTTCGGTGAATCGACTGATGGGTGGGCGCAACGTCGAACGACCGCCACTCGACGCCGATCCCCGCGCCGAGCGCGAGGTCGATGGGCCCGAGGCGCCAGCCACCTCGGACCGTCGCTGTGAGCGGGATCGCCGAGACGGTCGTGGAGACGCGGGTGAGCTCCACGTCGGCCGGTGGCTCGAAGCCGAGCCGAAGGCCGACGAGGAGCGCGTCGTCGAGGAATGTGAGCCCCCCTTCGAGGTGAACCTCGCCGGAGTGGAGATTCGCTTCGGACTCCCAAGTCCAGTCGCCGCCGAGCGCGAGGTACCCACGGAGCGATGCCCGCGTCGACGCGACGGCTGCCACGGCGGTCACGGGTTCGGCGGTACTCTTGGCGAGCGTGGGCAGGTCGTCCTCGAGCACCGGAACCTCGGCTTCGGGGGCGAAGGTGTCGCGCAAGAAGCGGAGGACGACCGTGGCACGGTCGGACTCTCCGATCGCCGAGAGCGGCAGAGTCGCCTCCGGGACACCGCCGATCGAGACCCGTGCCGACTCGGGGTTCAGCTCAAGGACGGCGCGCGTCGGGTCACACGGCGTGTCGTCGTCGACGAGCGCCAAGGCTCGAGGGTCCGCGCGGCGCTCGAGTCGTTGCGCCAGCTCAAGCGACTCCGTGTCGAGCCCGGCGACAGGCGCGGACCGATGAACGCACACCGATGGGGCGTCGGCCATCGCCGAGGCAGATAGCGCCACCAGGATCGCGCAGCACGACGTGTGTTGGCCGAGCGCGATCATGGGCACACCTCGTCGTCCGCCAAACAACGACCGGCGTTGCAGACGGGGTTCACGGGGAACCCGGCCGCCGCCGAAGTGAACTGAGCGCTGCGCCATGCGGTGCAGTACGTCGACCAGAGGTCGTAGATCTTCTCGAAGGTGGGCCACGATCCGGCGTTGAGCGCCCCCATCGGATCACCCGACGAGAGGTTGCAGCCCACTGGCGCGGCGGCGGACACGCACTCGCCGTCGCCTTGACAGGCGCGCCCCGCAGGCGAATCGAAGAGGGAACGGAGCTCTCGCTCGAGCTGGGCACACGATTCGGCGCCTCGATCGTCCGCGATACAGGTCCCGTTGACGCACATGCCGGGCTGAACGACGTCGTCCCCTATCCAACAAGGCTCGCCGTCCGCACGTGCACCGGCCCGGGTGAAGCAGGCACACTCGGCAGACTCGAGACCGAGGCAGCTTCTGCAGAACTCGTAGCCTTCGCGCCCGACGAGGCTGGCGGTGGCGTCGTGACATCGCCCGGTCGCCGGGCAGCGCCACTCGTGCACTCCGCACGGAGCGGCGCAATCGTCGCCGCAATCGCCCCGAAGCGCATCGCAGGCACCACAGCAGTCGCGGCGACCGGCCAGTGCGGCTCCGGAGCGTGCGTCTACGGTCCAAGTGCAAGAGCCGACAGCGCGAGGGCCGCAGGTCCCGTCCGCTCCGCACTCGAGCTCGGATCCGGGGCCGAGCGTCACGGTGGACCCGTCGGTGTTCGAGCAGGTCCGCGTGCAGGGGAGAGAGACCTGCCAGATTAGCCGACCTCCGGCGAAGACCAGTGCTGGCTCGGGCAGCGCGAGCTCACTCCCAGCGTCCGAACACCCGGCGCCGCACGCGAGCGACGCAGTCGTGTGGGCGAGCTCGCTCGTGACGGGCTCTGTGGCGAGCGCCTCGTCGAGGAGAGTGGATTCGAGTGTGTTCGCCGGAATGGAGAGCGTGTCGAGCACCCAGCGTCCTTCGCACTCCGTCGGGAGCAGACGTATCGAGGCCACGAGGGCGTCGTCGCGGACGAAGGGGATACCGCGATAGGAGCCAAGTTGGTACTGACCCCACATCCCACCGCCGTCGACCCGAGTCCATCGGGACACGAGGGTGAAGTCATCCGTCAGCCCCGTCAGTCGGCCGAGCAGGGGGCCGAGGTTGGCGGAGAGCGCTGCGTCGACCTCGGCTTCGGTGGTGCCGAGCGTCAGCTCGAGGGCCGGCCGGACGTCGCCGGGCGCCCGCGACGCGGGACGCGGTGCCACGTCGATGAGGCCGCCGTTCGGGTGGCGGGAGAGGCACTTGAGCGCGGCGAGGCGGTCAGCCGACAGGCCGCCAGCGACCACGTCAGCGTGGGCGATCCGGCGGTCGGCGCGGGACGGCCAATCGTCGCCGTGGCGGGCCGAACGGCGAAGGCAGGTGAGCTCGGCAGGGAGCTCTCCGCAGGGGTCACCGGCGATGGTGGCACTGATGGTCTCTTCGATTGACGACCAGTCCACGCCAGCGGCCACGCAAGGCTCCTCGATGCAGGTGGCGTCGTCGAGGCAGCCACCGAAGGGGCGGGACGCGTCGCCGGTAACGCAGCGAGAACACCCGAGTTTTCCGTCGGATGCGACGGTGAGCGTGGCGATGCCGCGTCCGACACCGCCGAAGGTGGAGACCGAGAGGAGATAGAGGCCAGGAGCGCTGCCGACGTCGTGTGCGATCGCCGCGCCTCGGGACGCGCCACTGTCGTCGCTGGTCGCGACCGGATCCGCCGGGAAGGCGCCGTCTGGCCCTTGTGGGCCGTAAAGGGCAAGCGTGGTGTCGAGGCCAGACGCGCCGTCCGCGACGACAAGGAGTCCGACGTCGGCGCTCAGGGGCAGGAGGAAGCTCGCGAGTTGGTCGTCACGGTCGAACGAGACCACCTGACGGCCGGAGTCGCACAGCGCGTCCGACGCATCCCAGATGCGAGCGAGTGCGAGGCCGCTCGGCGGCCCTTCGGGAATGAAGACGCCGGACTTGGTGCCGAGATCGAGCGAGTAGCCGCAGGAGAGCGCCGCGAGGGTCAGCACAAGCGACGCGCGCCCAAGACGTGAGACGGCGGGGCAACTCGCTGGCACCAAGGCAACCACCCGAACAACCTCCACACACGCTATCACGCGTGGCTCCGGGGCGGAGAACGGCTCCAGCGTGGGGTCGACCATTGCCGACGTGACGAGGAGTCTTTGGTGTGTCGCCGGAAGCGCCGTGCGCGTTCCCAGAAATCGTGAGCGCCCGCTACTTTCGGATCACTTCGGGACTTTCTCCCAGTCTTTCATGAACTTGGCGAGGCCGATGTCCGTGAGCGGGTGGGAGAAGAGCTTGTCCAGCACGTCAAAGGGGACCGTGCACACGTCGGCGCCGAGGCGGGCGGACTCCACCACGTGGATCGGGTGGCGAACACTCGCGACCAGGACCTCGGTGTTGAAGTCGTAGTTGCGGTAGATGGCCGTGATGTCCTCGATGATCTGCATCCCTTCGTTCCCGCAGTCGTCGAGCCGACCGATGAACGGCGAGATGTAGGACGCGCCGGCCTTGGCGGCGATGAGCGCTTGGGCGGCCGAGAAGCAGAGCGTCACGTTGGTGGCGATGCCGGCGTCCGAGCAGGCCTTGGTGGCCTGGATGCCCGCCTTGGTCAGCGGGATCTTCACGACGATGTTGTCCTTGATCGCCGCGAGCTTACGGGCTTCGGTCATCATGCCTTCGAAGTCGAGCGCGGTGACCTCGACGGAGATCGGGCCCTGAACGACCGCGCAGATCTCTTCGACGACCTTCGCGAGTGGCTTGCCGGTCTTGGCGATGAGCGACGGGTTGGTGGTGACGCCGTCGCAGATGCCCCAGCTGACGACTTCCTTGATTTGGGCGATGTCCGCCGTGTCGACGAAGAACTTCATCGGAACTCCTGAGGATGTGGGGGAAGAAGGGGACCCGAGCCGACGCGGTCTGGCCGCACGGCGGGTTTCGGGGATCAGAGAGGGCAGGCGCTCGGGGAGACCGCCATCGGCTGGGCCTTGAAGGTGGCCTTGATGCACGCCGCGGAGTCGCCGTCGACGGTCTTGCAGTCGTACGTGATGTCCTTGTTGTCATTCAGCATGAGCAGCAGTCCGTAGAGCGGGCTGAAGGCCTTGGAGCACCCTCCGCAGTTGCCGGTGGACGACGTGTATTCGGCGGATGGGACATCGCAGTCCAGGCTGGAGTCCTTGGTGCAGGTGCACAGGCCCCGAAGCAGGGTCTCGGCGATCGAGCCGACGAGCTCGCCTTCGAGGTAGTCCGCGTCGGTGCCATCGCAGATCCCCGAGTGAACTGTGCCGAGCCGTACTTCGGTGACTGGGAGGACGTGAAAGCTCTCGCCCTGGACGCAGTTCTTCGGGTTGGACGTGGTCCCGGCGTAGACCTCAAGCTCCACCTTGTCCGCGGGGCCGTACTGGCACGTGTTGACCGGGAGAGCGAATTCGAACTTCGTGCTCTCGACAATGCAGGTGCCGAGGACGGGTTCACCTTCGGCATCGTTGCCGAGGCCCGGATCCCGAGCGCCGCTGTAGGCCTCGAGCGCCATCTGGCCGTCAGCTTGGATCCCCTTGATTTGGAAGAGGATGTTGAGTTCGAAGTTGTTGATGTCCTTCTGCCAGAGCTGGTTCAGCGACTCGGCGACCAGCGGGACGGCGGCGGCGAGCTCCTTCACCGACAGTGTCGTGAAGCGATACCAAGTGCCGACCGCCGGATAGCAGCCACAGGGGGTCGCAGCAGGGGCGTCGTCGTCTGTGCCCGCGTCCGGGTCGCCGAGCAGGTTCGCGTCGGAGAGGCTCGTCTTCGGGAAGACGTTCTGCGTGGATTCGGGGTCGGTGAGGCAGCCCGCAGCGGTGAGGGCAAGGAGCAGCGGTGTAAGCAGGCGCATGGATCCTCCGAAGCGTTCGCACGCAGGGCGGTGACATGCTGGGAGAACCCAGCCGGTCCTGTCAAATCGGAACGCCCGAGACTCGCTCGGAGCTCCCAGGAATCACGGCGATACGATGACGACCGTCTCGTGCTCCGGCCGGAGCAATCGTTGGGCGACACGCAGCACGTCGGCCGCCGAGACGGTGGCGATGGCGTCAGGGTAGTCGGAGAGACGCCGGAACGGCGAGTTCAGGACGATTTGTGCGGCCAACGTCGATGCACGCGCGCTGCGTCGTTCGTGCCCGACGTCCCAAGAACCGATGAGGTAGCGGCGCGCCCGATCGAGCTCGGCGTCATCGATGACGTCCTGCGCGATGCGACCGAGCTCGCGGCGCATGCCCGCAAGCGCGGTGTCGACCTTCTCGGGGCTGGTCCCGATGTAGGCGGTAATCCAACCGACGTCGCGCCCTTCGGCCGAGGAGCAACTGACGGTGTAGGCCAGGCTGAGCTTGTCGCGGAGCTCGAGGAAGAGCCGACCTCCCTGGCCGGAGAGGACGGCCGTGAGGACATCGAGCGCCGGGCGATCGACGTCACCGAAGACGAGACCGGGGTAGTGGAACGCGAGGTGCGCTTGTGCGCCGCGAATGCTCTCCCGTCGAAGGGAGGCGGCCTTCGGCTCGGGGGCCCCAGGCGGCGTCAGCGGGGCCGTGGGCGAGGCGCCGTGCTGCGTCATCGCGTCCGCGAAGCGTCTCTGAATGGCATCGGGCTCGACGTCGCCGACCACGGCGAATACGAGGCGGCTCGGATGGAGGATCGCATCGCGCAACGCCAGCAGCGGTTCGCGAGCCTGCGCGGCGACGGACGCGGCCGTACCGAGGTAGGACGCGCCGTATGGGTGGCCTGCGTACGCGGTCTCCATGAGAAGGCGCATGGCGTAGCTGGCAGGACGGTCGGCTTCGCTGCGGATGGCTTCGAGCTGCAAACCGCGCTCTCGTTCGAGTTCGCTCGTGGGCAACGAGGCGCCCGTGAGCACGTCGAAGAAGAGGTCGAGGCCGGGCCCGAGGTGTTCGGCCAGGAGGACGCTGCGGAGGCCGAAAGAGTGGCGACCGGCGCCGGCTTCGAGGACACCAGCCATGCCGTCCATGAGCGCGGCTATCTCGGTGCCGGTGCGAGTCCCGGTGCCGCGACACAGGGTCTCGGCGAGCAGGCGAGTGGCGCCATTGCCCGGCGCTTCGTAGCCGAGGCCGGCCACCGTCAGCGCGCGCACCGACACGAGGGGGACGCTACTGTCTCGCGCCACGACCAAACGGCCGCCACCGGGGAGGTCGAGGATCTCAACGGCGTCGCGGTGTTCGTGATCCTTGTGAGCCGGAGCCGCCGATCGGGGTCGCGGGTGGTGGGAGACGGCACGCGCGGCCTCGGCGAACACGGCCTCGTCGAGCCCATCGGGGGCACCGTCGGCTTCGGGCACGAGGGCCGTGGCGACGAAGGCGTCGGGATCGAACCAACGGCGCGCCACCTCACGGAGCCCCTCCGGAGTGACGGCGAGAGCGGCCCGGAGGTACTCGTCTTCCGACTCCGGCGGCCGCCCGTGGAGCGGCCACGTCAGGAGCCGGCGAGCACGGCCACCGACGGACTCCTGCTCGTAGATGCGTTGGCTGCGGAAGATGGCGCGAGCCTTGTCGAGCTCGGCGTCATCGACGAGCGTCTCCGTGAAACGCGCGAGCTGGGCGAAGATCTCCGACACCGCGCCGCGCGCGTCACCTGCCGGCAGGTTCGCCGAGACCGTGAAGAGGCCCGGGTCGAGCGGGGTATAGGCCGACGCCGAGATGCCGTTCACGAGACCCGTGTCGCGGTGGAGCGTCCGGTACAGCCGCGACGACTCGCCTTGACCGAGCACGAGCGCGATGACGTCGAGGGCCGGGACGTCCGGATGCGTGAGCGCGGGCGCCGGAAAGCCGATGTTGACGAGGCCCTGAGTGAAGCGTGAAGTCTGGCGTGCGAAGCGGAGCCCGCGCCATTCGGGCTCCATGGCACGCGGCGCGCGGGTAGTGCCCCCGGCCGATGTGGACTCGAACGCGCGGAGGATCGCGTCCGTCGCCGCGCCTTCGTCGAGGTCGCCGACGGCGGAGACGATGAGGTTCTCCGGGCGATACCACCGGTTGAAGAAGCGCAGAATGGCGGCGCGATCCTGTGAACGGACCGACGCTTCACTGCCGATGACGGGCCGGCCGTACGGGTGAACGTGGAAGGCGGTACGGAAGTAGAGCTTCGATGCGACGCGGCCCGGCGTGTCGTCGCTGCGGCGGATCTCTTCGACGATGACCTCGAGTTCACGTCCAAGCTCGGCTTCGTCGAAGGCCGAGCGTTGAATGGCATCGGAGAGCACGTCGAGGCCGAGTTCGAAGAAGCGTCCGGAAAGTGTCGCGTGGTAGACCGTCGCGTCGTAGCTCGTGTAGGCGTTGATGTCGCCACCGGCGGCCTCGATCTCCGCGGCGATCTCACCTACACGCCGTCGTCCCGTGCCCTTGAAGAGCATGTGTTCGTGAATGTGCGCGAGGCCGAGCTGAGAGAGCTCTTCGTCGGCGCTACCGACTCGGACGCCGACCTGAAGGGCCACGGCCCTAGAGGCGGGGTTCTTCTCGACGAGGACGGTGATTCCGTTCGGCGCGTGGGTCATTCGCATGGCTGGCCTCAATTCGGGACGTCGCGGTTCGGCCGAGGGCCGTCCGATCGTGGACGGCATCTTCGGATGGGGACCGGAGGAGGCCCCCGGAACGTGGGCGCCACCCTATCGCATGCCGCATGGAAGGTCCGGAGAGATTCGCCGCACGACCGGGTGAGCGACGCGACGATTCGAGTGGAGCGGCTTTGAACAAAGGCTGCACGCAGGCCCAATTGGTGAGCGAAGCGAGCCCACCGTTGGCCAGCGCCGCGCCACC
>JADMJS010000136.1 GCA_018780435.1 Myxococcales bacterium
TGCCGCGACGAACCGCTTCGACGCCCGCGATGAAGGTCGTGGCGACGGCGCCCATACCAGGCAGGAGGATTCCGAGCTTGCCGGACGGAGCGTCCACCGCAGGTTTGTCGCGTAGCATCTTGGTCATGTCAGGCTCCAGCACGAGGCGCGTTAGGACGCGCGGTTTATCGGTGCGCACGAGGTCAGGGGCGGGTCCGCATCGGCACGCGGTGCCCGTCCGGGCCGTGAGGGTCAAGCCGGGCCTCGGCCGGCGATTCGGCGCGAGTTAGCCCGGAACCGGGGGGACGTCAACGTTTCGATGCCCATCTCGCAGGACCGTGTCCGGTCGATGCGATGTGGGCGCCGAGGGCTCAGCAAGAGTCGGGCCAATGGCGCAGGTGTGCTCGCACGGGGTCGAGCCACAAGTCTGGACCCGTCGCGGCGCACGGCTGCTCCACCCGAACGTGGACCGCCCATGTGGGTTGGAGTAACGATGCACCGTTCGACCGTCACGGGCGAAGAGGTGCGCGCGACCACGACGACCGACCACGACGATCGACCACGACGACCGACCGCGACGACCGCGTTCTTCTCCGTGTCCAGGTCGAGGCGTTCGGCCGGCGTCTCTCGGGCGCGGCTGAGTGCGTGGCCGTGGGGCCTTCGCCCTCGCGGGTGTGCTGGGTATGGCGTTTATCGAACGAAGCGATAGTTGAGTGAGAGCCCGCGGCAATGCGGGTTCTCCGCCGTGAAGCGGACGAAGAAGGTGCCCGACGCGATGCGGCCCTTGCCGCCGTCGAGGTCCTTATACGCCGCGCCGACATCGACGTGGGTCCCAGTGGCGCCGATGTCGGCACGATGTTGGAGGAGAACCTGGCCGCTCCCATCGAGCAGGTCGGTGCGGAGCTGAATCGACTTGGCGCCCTCGGCGGCCGCGTCGATGGCCACCGAGATTCGGCCGACGGGGGCGTCGAAGCCTACATAGCGGGCCTCCGAGCAGGGCACCCAGACGCGGAACGGACCTGACCGAGCGCCCACGTGATGCGGCGCCTGTCGTGCGAGTTCGAGCTTGCGGGCGCCGGCCTCCTCTGCCGCAGGGGCGTCGCCGCTCGTGCCTCCGCGCGAGGTGGCGGGAGCGCACCCGGGGGAGGAAGCCAGGACGAGACTTGCGGTGATGAGAAGGAGCGCAGGGAGGGCACGGGCGATCATGGTGGCTCCTGTCGTTTGGAAGGGCGGGTCGGGCTCTGCCGGTCGTGACGTGACGACGGGTCGGTGGGTGCGTCGGTAAACGTACGCTCCAAACGTACGGTCCCTTAGACGAAGATCCCCAGCGAGAGGGCGACCTGCAAGAGCGGTTCGTTGGACGGCACGGTTCGGGCCGGTGCCATCAGCTCGGAGATGGGCACGCGCGCGACCAGGCCTTGCCGCATGACCGCGGCTTGGTCGAAAGCGCCCTCCATCGCCATCATGGCGGCTTCGACGCCCAGCGCCGCCGTGAGCCGACGGTCGGAGGGGCTCGGACCGTGTGCACGCTGCAGGTGGCCGAGGACGACGTGGCGGGCCTCCCACCCTGTCTCTGCCTCAAGCCAATTCGCCAAGAAGGCGCCGATGCCGCCAAGTCGGACCGGATCCGGGCTGCCCTCCACCGAACGCGCGACGTGAAGTGCATGGTCGGTCGCCCGGGCGCCTTCGGCGACGACGGCGATGAAGCTGCGCTGGGTCGAGTGTCGGCCCTTTACGAAGTTCGCGAGACGAGCCGCGTCATACGGGCGCTCGGGGATGAGGATGGCGTCGGCCATGGCCGCGACGCCGCCGCCGAGCGCGATCCAGCCAGCATAACGCCCCATCGTCTCGACGACGAGGACACGTCGGTGCGCATGGGCGGTCGTCCGTAGTGAGTCGACGGCGTCGGCGACGACCGCGCAGGCGGTGTCCCAGCCGAAGGTGCGGTCGGTCCCGGACAGGTCGTTGTCGATGGTCTTGGGCACGCCCACGAGGTTCAACGAGGCGCCGAGCGACCGCAGTCCAGCGAAGGTGCCGTCGCCGCCGGCGACGATGAGCGCGTCGAGCTCAAGCGCCCGATAACGCTCCAGAAAGAGGGCCTCGCGACCGGCGGTGCCGACCCGGTTCGACGTCCCGAGCACCGTCCCGGCGATCGCGTGGATGCCGCCGACGTCGTTCGCCGTGAGATTGCGAGTTCGACCCTCGAAGACGCCTTCGAAGCCATCACAGATGCCGATGAGGGAGTGTCCGTGTGGCTGCAGCGTGCGCCAGACTGCCTCGATGATCCCGTTGAGGCCGGGCGCGTCGCCGCCGCCCGTCAGAAGTCCGATCCGCATGAGTTCACTCCGACCTGAGGGAGACGACGATGACCGAGTCCACCACGAAGGGGACCGTCTCGTCGAAGAGAAGTACACCGCCCTTTCGTTCCGCGCTCGTGGTCGCGCGAGAGACGGGGACCTCCTGAGACGACACCGGTCCGACGAGGCGCAGTGTGCCGACGAGTCTGCCCGCCGTCGAGACGGCAGGTACGACGACCCGAACGGCCGTCCCGCCACCCGTCGGCGTGAGTCGGGCGTTCACGACGAGCGGGGCCGGCGCGGCTGGGACCGGGGCTTCCCCGATGGATCTGGCGACCAGCGAGCCCACGAGCGCCCCGATGACGAGCGCGACCACCACGAGAAACCACGGACGCGAGCCGACGGGGCGCGTGGGCGCCGGCGCCGATTCGGGCTGTGCGATGAGGGCCGGGCGTCGCTCCAGGGTCGCCTTGGCGAGCGCTTCCTCCGCGTCCCGTAGGCGGCCCGAGACGACGGCCAGCCGTTCGGACCAGTCCCGCGCGGAGGCCGCTTGGGCTTCCTGGAGGGCACGCACGACGGCCGCCGCCTGGGCCTCCGCCGCGAGGGCGGCCTGAATGCGCGCCTCTGCCAATGGGTCCGCGATCTCGGCTCGAGGCGTCGGGGTGGTCTCGGGCGCGACGGTAATGGCGACGGGCGCCGCAGTGGGGCGCTCCACGGGCGGGGTCTCCACGATCGCCGCTGGGATGCGCCGCGCCGGGGCGGTCGTCGCCGGGATCGTCGTCGGCGCGACCCGACTCAGGAGCGGGAGCAGCCTCTCCCGAAGCGCCGCCGCATCGGGCAGCCGCGACGAGGGATCGAAACGAGTCGCGGCGTCGAGGACCTCGAGGAGGGCAGGTGGCAAGAGGGCGCGTGAGGTCGCGATAGGATCCGCGTTGGGATGCCGTTTTTGGCGGCGCACGTGCAGCGTCGGCAGAGCGAAGGGGCGTCGCCCGGCGACCAGCTCCGCCACGACGAGCCCAGCGGAATAGACGTCGCCCGAGAGCGGCTCCGGTTCGTCGGCATCACCCTCCGAGTCGTCACGACCGGTCGCGTCGTCGAATCGTTCGGGCGCTGCCCAGGCCAGACCGGCGTCGGCGCCGCCGGGCGCTTGCGCCGTCGGGACGTAGAAGGGCACTTCGGAGGGCCCGAGGAGGAGCGCGTCCAGCGTGTTACCACGCTCGAGGAACGCGATCTGATCGGGTCGAACGGCGCCGTGAGCGACCCCGGCGTCGTGCATCGAAGCGAGACCGTCGAAGAGTGCAGTCAACGCCGCGGTCGCGAGCGCGGGCTCGACCTCCCAGAGTGGGCGCCCGGGGAGCAGGCGCTCGGAGAGCAGCGCGTAGTGTCCAAGCCAGCGATGGCTGGCCCAGCCTTGGCCGCCGACGTCCCCGAGCGCGTCCCACGACACGACCCGGGGAAACCGCCAAGGGAGCTGCTCCTCCACGAGGTGCCTAATCTCGTGCCAGACTTCCGCGGTGAAGATCCGGAGCGTGCTCGGCTCTGTTCTGACCTCCAGCTTCCGCGGATGAACTCGCCGAACCGCTTTGAAGATCGGGCCGTTGCGGTCCCCGGAGACCGCTGAGAGCACGAGCCACTCGCCGAACCATCGCCCGACATGAGAGAGGGTGTACTCCCCTCGGCTGGTCCGATCGGCTTTGAGCTTCAGCGCGGCGTCCGCGTCTTCGACCGGGATACCGTTTTTCTGGTAGCCCTGGCACACGAAGTAGGTACACGGGTGCCCGATCGGGACCGCCCGGGCGCACAACGGACACTTGCCGGAGGGAAGGGGCTGGGTCGGGGCCGGGCTCACGGCGCGAGAGTAGGCCCGGACCGGCGGGCGGGCAACGAAAGCAGGCCTGCCGCCGCACGACGGGTCGCGTTCAGCGCCCCGAGCCGGCCTGAAAGTCGGCCGTCGCGGTGAGCTCGCCACGCCGCATGGCTTCCTCGACCACGCTCAATCGGGACCGCCTCGGAGGGCAGCCCTCGTGACCTGCGAGGCAGGCTTTGCCCCGCGGGCCGAGGCCCGACTGAGCGAGGGTGTCCATGAGCGCGTCCGCGACGAGTCCTTGCGCTTCCCAGTTCAGGTGGCAGTAGTCGGTGAACCACTCGGGTCCCGGCAGGCGTCCGGGGGAGCGAGCGCTGATGGTCTCGTCGAGGTCGACCAGAGTCGCGTGCGCGTGTCCTCGGACGACCTCGCGCACGACGGCCTGAAAGGACGGACGACACCGATTCCGAGGGAGCACCTCCACGTACGCTTCGAGGCTGCGTCGGGACGCGGCATGGTCTCCGAGCGCGAACTCGGACAGCCCGATCCAGCGCAGCGCTTCCACGTCGTCGCATTGCCGAAGGGCGTCGAGCGCCCGCTTCGGGTCGCCCGCGCGATAGGTCGCGACCCCGGCTTCCACGCAGGGCGAAAACGGGGCGGCTCGCTCCTCCCAGGTGTGGCCGCGTAGCGGCAGTCCCGCTTCGTTCCCTTCGTAGCGACGATTCAGCGGCGACACGAGGAGAAAGAGCGGCACGCCGCGCTCCGCCGTCAGCGAGACGATGGACTCCAGGTTCTTGCGGAAGTGGTCACGGACGGCGTTCACGTCGGGATCCTGGGGCGTGTGGACCGGGCCCTCGTCGTCGCCGCGAAGCAGCTTCCGGAACGCGCGGAAGGTCCCGAGCTCGTGAAGTCGCGCCGTGACCTTACTGGGCGGGAGCGTGCCCTCGTTGTTGCAGGTCTGCACGATGAGGAGGTCGGGATCGTGCGCCAAGGCGTACTTCACGTTCTGGAGCACACGCTCGGAGTTGATCGCGGACATCGACCCATTGACGACTTCGAGCTTGGCTCTCGGGTATCGGGCGCTGAGTTCACTCCGAAACCAGTCGTGGATAGTACCGACCTCCCGATAGGGCACGCCCCGCAAGAACGACTCGCCAATGAAGAAGACGCGCCACGCGTCGCCCTTTTCGGCCCTGAACGGGTGATCGTGGACCACATTGTCGCTCTTCGGATCGGGGTGGTAGCGCCCGTCGTCGCCGAGCACCCACGGAGGACCGGAAGCGCGCCACGCTCGGTCGTTCTTACCCGACAGGTCGAGGTCGCCGCGTTTGTCGAGCCACCGGAGGAGCCCGTCCACGACGGCTAGGACGAAGACCGTGACGCCCACCGCGTAGGCGGCGTAGCGCATGCGTCGAGCGCGCGTGAGAGGCGGACGGGCAGCAGACGTCACGAGCCGAGGATGGAGACTGGCCCCCGCGGAGTCAAACCCATGCCGCCCCCCTTGCCGCCGGGATGCCCTTCGGGTATCACAGCGCCGGTCCCAGTGCGGCAACATCGCCTTGATCGCGCATCGTCGTGCCTTCGAACGCTCGACGTAGGCGACCCGACTGGCCGCGCCGGAGACCGGGTTCCAACGACGTCACGCGAGGAGCGCAACATGGCTTTCCAGACCG
>JADMJS010000201.1 GCA_018780435.1 Myxococcales bacterium
GCCCACGGGCAGCCGAGGTGCTCGTCCGCGGCGGCCGCTACGACGTCGTGCGCGAGCGCGAGTCCATGACCGACCTCGTCCGCGGCGAGCGACTCCCGCCGTGACGGGCCTAGATTCGCTCTAGAACAGGGATTTGAACTTCATCTCCGTGCGACCGATCCGGAGCTTGTCGTTGTCGATGAGCTCAGTCTTCGAGACACGGCGGTCGTTGACAAAGGTGCCGTTCGTCGAGTCGAGGTCGACCAGCATGAAGCGGCCCTCCTCGTGGCGAATGACGGAGTGTTTGGCGGACAGATAGCCGTCGGTGAGCACGATGTCGCAGTCGGCGGCGGTGCCCATGACGTTCTTGCCCGTGACCAAGCGGAAGTCTTTTCCGCGGAGGGCGCCGTTGAGGCAGACCACCCAGCCGACCACGTCTTGCGCCCGGTCGTCGACCAGCCCCGTGATGTCGATGGCTTGGGTCTTCATGCCCTGGTCGTAGTCAGCCGGAGCTTCGCGTGACGGTCCGCGTGCGCCCCCGCCGGAGCTGGCCGGCTTCTTCTCCTTGCGCGAGAACCACCCCACGTTTTCCCCCTCTCTGCGACGTTCCGGCTGTGATGACCGGACTCGCCGGTCCGCCGAGTATAACCCTTGACGCCGAACACGCGAAACAGAGCACCAAACTCCCGAAAACACTCGGGAAGCAGCGCCTAGAACAGCGACTTGAACTTGAGCTCGGTCCGACCGAGCCGCACCTTGTCGTTGTCGATGAGCTCGGTCTTCGACACGCGGCGGTCATTGACGAACGTGCCGTTCGTCGAGTCGAGGTCGACCAGCATGAAGCGCCCCTCTTCGTGGCGAATCACGGCGTGTTTGGACGACAGATAGCCGTCCGTCAGCACGATGTCGCAGTCGGCCGCCGTGCCCATCATGTTCTTGCCCGTGACCAGGCGGAAGTCCTTGCCCCGGAGCGCACCGTTCAGGCAGACCACCCAACCGACCACGTCCTGAGCGCGGTCGTCGACCAGCCCCGAGATGTCGATGGCTTGAGTCTTCATGCCGGGGTCGAAGTCGGCCGGCGCTTCCCGGCTCGACCGGGGCGCTCCACCTTGTTGGCGCTGACCGCCCGCCTGATCCGGCGCCGCTTTCTTCGACGAGAACCAGCCCCCGCCGCCCTTCTGCTCTGGGGCTGCTTCCTGTCGACCGCCGCCGCCGCCACGCTGTGGCGCCTCGTCCTTCTTGGCGTCGTCCTTCTTGGGGAGTGGCTTGCCGCTGGCTTTCGCGCGGGCGGCCTTCTCGGCGTCAGCGACCTTGGCCCGGGCCTTGTTGACAGGCGCGTCGAGCACCTTGTTGACCTTGCTCGCCGCTTTGCCTTTCGCTTGCGCCTGATACGACTTGGCTTTGGACTTAACCTCGGCCTGCACGCCATTGACTTTGGAGCGGACGAGGTTTTTGAAGAAGTCCGTGATGAACGTCGACATGCGCGTTCTCCGATGGCCACAGGGCCGGGTCCAACCTTCAGCATAGCCGCAGGGCGCTCCCACGACCAGACGGACGTACGTGAATTGGCCGCGCCTACGCGTTCGGCCTCACTGGGGTCGACGAAGGCGCCGACGGAAGTCGAGGATCTCGCCGCCGATGCGCCGAATGCGGCCCACGCTGACGACCTTCGACGTCCCGTGTTCGCGGCGACGTACGATCATGGGTCGCACCGTCAAAGTATGACCGCCTTGCAGCGCACGGGCGATGAGCTCGAAGCTGAAAAAGAAGGTGTCCGGGGGCACGTTCGCGAGCCCGATCTCTTCGACCGCGACCCGTCGCGGGAACAGGTAGATCCCTTCCAGCGTGAAGTCGATGCCGCAGGCCCACTTCATGGCGCGGCGGAAGCCCCATGACAGCACTCGACGGTGCAGCTCGCGTGCGTTCGAATGGTAGGTCGTCACGATCTCCGCTTCGTCGAGGCCCGGAATAAGGACGGCGAGCTCTGGCGTCGGGTGCTGACCATCCCCCGCGATGATCGTGAAGTACTCGCTCGTCGCGGCCGCGATGCCGGTCTTCATGCCGGCGCCCATGCCGCGGTTGGTCGGATGCGACAGCACCTTGACCCGGGCGTCCTCCGCAGCGAACCCGTCGGCGACCGCACGCGTCCCGTCCTTGGACCCGTCGTCGACGACCACGATCTCCCAGAGGGGCACGTGGCCTCGCAGCCAGTCCACGGACTCCCGCAGCATCTTGGGCAGGTTCTCTTCTTCGTTGTACGCGAGCACGATGACCGTGATCGACGGGCAATCGAACATCTTCTCCGCCTTAGGCGGGCGTCGATTGATGGCGCTCATGTCGACCATAGCTAGGACTCCCTTGGGCTCGTCGGCGCGACACTATCGCGCTTCGCTTGGGGAGGCCACCCGCGCCGGTCAGCGCCGCGCATTGCTCCGCGGTCCGATCACCGCCAGACTCCTCGCATGCGCATCGGTCACGTCGTCTTCGCCTTCGCCCTCTCCGCCCTCTCCGCCTGCAAGGGGCCCGAGACACCTCCAAAAACTCCGGAAGCCAAGGCGCCCGTAGGGGCTCCCGTCGCCGCCGCGCCCACCCCCGCGCCGAGCGCTGAGAGCGCAGTGCCCACGCCGGCCCCCAAGGCGGACATCACGGCGCTGCTCTCGAAGTACCAGGGCATTGCCCTCGACGCCTGCACCTGTAAGGACTCGGCCTGTTACGAGCGCTCGCGAGCAAAGGCCGAAGCCGAGCTGGTCTTCGATCGGCCCAAGGTCGCCGTGGGGCCCGATGAGACCGCGCTGAAAGTGGTTCTCGAAAAGCTCTACGGCTGCGAACCGAAGACGCCTCCGATTGCGCCGCCCATCGCTCGCCCAGACTCGCGGCCCGAGACCCCGACGCGAGAGCCCGCCGCCCCGGAGGTTGCGAGCCCTACGCCCGAGGCCAAAAGGCCGGTGCCGCCGGAGCTGGCACTCCCGAAGCCTGTGCTCCCCCGGCCCGAGCTCCCCAAGCCCCCACCGGGGGATCCGCTCGCCGTGCTCCCATCCGTGCCGGGCGGCGACGTCATCCTCGACGTCGCGACCCGGCTCGGCGACCTCCGCTTGGCCCAGGTCTTCGGAACGACGATGCCCGAGCTCCGGAAGGCCGTGCCCGAATGCCGCCGCGACGACGACAGCGACCTCCGCCCCTACGTGACGTCCTGTTCGTGGAAGACGGGTAAGAAAGACCCGAAGGGTCGGGCCGTCCGGGCCGTCGCCAGCTTCTACGATGGCAAGCTGCACCAGCTCGCCGTCCAGCTCGGCCAGGACCACGCCGATCTCCCGCGCAGAGTGGACGCCGAGTTCGGAGCCCGATCGCCGTTGCAGCCGACGCCGGGCGAGGACGGCCCCGGCACGACGGCGACCCTGTGGCGGCCGAGCACGTCCGCCGTCATCAAGGTCCGAGAGAAGCGCGGCCATCGGACTCTGGTCGTCGCTGACGGCACGCGTTACGACGACTTCCGACAGCAAGACGACGCCGCGTCGCGCGCCGAACGACTGAACGCCGAGGCGGTCGCGCTGAACTTCCAATACCCGCGCGCCCAGCATGTCGCCGCCGCCGAGAAGAAGCTCCGGGCAGCCGTCGCGCTCGTCCCCGGCTACCGTCTCGCGCAGCTACACCTCTGCCAGCTCCTGTGGATTGGGCGGGGTGACGCCGCGGCGGCCACGGCGGCGTGTAAGGACGCGGAGAAGTCCAAGATCGGAACCATCGTCGCCGATGCGCTGCTGCACCAGGGGTTCATGGCAATGGCCCAGTCACGTCACGCGGACGGACGGGATCTCCTCGGCAAGGCGGTCAAAACGGACGCCCGCGACGACTCGCCCAAGAAACGCGCCCAACGCGTCCTTGCGCTCCACGAAGGGAACGCGACGAAGAAGCAGGTCGAGGCCCTCATCGCGGAGATCGCGTGCGCGCGGGCCGATGGCGACGCGCCCCGCGCGGAGCGGCTGGTGAAGTCGACCGGCATCGCCGAGCGACAGCTCAGCCGCATCGCGGTGTCCCTCGGCATCGGCGAGCAAGCGCTCACGGCGCGTGACCTCGGACTTTGCCCCAAGCCCCCCGAATGAGGCCCCGCGACCTCAGAGCTCGGTCGGGTGCGCCCGCAGCCACCGCGCGACAAGGCAATGGCCAATGAGCGCGACGACCACCAGCAGTGCCGGCAGGTAGGTGAAGGGTAGGTAGGCGACCCAGGCGTTGACCGACCCGTCACCGAAGAAGCGAACGAACGGCGCCGTCAGGATCGCGATGACGGCGATCGCCGCGAGGGCCAGGAACCCGTAGAGATTCCAGAGTGTTATCGCCCACCGAGGCGCCTTGCCCATCGCGATCAGCGGCGCCAAGACGGCCGCGCCAGCCCCGGTGACGATGTCGAAGTTGTAGCCCGAGAACGAGAGCTGCACCGGCATCACGCCGGCGTTCGCGGCCTCGTGCATCACCAGCTCCAGTGGAAGTCGGAACGCTTGCAGGCCGACGAGGGCGGCGAGCGGGAGGCCGTTTACGAGGAAGGTGGTCCGTGCCGAGAGTCCCACCGTAAGGCCGGCCGCCAGGATCACAGGGAGCAGCAGCCCGATCGGCGGCGGTCGGAGGTCGAAGCGCGCGAGGAGCCCGGAGCCCGAGAGCAACCCGACGAAGGCGACCCAGGCCACGATGATTGCACCGGCGCTCAGCGTCAGCCGCCCCGCTCGATCGGGCGCAGCGGCGTGGGCCGCGCGCCGCACCAAGAGGAAGGAGAGCACGGCGACGACGGCGGAGATGCCGGCGATGCCCCAGGTGACGAGGGCGGGAGCAGGGTAGCTGGCCATTCGAAAACCTCCAGGAGCGGGGGCCTACTTGGGGCAGCGCGGATCGCTGTTCTGAATGATCTGAATGAGGTCGTTGGTCAGCGGCAAGGGGTCGCAGCCATGGGTGCCTTCGCACACGAAGTCCCACTGTGGCTCCGCTTTGCCGTGACATTCCGCACAGTTGCCGCCGAACTGGTTCTGGGTCTCTTCCGCCCCGCGGGCCACGATGGTGGTTGAGCCATCGTCACGGACCTCGAGCGCGAAGAACTCCCAGTCCTTCGTCGCTGGGCTGAATCCGGCCTTTCGTTTGACCATCGCTTCGGTCGGGACGAGCTGAATCAGCGTGCCCACCGGGTAGGTGCCGCCGTTGGCGGCGTTGGCCACGTCGAGCGTCTCGTCGATCCGTCCCGTGAGGTTCCAGACGTAGAAGTTGCGGACCTTCGTGCCGGTCTTGAGGCAGGGGAAGTCGGCGGCGGCCATGTCGAGGTCGTCAGGCAGGGGTGGTTCAACGGCATCCACCGATTCGACGTCGCCGGGTGAGGAATCGGTCTCGTCCAGGGCGTCGGGCGTGGCACTCGGCGTATCGACTGGCGCGCCCAGCTCGGTCGGCTCCGCTGTGTCTGTGGACTCAGCCGCGTCAGTGGACCCCGCTGTCGTGAGGGACGAGGTGTCGCCGCAGCCCAAGAGGCCACAGGCGACGAGAAGGGGCGTCAGGCGGACGGCGCGTGGCGAGTTCAAAGGTCCCCTCCGGGGATGGGCAGTGGAGTGGGGACGACGTAGACGGACCCTTGATCGAGTCCAGCGCCCTGTCCTTCGTAGCCGGTGATGATGGCATAGGGGAGGCCGGCGAGGACCCCCGCGGCGACCCACTCGCCCAGGCGGCCTTCGGTGCGGCCGGTTTCGCCGCCGAAGGCCCACGTCGCCGTCGCGCGGAGGCCGTCCGTGGCGCCGGTCCCGTCGCCGTCGAAGCGGTACATTCGAGCGCCGCCCGCGAGCGCCGTACCGGTGGACGCCGAGAGCGGCGAGCCTACGAGAACGCCGGCACGGCCGTCGGAGTAAGCGTTCGGCACGAGGGCGACCGAGCGGCCGAACTGCTCGTTCAGCGTCGCGCCATCGACCCGGAGGGGCAGGGTGGTCCCGACGGCGGTGAAGGGCACCGTCGGGGGCGGCGTGGTGGCGAGGGGCACGGCCGCCGCGGCTTGTCCGGCGATCCAGCTCCCACGGAGCAACCAGGCGGCACCCACGGCGTTGCCTCCGACCGTCAGGTTGAAGGCGCCAGTGACGAGGTCAGGGACGCCGTCACCGTCGACGTCGGGCCCGGCGTCGATCGAGAAGCCCGCTTGGGCGTTGGCGATCCCCGGCGCGAAGACGGAGACGCGCGCGTCCTGTCGATCGCATCCGGCTCCGTATCCCCAAAGAATACGAACGGTTCCCTGATTGCTCTGGCCGAGGTCTTCGGCGTTGGCGCCGATGGCCACCTCGTCGCAGCCGTCGCCGTCGAGGTCGGGTACACCGGCCACACTGCGGCCGAGCGCGTCGTTGGCGGCGAGGCCGGGCACGAGGACGTGTGGGTCGCAGATGACGCCGATCTTGTCGGCCGCGAGGAGCGCACGCCCTCGAATGACGAGCGCCGCGCCGCCATTGGTCGCGCCGGCCGGGTCCCAGGCCACGGCGCCCACCACGAGATCGTCGTAGCCGTCGCCGTCGACATCGAAGCCGCCATCGAGGCTGTCCGGGGTCGAGCTGTCTTGGGGCGGGAAGAAGACGAAGGCGGGCTTCGTCTCGAAGGTGCTGTCCGACCGGCCGCGGAACACGAAGACCGCGCCGGTGTTCGTGGTCGCGCCCGTACATGTGCCGTCGCGGATGTAGGCCGCGTTTGTCGCGACGTTGCTCGGCCGGTCGTCGCTTCGCGCGAGCACGGCGAGGTCATCGTTGCCGTCGCCGTCGAAGTCCCCGGCGGTCGAGACGGCCCAGCCGAACTGGTCCGAGTCCGAGTGGCCCGTGAAGCCCTTGAGCGTCGTGCTCGGCTCGGCCGCGAAGCCGCTCGCGGTGCCGCGATGGATGAAGACGAAGCCGGCGTTCTGGTTCTGATCGAGCTCGGCGTTGGGCGCGCCATAGACGAGGTCCGAATAGCCGTCACCGTCGAGATCGGGGACGATCGCGGCGCCACGGCCGACGTTCGAGCCTGCGCCGACGCCCGGGAGATCCAAGGGCACGACCGCAGGCAACGGGCCGGACTCGCCTTCGACCGGACCGCCGCGGACGTAGAAGGCCCGCCCGACGTTGGCGCCGAGCTCGTCGTTTCGACCCGAGAAAACAAAGAGGTCGGTCGTGCCGTCGCCATCGAGGTCGGGCAGGATCGCGGCCGACTGCCCGAAGCGGTCGTTGGTCGCGCCGTACGCGACGAAGCGGAGTGGCGTGGGCGACGGTGGACCGTCTTGAACCCCCGCGAAGACGCGTACTGCGCCGGTGTTGGCGGCCCCGCCGGGGACCTCGAGCTGGAAGTCGCCCACGACGAGGTCGATCGGCGACACCCCGTCGGCGTCGCCCACCTCGACCCACCAGCCCGTCTGATCCGACGCGACGGTCCCTTCGATGGACCACGTCGCGCTCTCGGCCCCGTCGGTGGCGGTCGCGACGGTGCCCGCGGCGATCGCGTCACCCCCGCGCCAGATTCGGACAGCGCCGACCTGTATCTTCCCTGTGATCCCGTGGAGATACTGTGATGCGATCAGCTCGTCGATGCCGTCCCCGTCGAGATCCCCCGCCGCCAGACTGCGGCCGAGGTTCGTGCCGGCGTCACTCGCCGCGACCCCGCCGAGCAGGCGGTAGGGCGTCGTCTCGAGCCCGCCGACCGTGCTCTCACCGGCGACGATGCCTTGGTAGAGCGCGATGAAGCCGTCGTTGCTACGACCAGCGGCCGAGCCCCACTTCAGCGATTCGATGGCGACGTCGTCCGCGCCATCGCCGTCGAAGTCGCCGCAGGTGAGCTGGAAGCCGAGCTGGAGATCGTTCTCGTACGCGATGCCGTTCGCCTGGAGCGTGGAGCCGTAGGCGAGCGCGTCGGGGACCTCCTGAAAGCCGATGTCGCGGCCGAGGTAGACGTGCAGAGCGCCCTGGTTGGTCGCCTGGGGCGTGGACTTCCGGTCTTCGCCGAGGCGCGCGGAGGCGACGAGATCGCTGCGACCATCGCCGTTGACGTCGCACACGTCGAACCAGAACCCGAACTCGTCGGACGCGAAGGGCCCGGCGAAGGTGTGATAGGGCTCGGCTTCGTAGAACTTGCCCGGGACGCCGCGGTAGACGCGGATCGCACCGTTGTCCGTGAGGCCGGCGTCGAGCTGATAGCCGCTGATGAGCAGGTCGTCCTGCCCATCGCCGTCCATGTCCGCGACCCGCACGGTCTGGCCGAGGAAGTCGCGGCGGCGATTGCCCGCGAAGACGCGGACGGGGGTCGGGTCGAGTCCGCCGGCCTGGCCGCGATAGATGAAGACGGCGCCGCCATCGAGCGCCTGAAAGTCAGTCTCACGCACGCCGAGGATCGCGTCGGCAAACCCATCGCCGTCGATGTCGCCCGGCGAGACGACCATCGAGTGCGCAGAGCTGTCGCCAGTGCGGGGCAGGGTCGGGAACTCCGGGACCACGACCGTTACCGGGATCTCGATGGTCAGATCGGCGTAGCGATCCTCGGCGAGGACGACCGCGGTGCCCGGCAAGTCGCCGCTGATGATGCCGCCGTTCACCGACACCGTCGGGTCGTTCGAGAGGCGCGAGTAGTCGAAGGTGCCGCTACCGCCGTAGACCTTTGGGACGTAGGTCGCGCCGACGGGGAGGGCGATGTGGCCCGGATCGGCGACGAGTCCGCCCGCCTTCACGGTCACGTTCACGGGGAGCGCCAGCCCGAGCTCGACGTCGGTCGCGATGACCGTGACGTTGCCAGCCCCGGCGACGAAGGCGCCGTCGTCGCCGATGGTGGCGCCAGCGGCGTTCGGTCCGAGCGACCAACTGACGCTCCCGGAGCCGCCGTCGACCTCGAACGCGATCGTGGTCCCCGGGGGCACAGTCGCGCTTCCCGGCAGGACGTGCGGCGGGGTGACCACCTTCACGAGCGCGGTGGCCGACCCGACGCAGCCGAGGCTCGTCACTTCGACGACGTCGGCGCTACCCGCGGTGCCGCCGGAGAGGTACGCGCCCGTGAGCTGATTGACGAGGCCACCGCTCATGTTCGTGAGGAGCGTGAAGCGGCGCGCTGAACCGCCCGCGGCCGAGAAGGTGACGAGCTCGTAGGGGAGGACGGTGATGGCTTCTGGCGCGAGCGTCAGCGTCGGATCGCAGTCAGGGGGCGGCACATAGATGTCCGGCTCAAGGGCGGCGACGTCGTCCTCGACGGTGTCGTCCATAGTCACGTCATCGTTGGCCACGTCCTCGATAGTCACGTCCTCCTCGACAACCTCCTCCGTGGTGACATCGCCGCCGTCGGCATCGGGCTCGGTGATTTCCAGCCCCACCGCGTCGGGATCCTCGATATCGAGAGGCGGCGCCACCCCGTCGTCGTTGGCGTCCGTCGGCGCCACGTCGGGGGACGTGACGTCGGATTCGCCGCTATCCAGAATGTCGACATCGTCAGCGATATCGGCAGGTTCGGGCAACTCCGGTAGCGCGGGGACGTCGAGCTCCACGGCGACGTCCGGCTCCTCTGTAAGGTCGGGGCCCGCGGCGACATCGGGGATGTCGGCCTCGTCAGTGGCATCAGGCACCAACACGTCCGTCGAGTCCGCGCCGACATCGGCGACGTCATCGATGGGGGTCGGGACGATCCCCGTGCCACCCTCGGATTCGGATTCACAGGCGGCGACCAGCACGAGAACGATGGCCAAGGGGATGCGCCATAGGCTGACACCGACGGAAGTGCCCACGGAGACTGAACGACCAGATGACATGAGGCTCCTCCCGGCGCGGCCCTTCGGCGCGCGGCCGATGGTAGGGGAGGAGCGCGGCCGTCACAAGCGAAGCGCTCCCACTGACCGGACCTTGGCATGGGGCGGTTGAGGTGCGCCCCGTCTTGGTGGACACTCCCGACGTGGCGACGCGCATCACCTCCTGGCCGTTTCGGCATCTCCTGGCCCTCGCGTTGGCGGCGTGTGCCTCCGACCCTGCGGCGCCCCCTGACACCGGGTCGTCCGACAGCACGGACGTCACTTCCGACGTGGCCGTCGCGCCCGACGTCCCGCTCGATACCCCAGACCTCCTCCCGTCCGGCGATGTGGACGCCCCTGAGGACACGGGGCCACTCGATGTCGACATCGGCCCGGACATCGACGCGGACGACGTAGCGGTCGCGGACGCCGTCGAGCTCCCCGACGCGACCCTC
Organism: Myxococcales bacterium; assembly: GCA_018780435.1. Classification (GTDB taxonomy): domain Bacteria; phylum Myxococcota_A; class UBA9042; genus SXOO01. The sequence continues at coordinate 10,162 of JADMJS010000201.1, forward strand.
GAAGACGAGGTCTCGGAACCTACGGATGCGAGTGAACTCGACGTCGCCCCGGGTGATGCGACCCCCAACGACGTCGATGACGTGGAAGTGCCGGATACTGAAGTGGATTCGGACTCCGGCACTTCCGATGTGGCCGAGCCACCGGACCTGGGCGAGCCCGACGTTGTGACCGTTCCCACGCCGACGCTCATCGAAGCCGGCCCCACACCCGACCTCGCCGTGCAAGAGCTGCTCGTGCTCCCCACCCACGCGGTCGGCCCCCGAGGACCCGCGGTGCTCGCGTTCACCGATGATGGCGCGCTCCTCCTCGAAGGTGCGGTCAAGACGCCGCTCGGCGCGACGCCGGTCATGCCGTCGTTCGTGGAAGCGCTCTCGGATGAGCTCGCTGTCGCGGCGGGCCCCGACGGCGTCTGGGTTCTCGACGACGAGGCTTCCTTGGCCTCCCCCATCGGGGCGGCGCTCCAGGGCGCGCCCATCACCGGGCTCGCCGTCCGCCCCGGTGCGTCACCGACGTTGTGGCTGTCGGCCGGCGCGACACTCTGGCGCCATCAGGACGGGCTCCTTGAGCCCCTCGACGCCCCTGGCTTCGACGCCACGGGCGCCGCGCTGGCCATCGACGCCGGCGGCGGCCTCTGGGGTGCGGGGCCGGCCGGGGTCTTCCGAGTCGTCTCGACCGCCCTTGGCGCCGACATCGTCTGGGTGCGGCCGGACCTCGTCGCGACGGACATCGCGATCGACGGCCTCGGGCGGGTCTGGGTTGTGGCCGAGGGCGATCTTCACCTCCTCGACGCCGGCGTCTGGTCCTGGTTACGCCTGCCGGGCCCCGTCACGGCGGTCGACGCGTCGCCGTCGGTCGAAGCGGTATGGCTCGTCGTCGGTACGGACGCGTGGTTCATGCTGGCGGGCCAATTCTTGAACGTCGCGTCGCTCGAAGGGGACGCCTACGTCGCCCTCGACGCCGAGGGCCGTGGGCTCCTCGCCGACTCGGCCCGCCTCCGTCGCGTCACGGTGTCGCCCAAAGAGGAGCTGCCACCCGACGTCACCTGGACAGGTGACATCGAACCGCTCTTTCAGGCGAAGTGTGCGAAGTGCCACGGCGAGGGGCAGTTCGCGAGCCCCAAGTACACGCGTGAGGCTTGGATCGAGCAGTTCGACAACATCCTGGACTTTGTCTCGCTCGGCGCCATGCCCCTCCCACCGAACCCGCCCCTCGAGTCGGCCGATATTCAGCGGATCAAAGCGTGGAAGGACGAGGGTTTCCCGGAGTGATCCGCGTGGGAAAATTCTCCCCACCACCCCGTCGAAATCCGCGTCTGGCTCACTTCCGGCATGTTAGCCTCCTCCAGCGTTGGTTCGCCGACACGCCGGAGGCCCATGTTGCCACTCAGTCATCGCTCCACTGAGCTTTCGTCTTCGCTTACGCCTCGACTCACGGGACGTCTGCGCCGCTTCGGGACGGCGGCGCTCGCGCTCGTCTGCTTCGCTGGCCCAGCGGCCGCCGAGGTGCCGAACGAGGCGCTGGTCTGTCCAGCCGACCCGATCGAACTCGATCCCCACCGCTACGCCCGTTCGCTATCGCTCGACTTGACCGGCGCGGGACCGACGGACGTCGATTACCAGCTCGCCGAAGAAGGAGAGCTCGACGCGCTCATCGACGGCTTCCTCGAGAGCGAAGGTTTCGTCTCCCGGATGGTGCGGCGGCACGACGCGCTCTTCTGGCCGAACATCACGAACGTCAACCTCTCGAACGCCCGCATCGGGCTCGGCGTCACTGGCGGCATCTACTGGAGCCGCAACCGCTCCGCACTCTATCGTGGCGACACCATTGAGTGTTTGAACGAGCCCGCGACGTGGCGCGAGGACGGCACGCTGGAGACGCAGCCCTACTACAACGCGGCGACGGGCAAGACATCACAGCGGGAAGGTTACGTCGAGGTCGTCCCCTACTGGCTCCCCGCGACTCAGTCCGTGAAGGTCTGCGCGTTCGATGCACAGACCGCAGCGACCGCCCCCTCAGGGCTCACCTGCAACAGCCGCGAAGGGTTGAACGACGCGGGCTGCGGCTGTGGCCCTGAGCTTCAGTGGTGCCAGGGCGGCACGGCGAACCGCCAAGTCGCCGAGGCCATGGCGGAGGATCTGCACAAGCGAGTCGCGGCGCTCATCCGGGAGGACCGGCCCTACCTCGAGCTCTTCACGTCGACCCGAGCTTATGTGAACGGGCCGCTCGTGCACTTCCTGCGGCACCGGGCGGAGGCGCTCACGGCCAACTTCCGATTCGATCCTCTCCCCATCGACGTGTCGACGCTCCCCGACCTGCACTTCCGCGATGCGGCGACGTGGGTCGAGATCGAGCTGCCGCCCCACCATGCGGGCATCCTGACGAGCTGGGCCTTCCTGGCCCGCTTCCAGACCGACCGCGCCCGGGCGAACCGCTTCTATAACGCGTTCTTGTGCCAGCCCTTCCAGCCGCCGACGACGGGCATCCCCATCGATCCGACCGCCGCCCTCGAGCCCGACCTCCAGAAACGCGCGGGCTGTAAGTACTGCCACGCGCTCCTGGAGCCGTCGGCCTCGTACTGGGGGCGCTGGGCTGAGACCAGCGCCGGCTATCTAGCGCCCGTCACGCACCCGCCCTTCCGCGAGGACTGCTGGACCTGCGCGAAGCTCGGCACGGCGTGCCCCGCGGTGTGCCGGTCGGATTACGTGGTCGCTGCGGCCACGCCGACGGAGGTCCCGAACCTCGGCAAGATGACGTGGTACGCCTTCCGGCGGCCCGAACATGAGCTCAACATCGAGAAAGGGCCGCGCCTCTTGGCCTACCAGACGATCGTCGATGGTCGCCTCCCGACGTGTGTCGCTCGGACCACGGCGGAATGGCTGCTCGGGCGCAAGCTCGAGGAGGGTGAGAAGCCGTGGGCCGACCAGCTCGCGACGGACTTTGCCGCGGACGGGTATCGAATTAAGTCCCTCGTCCGCGCTATCGTGAGCCACGCGACATACCGGAGGGTCCGATGAAGACTGGGTGCTCTCTCGCCGCCACCGTCGGCCGACGCGCGCTCGCTCTCGCCGTGGTGGCGGGGTGTGCAGGCGACCCGGCGTCCCTCATCCCCGCCGATCCCGAGGCGGTCGATCCGCCGGGCGTTCGTCACGCGTCCGGTGCGTCGCCCACCGGCGCCGTCCATGGCGCGTCGGCCGCGACCAAGCCTGAGGGGCAACCCGAAGGGGCGCCCGAAGCGGTCTTGGAGCAGCACGAGCCGGTCGCTGGCGAGGTCATCCACGGCACCTTTGGCGACGGCATCGCGGTCGACCTCATCCCGAAGCCGGTCGTGGTGGAGCCGCCCCTGCGCCCCCGCAAGCGCCTCGATCTCGACCAACTGAACGCGGCCATGCGCGGCGCAACCCACGGGATCGGCTGGGAGATCGCCGGCAAGGACCAGTTCGTCGAGCTGGCCCTCACGCTCGGCAAGCCCGACTACATCGACCAGACGATTGAGAACCTCGAGCCGTCGGCGCTCTTCCTGAAGTTCCTCGGTGACGCGTCTCGCTCCGTGTGCGACGCGGTGCAGAAGCGTGAGCTCACACTCCCGGTCGGGGAGCGCGCGTTACTCCTCGCGGCCGACGAGACGCAGACCAGCGCCACGGCGCCCGAGGCCATCGACGCCAATCTGCGCGCGCTCTTGCGTCGCTTCCACGGCCGGGCCGTCCCTGCGGGCGCTCCGGAGCTCGAACACTGGCGCTGGCTGTACCAGACAGCGGAGCTGAAGCTCGGCCAGCCACTGCTCGCCTGGCAGGCGGTCTGCGTCGGCCTCATCAATCACCCCGATTTCTATACGTATTAGGAGGGTGTTCATGATGATCTGCCAGCGCACCCTTCTTCTTCACGTTCGGGAGACGCGATGAACCCCAACTTCACTCGACGTTCGTGGCTTCGCGGCGCCGCCGGCCTCTCCGCGGCGCTCGCGGCGCAGTCGTTGCCGTTCTCCCCGCTCGCCCGCGCCGCCGGGCCGGCTGGTCCGGTCCCGCGCCACTTCGTCTTCGTCTACTTCTCGGGCGGCTGGGACATCCTGCTCTCGCTCGACCCGCGCGACCCGACCGTGTTCACCGACGCGCAGTCCGCCGTAACCCGAATCCAGCCGGGCTACGACCAGCTCGTCGACCCGACGAACGACGGCTCGCCGATCTACACGCCGAACGGCACGATGTTCGGGCCCTACCTCGGCGATCTCGCCAATCACGCGGACAAGCTCGCGGTCGTGCGCGGCATGAGCATGGACACGCTCACGCACGAAGTCGGTCGTCGCCGCTTCATTACCGGTAAACCGCCAAGCGGCCTGCTCGCGCGCGGGTCGTCCGCGGCCACCTGGCTCGCGTCGATCCTCGGTGGCGACGACCCGGTGCCGAACATCGCGATCCGTGTCGAGTCCTACAACGCGGACCAGCCGAACTACGCGACGGGCCTCTCGGTCTCGCGAGTCCCGGACCTGGTCCGTGCGTTCCGGCCCGCTGATCCGCAGCTCGACCCGACCGTCGACGCCGTCATCGACAGCATCCTCGCCGAACGCGCCGAGTGCGGGTCGGCCAAGGCCTCGCCTATGCTCCAGATGGCCGAGTCGGGCCGCCAGAAGGCGCGCGACATGGCCTCGAAGGGTTATGACGCGCTCTTCGACTTCCAGGGTAAGTCCGAGGCCATGGCGGCCCTTCGCCAGCACTACGGCATCGCGGCCACCGGCGCCGCGGCGCTCGACACGCCCGAAGCCCAGGCCGCCGCCGCTGCGACCGCGCTCACCGCCGGTATCAGCCGGGTCGTCAGCTACGCCGCCGCGTCGGGGCTCGACACCCACTACGACGAGTGGACCACCGACCACGGCCCCATTCAGCGCCGCGGCTTCAACACGGTGGCGCGCCTCGTGGAAGACCTCCAGGCGCGCGAGTACGGCAGCACCGGATCGTCGTGGTTCGACCACACCATCATCGTCGGGTTCAGCGAGTTCAGTCGCACGCCGATGTTGAACACCCGGCTGGGCCGAGACCACCACCTGAACAACAGCTGCTTCCTGCTCGGCGGCCCGATCCGCGGCGCTACCGTCATTGGCGCGTCCACGGACGTCGGGATGCTCCCACAGCCGGTCAATCTCTCGACCGGCCTCGTCGATCCCGGCGGCGAGATCATCCGCCCCGAGCACGTCCTGCAGACCCTCTTCCACGACATCGGCGTCACTGACGACCGGGCTGATCTGCGTGTTGGCCCCATCGCCGCCCTTCTCAAGTAGGCGACCATGCAAGAGAAACGCGCATGGCCGATCCCCGGCGGCCTCATGCTCATCGTGGGGCTCGGCCTCGTCTTCGGGCTCGCGCCGTGGCTCTTCATCGGCTTCGTCACGACGCTCAAGGGCCTGTCGGCGTCGACGGGGCAAACGCCGTCGGTCGAGCAGCTGAAGCCCGTGGGCTACGCCGCGCTCGCGTTCATCGGCGGGATTCTGGTGCTCAAAGGCCTCTTCGTGCAGGGACCGAACGAAGCGCGGGTCTTGCAGCTCTTCGGCCGCTACGTCGGCACCGTGCGGGAGGAAGGCCTCCGCTGGACGAACCCGTTGAACTCAAAGCGCGCCATCTCGCTCCGGGTCCACAACTTCGAGACGGCGAAGATCAAGGTCAACGACATCGACGGGAACCCGATCGAGATCGCGACCGTGGTCGTTTGGAAAGTCAGCGACACGGCGATGGCCTGCTTCGCGGTCGAAGACTACCAGCACTTCGTCCATGTCCAGGCCGAGTCCGCGGTACGCAACCTCGCGATGCACTACCCCTACGACGCTCACGAGCCCGGCCAGGTCAGCCTACGCGGCGCCACGGACGTCATCGCCACGCAGCTCGAGCGCGAGATCACCGCCCGCGCCGAAGCCGCCGGCGTCACCATCGTCGAGGCCCGAATCGCCCACCTCGCCTACGCCCCCGAGATCGCCCAAGCGATGCTCCAGCGCCAGCAGGCCGGCGCCATCATCGCCGCCCGCTCCCGCATCGTCGAAGGCGCGGTCTCGATGGTGGAGATGGCGCTCGCGCAGCTCGCCGAGCGCGGCGTGGTCGAGTTCGAGCCGGACCGAAAAGCCCAGATGGTCGCGAACTTACTGGTGGTCTTGTGTGGGGAGCGGTCGACGCAGCCGACGATCAATACCGGCAGTTAGGGCTCGGTCTCTGAAACGACGTGATTGAGTGGCATGAGATGCGAGGCACCCCCGGATGGGTCGTACATTGATGATGGTCGCGACCTCGCACGGCATCGGTGTACGCGCCGTCGCCTCCGCCGAAGCCCTTGCCGCAAAGTGCCAGAAACCCGTAGTGGTAGGCGGGCGCCTTCACCGCTGAAGGCGAGTGCTCGGCGGCGTCAGGCGGCTTGCTGTAGTAGCCTCCGCATCGTCTCCGGTTCTCGGTCGATAGCGCGTAGCAGGGCTTGGGCGGTGGCGTCGGGCGTGCATCGATGCTGCTCCCAATCCCGCAACGTCCCGATTGGGATGCCGAACGCCTCGGAGAACTCCATCTGCGTCATGGCGAGGCGCTGGCGAAGCACCTTGACGGGAGACACCCGGCGGAGTCGTTGAAGTCGGTCTGCTGGAACCGGCTGTGCGTCTGGGTCAGACAGCGCAGCTGCCATGACCTCTTCGTCGGTCATCGCATCAAGACGAGCCCAGTCGGTGGTGCTCTGAATGGGACCATCACGCGCCGGATCGTAGGAGATAGTTCTTGGTTTCATCGCGGGTCGCCTTTCGTGCCGAGATGATGCGGCACACGTCAGAGGTCCTCTCGGTCGTGACTACGAGCAATACACGGCTGATGACGAGGCCCCACGTTCGAAGGCGCACTTCGCCGTAATCGACGTCGTTAATCTCTTCGAGCCGCTCCGGGTCCTGAAGAGCCAACACAGCGTCCTCAAACGTGACCCTGTGCTTCATCACGTTTGAAGCTGCCTTTGCGGAGTCCCACTCGTAGCGCATGTGCTCGTGATACGGGTAGGCCGCACTGGCGTCAAGCTACGACCGCGCACGAGCGAGCGCCTCCCAACGGGCCTTGCGGGCGTGCCGCCGACGTCGACGCCGGAGATATTCATCGAGGTGTGTGCCAAGGGCTTCAATACCGAGTGGGACGACGTGGCGAACAAGGTCGTGTGCAAGCCGCTGGGAAACCGGCCTTCAAGATGAGTGTCACGCTCGTACGCCTGCGACTCCGCGCCGACCTGACGGTGGCCGGCGGCGACTTCGGCATCGTCGACGCCCACCAGACGGCCAACCCAATGAGTCGCTCTGTCTGGGGCAGAGCGAGGCATCATCCTCGCATGCTACCCATTCCCCTCGAAGCCCCACTTCAGGGTGGAAAGCCGTGGTGGTTGCCCGGCTGAGCGCGGAAGGCGGTTGGCTCGGCGAAAGCCAGCGGCGCCGACGCCTGGGCTGACTACTTCGCCTGCTCGTAAGCCCGCGCTTTGGTCGCCTTGATGGTCGCCGGCGCGACCGACGAGTCGTCGAAGTCGTACTGGAGCTTCTCGAGGACCTGGACCTGCACGTTTACGCGCGTCGAGCCGCCGAGCGCCTTGCCCTGGACTCGGAGGCGCTCGGCCTCGCCCTTCATCAGCTCTTTCGCCTCCTCGCGTCGGCCGTCGCGCAGCAGGTCTGCGGCTTGGACCATCACCGTGGCGGCCCGGATCTCCTCGATGCGTTCGGCCACGATCTTGTTGCGGCCGGCTTCGACTAGCTTCGCGTCTTTGGTGACCTGTGTGTCGATCCGCATGTTCTGGCCGGTCTTCTTCCCGCCTTCGCGCACGTCGAGATAGTCGAGCGACACATTCACGACGGGGAAGCGGCCTTCGCGGATGAGGGGGAGCTGCACTTCGACCAGAATCGAGCGGCGCTGGCCGCCGAAGAGCTCGGCCAGCGGGATGGTCACGACGTCGCCTTGGCGCGTAAACGTGTAGCCGTAGACGTTCACGAGGTCGACGCCATCGTCGAGGTGAATCGACACCGACGTCGCCTGCGCGACGGTCGAGAACATGCGCTCGAGCTCGGTCGAGAGCACGCCTGCGATCTGCTTGGCGTCCTGGATGAAGTAGTAGTTGCCGCTGCCCTGGTCGGCGATGGCGGTCATCAGGTCTTCGGCGTAGTCGGTCCCGACACCCATGGTCGACACCGAGATGCCGCGCTGAGCGTGGGTACGCGCGAGCTGCGCGATGGCCTTGGTGTCCGTGATCCCGCGGTTGGCGAGGCCGTCGCTCATGAGGATGACGCGGTTGACCTGGCCCTGGGCGAAGGCGCGCTCCACCTCCTCCTGGCCACGCACGAGCCCACCCGACAGGTTGGTGGACCCGGCGGCGCTCATGGCCTCGATGACGGCAAAGGCCTCCTGCCGGGCCGCAGCGTTCGCTCGGCGCGACGGAACGTCGACGCGTACATCGTCCGAGTAGCTGATGATCGAGAAGGTGTCGGTGTCGCCGAGCTGCCGGACGAAGGCCGCCGCCGCCGCTCGCGTCTGCTCCATCTTGTCGCCGAGCATCGACCCCGACCGGTCGATGACCAGGGCGACGTTCATCGGCAAACGCTCGTTCTTGTTGGCTTTGTCGGCGGTGAGGTCGATGGACAGCGCGAGCCGTCCGTCGCCGGGCATCAGGATGTGGGTGTTCGACGTGAGGGTCTTGAAGTCGAGGCTACCGGCCCGGGCCGCGCCGGGGTGGAGGAGGGCCGGGAGCAAGACGGCGGCGAGAGCGGCGAGACGGTGCATGGCGTTCTCCAGGGGGCGAGCGTGAGGTCGGCTCTGGAAACGCACGTCTCGCCGCGAGGATCTTTCAGCCGCGACGATTTCTCAGGTCATGAGCCCTCTGGCGCGTCACGTCGGACGACCTGAGCCGTTCGCACGATCTCGCCCATCCGTCCGGACTGATAGGGGGCAGGGCGCCCCGCTGGGACGCGTCGTGGCGCCAGTGGCACAAGCGAGCGCGTCAGCCGGCGGTGAGCTTCAGCCCGACGATCGCGACCCCGAGCAGCGCTAGAAAGCCAATGCGGGCGGCGCTGGCGGGCTCGCCGAGCAACACGATGCCGAGGATGGCCGTGCCGGCCGCGCCGATGCCGACCCAGACGGCGTATGCCGTCCCGATAGGTAGGGTGCGGGCCGCGAGTGAGAGCAGAAACATGCTGAGGGCGATCGCGAGACCGGTCAGCACGCTCGGCCAGAAGCGGGTGAAGCCGTCGGTGTACTTGAGCCCGATGGCCCAGCCGACTTCGAGCAGCCCCGCGACCACGAGGCAGATCCACGCGACCGTGGGGCTCAGGGCGTGTCCCCCGCGGGCGATCCGCCGCCGCCTCGTGTGGTCGAGAGCTGAACGACCGTGCGCAGATAGCCCTTGGACGCCACGATGCCGGGGGCGTCGTAGTGGCCAAGGGCCCTGAGGCGCCGCCGTACCTCGTGCAGCCGATGGTAGGGGATGGCGGGGTAAAGGTGGTGCTCGTAGTGGTAGTGGAAGCCGATGGGGGCGATGAGGACGCGCTCGAGGAGCCCGGCCTCGACGATCCGCGTAAAGGGCGGCAGCGTCGTGGCCAGCTCCGGACCCGGCACGCTCCCGAGCGGCTGGTGCTCCACGATGGTGCGGAAGTTCGAGATCATCGGGGCGATCGTCACCAGCGGGAAGCCCCACGCGACCGCGTAGATCATCCACTCGCCTTGCGCCGCGCACAGGGCAAAGAGCGCCGCGTTGACCGTGCCGAGCCCGATCCACGCCGCGCGGCTGCGGGGCGGCGGCGCACCGAAGCGCTGGGCCTTCGGGCTCTGGCGCCGGAAGATGATGCTCAAGGCCACCGAACCGAAGAGGTGGCGCGCGACGTGTCGCCATAAGCCCATGCCCTGAATAGGGTAATAGGCCGAGAGTTCGATCTCCTCGCGCCCATCCCCCAGATAGCGGTGGTGGCGACCGTGGTGCCAGCGGTAGGACGCGATGTAGACCCCGATAGGCCCCGAGATGAGCAGATCGGCGAGCAGGTCGTTGCGCCGACGGTCACGGACGAGGCTCACGTGGGCACCTTCGTGCGTCCACAAGATGAGCCCGTTCTGGAGGCAGCCGACGAGGAGTACGATGGGGACGAGCCAGAGCGACCACGACACCAGGACCGCCGCTTCCATGAGGATGAGGATCGCCAGCCAGAAGGCGGCGAGCTCAAGCCCCCATCGCCGCGGGTCCGGTGCGGAAAGCTCCCGGAGCTCGTCCCGGCCAAGGCCCGGCCTGGCCATGTCATTGCCCGCGAGGACGGCGCCTTCGGCCGACACGTCCCCCATCATCGCGTCGCCGTCGCTGCGAGTATGAAGCGCCACCGGAGTGGCGGGCGGCCCTGTTCGTGAGCTCACGACCATCAGCAGTCGCAGGCTATCAGAAAGCGTGGTAGACGGCGCTCTCGAATTCACCTCGAACCTGGAGCGCGCCCGTGGCACAGAAGCTTCCTCTCGTTGACCCGTCGGTCTCTCTCGCTGGCAAGCTGGCTGTGGTCACTGGCTCGAACACCGGGATCGGCAAGGTGACCGCCCTCGAACTCGCTCGGGCGGGTGCTCGCGTCATCCTCGCCTGTCGCTCGAAGGACAAGACCGAGGCAGCCATCGCGGACATCAAAGCGGCGGTGCCCGGCGCTGCCGTCGAGTTCCTCGCGCTCGACCTCGCCTCTCTCGCAAAGACCCGCGACGCCGTCGCGACGCTCCGTTCGGGGCCGGCCATCGACATCCTGGTGAACAACGCCGGGCTCGGCGGCGCCAAAGGCACGACCGCCGACGGCTTCGAGCTGACCTTCGGTACGAACCACCTCGGCCCTTTCGCCTTCACCCACGGGCTCTTGGACCACCTCGCCCCCGGTGGTCGCGTCGTGCTGGTGTCGAGCAAGGCGCACTACCGCGCCAAAGGCATCGACTTCGAGGCGGCGCGAAAGCCCACGGCGTCGAAGACCGGGCTCCCCGAATATTGTGAGTCGAAGCTGGCGAACGTCCTCGTCGCCCGCGAGCTCGCGAAGCGCCTCGCCGACCGCCGTATCGACGTGTTCGCGCTCCATCCCGGGGTCGTCGCGTCCGACATCTGGCGCACGCTCCCAGGCCCGCTCGAATACATCGCCAAGCTCTTCATGATCTCGACCGAAGAAGGTGCTCGCACCTCGCTTCACTGCGCCACATCGCCCGCGGTCGTCGGTCAAACGGGCCTCTACTGGGACAAGTGCAAGACGCGATATCCGTCGCGCGTCGCCCAGAAGGACGATCTCGCCGCGGAGCTCTGGCGCCGCAGCGAAGCGTGGTTGCAGGCGGGCGGCTGAAGAGGCTAGCTTCCGCGCCATGTCGACTCCTCAAAGCGCCGCCACGCCGCCGTTCGTCTCCGAGATCTTCGACCCCGACGCCTGGGACGCCATCCCCGGCTTCGAGTTTACGGACATCACCTATCACCGCGCGAAGCGGCAGGGCACGGTCCGCGTCGCGTTCAACCGCCCCGAAGTCCGCAACGCGTTCCGCCCGCGCACCGTCGACGAGCTCTTCACGGCGCTCGATCACGCCCGCCAGTGTTCGGACGTCGGCACGGTGCTCATCACTGGTAACGGCCCGTCGCCCAAAGACGGCGGGTGGGCCTTCTCATCCGGCGGAGACCAGCGGATTCGCGGCAAGGACGGCTACAAGTACGAATCCGATGGCGAGGCGGGCGCCGTCGATCCGGCTCGGCTCGGCCGCCTCCACATCCTCGAAGTGCAGCGGCTCATCCGCTTCATGCCCAAGATCGTCATCGCGGTCGTCCCCGGCTGGGCGGTCGGCGGCGGGCACAGCCTCCACGTCGTCTGCGATCTCACCATCGCCAGCGCCGAACACGCGACCTTCAAACAGACCGATCCGGACGTCGCGAGCTTCGACGGGGGCTTCGGCTCCGCGCTGCTCGCTCGTCAAGTCGGCCAGAAGCGCGGGCGCGAGATCTTCTTGCTCGGCTTCGACTATTCGGCGCAGCAAGCCTTCGAGATGGGGATGGTCAACGCCGTCGTGCCCCACGCCGACCTCGAGAGGACCGCGCTCGAATGGGCCGACATCATGAACCGCAAGAGCCCCACGGCCATGCGCATGATCAAGTACGCGTTCAACATGATCGACGACGGCCTCGTCGGTCAGCAGCTCTTCGCGGGCGAAGCGACGCGCCTCGCGTACGGCACTGACGAAGCGGTCGAAGGCCGAGTGGCCTTCCTCGAGAAGCGGCCACAGGACTACCGCCGCTTCCCCTGGCATTACTGAACTCAACCTCCCGCCTCGAGACCCCTCGAGCGCCCCGGCCTTTAGCGCCCTGGAGCCGCCATGATCGACGACATCGAAGCCGCCATGCGCGAATTGGTGGAGCTCTACAGCCGGGATGACCTCGCCGGCGCGCTCAGTCAGGCCGAGGAGGTCCTCCTCGCCGACCCGGATAACCCCCTCGCCCTGCTGGTCAAGGGGGTCATCGCGGAACGCGAAGGTCGCCACCTCGGTGCGCGAGAGCTCCTCGAACGCGCCGTGTCCGTGGCTCCGGAGTACGGTGACGCCCACAACAGCCTCGGCATCGTGCTCTTTCGCCTCGGACAGTCGGAAGAGGCGGGCCGTCGCTTCGCCCGCGCCATGGCGCTGTCGCCGAAGGACTCGCGGCCGCGCACGAACCTCGCCAACCTTCGCCGCGTCGAGGGTCGCGTCACCGAGGCCCGCTCGCTCTACGAGAAGGCGATCGCCCTGAACGGCGGCGACATCGAAGCGCTCACCAACCTCGCCATGCTGGCGCTCGAGGAGAAGAAGGTCGCCGAAGCGCGGACGCTCACCGAGAAGGCCTATGCGGCTCACGAATCGGCGCTCACCTGCTACGCGCTCGGCGTCGTGGCGCTGAAACAAGACGACGTCGCCACCGCGACCCGCCTGCTCGGGCGCGCGGTCGAGCTCGATCCGCGTGACCGCCGTGGCGCCGGCTTGCGGCTCGCGTCCATCGGCGCCGCAGCGCTCCCCGAGCGGGCGTCGCCAGACCACGTCGCCCAGCTCTTCGACGGCATGGCTGACGGCTACGACAAGTGGCTCGTCGATCGGCTTCGTTACTCCGGTCCCGCAGCCGTGGCCGAAGCGCTCGACTCCGTTCGGCCGGACCGAAAGCTCCGCATCCTCGACCTCGGCTGCGGCACCGGGCTCTCGGGCCAAGCGCTGCGCCCCAAAGCGTCCGTCCTCGAGGGCGTCGATCTCTCGGCCCGCATGGTCCGAATCGCCGAGACCCGCCGCGTCTACGATCGCCTCGAAGTGGGCGACCTCCTCAGCACGCTCGAACGCCATGAAGGTTCGTGGGACGCGCTCACCGCGGTCGACGTCTTCGTCTACCACGGCGATCTCGAAGGCCCATTGCGCGCGTGCCGCCGGGCGCTCGCCCCCGGCGGCGTCCTCGTGTTCACGCTCGAAGAGGCCGATCCACAAGCGCTCACTGGGGAGGCCACCTATCTGATTCAGTCGACGGGACGTTTTGCTCATGCACCAGAGTCGATACAGCCTCTGCTCGCGTCGACGGGCTTTCGGACCACACTGCTCGAGTCCATCTCGATACGGAAGGAAGAGGGCAAACCCGCGCCAGGGCTGGTGATTGTGGCGGAGGTGTCGCCATGAGCCGCAACGCCCCGCCCCTCCGCTTCGAGCTCGCGGTCGCCGAGGCCTTCCGAGACCTCCTCGACGAGGCCCAGTTCACCTCGGACGGTATCGGTCAGTACATCGCCACGACCGAGACCTTCGTCGTCAACGACAGGACGGTCCCGCGCGTCTTCCGGCGCACGAACAACGGGACCCGCCCTGACACCTTCATTCGGCTGTTCTTCCTCGGCGTGCCGGTCGCTCTGGAGCAAGCCGCGCGGGCCTTCGCGCCCCATCCCCTCGAGGACTTTGCACGCGCCGGCTTCATCACGATCTCGGACTCGGAGGTCTCGCCGCTCATTCAGGTCGTGCCCGACGAAGGTGGGCGGCTCCTCTTCGACCCGGCGGGGCTCAACTCGGAGATGGACTCCGACCACGTCATGGGCATCGGCCCATCGTCGAACGAGGTCGGCCTCATGATGCCGGGGCACTTCGAGCGCGCTGCCGACCTCGGGACCGGCTGTGGCGGGCTCGCCGTTCGCTGGGCTCGCCGATGCGCCCGCGTCCTCGCGACCGACATCAACCCGCGCGCCGTGCTCATGGCGCGCCTCAACGCCGTCGTGAATCGCGTTGACGCGCTCGAAGTCCGGGAAGGGTCCCTCTTCGAGCCGCTGCGGGGTGAGCAGTTCGACTTCATCTCCATGAACCCGCCCTTCGTGCTCGCTCCGGACCGGAAGTTCATCTTTCGGGACGGGGGCTTCGACGGCGACGGCTTCGTTCAGGCCGTCATCCGCGGCGCCCCGGCGCACCTCGTCCCCGGCGGCTTCCTGCGAATGACGGTCGCGTGGGCGTGTGTCAAGGGTCAGCGCTGGCAGGATCGGATCCGAAGCTGGATCCCGGCCGGTTGCGACGCATGGATCACGACCCGCATCAAGCAGTCGGTCCCTACCTACGTCGAGAGCTGGATCCACGAGTCGGAGGGCCTGAAGGGCGACGCTTACCGCCTCCGCTTCAATCACTGGGCCGAGTCTCTCGAAGAGAGCGGGATCGAGGAGATCCGCACCGGGCTCTTGTGCATGCGTCGTCGACCTGAGTCGGCCCCCGGCGGTAGCGCCGCCACGTGGTTTGAAGCAGCAGAGGACATCGACGGCGCCGACCACACCGGTGGGCTGCTCCTCGACCGCTTCTTCGCGACGCGAGACGCCCTGGGAGGGCTGACCGACGACGAGCTCCTCGACCTCCCCTTCCGCGTCGCGCCGGATGCTCGCTTCGTCCAAGACACCTACTCGGTCGGCGAAGGCTGGGTCCCCGAGTCGGTCGTCCTCAAAATGACGCGTGGTTTTCATTATCGCGTCGCCATCGACGGTCGCATCGCCGGTGTCCTCGCCTATTGCAACGGCGTCCGCACCCTACGGTCGCTCGCGGACGAACTGGCGATCTCGCTCGGCGCGAGCTTCGAGCAGCTCTACGGCGCCGTCGCGAAGGGATCACGCCGGCTCGCCGAGCTCGGCTTTCTCCTGCCGCCGGGCGTTGAGGCCTTCGACGTATCGGACGACCGCAAGCCCGTGACGACGATGGTATAGGGGCCCGCCACCTCTTAGGGCTCGGAGACGACCGAGGGGTTTACAACGCGCCCCCCTTCCTCGACCATGAACGCCGATGAGCCGAGGTCGATGAGCCAGCCCGTAGTCCCAAAACTGATCGGAGGTTACGAGATCCTCGACCGCATCGCCTCGGGCGGTATGGCCGAGATCTTCCTCGCGCGTACCAAAGGCTACGGTGGCTTCGAGAAGCGCCTCGTCGTAAAGCGCCTCCATGACGAATACGCAGAAGATCCGGCCTTCGTCCGAATGCTCGTCGACGAAGCTCGCATCACCGCCCAGCTTCAACACGCCAACATCGTTCAGGTCACCGACCTCGGCATGGACGGACCCCACGTCTACTTGGCGATGGAACTCGTCGACGGTCGTGACCTCTATCAGGTGCTGAGGGAGCTCCACAGCCGCGAGCTGCTCATGCCGCTCGAAGCCGCGTGCCACGTCGTCGCCGAGACGTGCTTCGGCCTGCACTTCGCACACACGCGGCGCGACCCGCACACGGGCGAGCCGCTACGAATCATCCATCGCGACGTCAGCCCCCAGAACGTGCTGTTGTCCTGGCACGGCGACGTGAAGCTCGGAGACTTCGGGATCGTGAAGGCGACCGTGCGAGCGACGCAGACGCAAGTAGGCGTCATCAAAGGCAAGTTCTACTACATGAGCCCAGAGCAGTCGCGCGGGCTTGACCTCGATCACCGCAGCGACATCTTCAGCGCGGGCATCGTCCTCTATGAAGCCCTCACCTCGTCGCCGCTCTACGATGACACCGACGAAGCCGTCCTCATGGATCGCGTTCGAAACGGGCTCGTCCGCTCGCCGCGTGAGGTGCGACCCGAGATCCCGGAATCGCTCGAAGCCATCTGCATGAAAGCGCTCGCGCCGCGACGTGAGGACCGCTACGGCTCGGCCATGGAGCTCGCGCGGGCGCTGAACGGCTTCGTCAGTCACCGTGACCGGAGCTTCGCCAAAGTCGATCTCGCCGACTTCCTCAGCGCGCTCTTCGACCAGAGCGCCGACACGGCCGCCCTCGGCGATTCGATGCGTGTCCCGGGCCGCTCCGTCGACGCCGGCCCCGCGACCGACCCTGAGCTGAGAGCCGCCTTCGAAGACGAGCCCTCGGAGACGGGCCTACAGCCCGTAGCGCGCCAGTCGGGTTCGGGCCCGACGCGGGACTTGCACCCCGTCTCCGAGGCATCGCCTCCTGGCGAACTCGATGATCTCACTCAACGTCGAAAGCTCGGCGCACGGCCCCCACCCGCGGTGGCCGCGCCGCCCGTCGCCTCGGCGACCGCTCCGCCACCCGCACGGGGCGAGCCCGAAGCCCACGACGCCACCACTCGAATGAGTCGGGAGCACATCGCCGAGCTCAATCAGAAGATCCTGGAGTCGATGCGCCAGCGAGCGACCCACGCCGCGACGCCGCCGCCGGTGCGCGACGTCGATCCAGTGTTGGTGCCGTCGGTCGCCGGTTCGGCTGACCCAGACCTCCACGCACCTCACCGCGAGTCGAGAGCGGCGACGCGGCACGATCGAAGCGCGAACGAACGTCGGCCCGCACGTGATCGGCGAGTCCACCCCAAAGACCGCGTGATGAAGGTCCTCCTCGCGAGCGTGACCGTCGGCATCGTCGCTGTCACGGGCGCCATTATTTGGCTGGTGACGCACCCAGTCACGGCCGCGGCGGCGGAAGGGGCGTCGCGCCCTGCCAGCGAGCCCGTCCAGCGCCCACCCGGCCCGAACGCCGGTCAACCGCTCGCTGCGCCGCGCCCCTCCGATTCGGCGCGCTCGGTGACCCCGCCTGCCTTCAAGGAGCCGTCGACGGCCTCGGGGGTGCTCGTCGTTCGCCCACCCAAGGCCGGGCAGGCGCTGCGCCTCTATATCGATGGGGAGCTCATTCCAGATGGGAGCGAGCCACTCCGGTTGGCACCGGGCGAGCACACCGTCTGGGCGCGTATTCAGCCGGACGGCGTCGGGACCCGCGAGACCGTCGTACGAATCCAGCCCGGACGCACCGTCGAGGTCACGCTTCAGCCGGAGTGACCGCCGGCCCTATCCGCGTCGAGCGCGTGTAGAGCATCAGCGTCCCGAGCACCAACGCGCCGCCGACGAGGACCGCCGGTTCAGGTCGCTCGCCCACGCCCAGCCACGCCCACACGGGGCCGAGGACGGTCTCGAGCGTGCCGATGAGGCTCACGTCCGCGGCCGTGAGGCGCTTCACGGCCGCTACGAAGAGCGCGAGGCCGATGCTCAGCTGCACGATGCCGAGCAGCGCCAGCGCGGCGAAAGACCCGGCGTCGACCGCGAGCGACTCCGCCAGCGGCGCGGCGGCGATGGCGCTCAGGAAGCCTCCGAGGGCCACGGCGGGGACCATGTCGACTTCGCGATGACGTCGAACGACGAGCGTGTTCACCCCGAAGGTGACAGTCACGACCAGGGCCAACAGGTTGCCGCTCCACGCGCCGGAGCCGAGCCCGTCCCCGAACATGATGGCGATCCCCGCGAGGACCACCGTCATCGCCATCCATGTCCGTCGGCTCGGCCGCTCGCCGAGGAAGGCCCACCCGAGTAGCGCCACCACGAAGGGGGTCGCCGCCATGATGACGAGGGTGCTCCCGACCGACGTCCGTGTGATGGCCAGGACGAAGAGGCCGAAGGTCGTCGCGAGGAGCGAGGCCGAGAGCACTCCGGCCCAGCCCATGTCGCGAAAGCGAGTGACGGCAGCGCCGATGCCGGCGCTCAGCGACCCGGTGCGCCGCATCTGGACGGACAGGATCCCGATGGTCACGGCGATCGCCATGATCGCCGATCGCCACGCCACGATGGCCCACGGATCGGCGTCCACGAGACGGATCAGGATCCCCGCCGTGCTCCAACAGAGCGCCGCGAGGACCATGAGGACGATACCGGAGTTGAGCTTCAGGGGGAGATGCGCGGAGGGATGGGGCGGGCGCGGATCACTGCGGCTGAATCGAGACCATGCAGGCCTTCTGGCACTGGGTCATGTCCGCGTAGAACTCGACGCCCTGGTCGGAGCAGCCGCTAACGGTCTGGCAAGCGCCATCGACGACGGCGACGCCGAGGACCATCTCACACGCGCCGAAGTCCATCTGACCGAGGTCCTTACAGGTCGGGCCCGTGGAGCCACACTCTTGGTCGCACTCCTCCTGCGAGGCGAAGAGCGGGTGACCTTGGTCGCCGCAGCCGGAGATGAGCTGGCACTTGCCGCCGACGACGCCGTACCCGAGGATCGCCTTGCAGAGGCCGAAGTCGACCGCGGACACGTCGGCGCAGGCGTCGACGGGCGTCCAGCCGCATACTTCCTGGCAACCGATTTCGGTCTCGTAGAAGTTGAAGCCTTCGCTGTTGCAGCCGGAGACCGGTTGGCACTTGCCGCCCACGTTGGTCCAGCCGAGGAACATGTCGCAGAACCCGAAGTCGACGCCTTCGACGTTGTTGC
>JADMJS010000241.1 GCA_018780435.1 Myxococcales bacterium
CGTCGAAGATCACGAACATCATGAGCGACATCGCCGTGAAGGGCGCCGTCGTCACGGGCGGCCGCTTCATCGCGTTCGAACCGGAAGAGGGCAGCGACGCCGAGCCGCTCGACGGCTACTTCATCGCGGACGTCGCCGGCGGCGCGAACAAGGGCATCCAGATCACGGTCCCGGCCAAGCTCGGCCTCGCGCTCCTCCCGGGTGACGCCGTCGACGTCTACGGCGAGTACCTCGAGTTCTACTGCTCAAGCCAGATCAAGGCGTCTCGGGTCGAGCCGGTCGGCACGGCCGCGGTGCCGGAAGCGGCGCTCATCACGGGCGCCGATCTGACGGACCTCGCCAAGGCCGAGACCCTCGAAGGCACGCTCGTGAAGCTCGAAAACGTCAAGGTCGAGTCGCTCGATCAGTTCGACTTCATCGTAACGGGCGGCGCGCGCGTCTCCGGCGGCCTCTACCGCCCGGGTTACTTCGCCGCGCCGGGTGACGAGCTCACCTCGATCACCGGCATCGTCGACTTCAGCTACGGCAACTACAAGATCCAGCCGCGTTCGAAGGACGACATCGTCATCGGCAAAGTGGCGCCGTCGACCGACATCTCGATCGCCGACATCCAGTCGGGCGACGCGTCGGCCAAGTGCACCAGCCCCTCGGGTAGCGCCGCGGCCACGCAGAAGAAGATCCGGGTCACGGGCATCGTCGTGTCACCGGTCTACCAGGTCAGCGCCAACCTGAACGGCGTCTACATCAGCAGCGAGACCCCGGGCCCGAACTCCGGCCTCCCGGTCGTCTTCGGCAAGGACGACGGCTTCACCGCCAACGTTGGCGACACGGTCGCGGTCGAAGGTGACGTGAAGGAGTTCTACTGCAACACGCAGGTGCAAGCGACGGCGCTGGCGGTCATGGGCTCGGGCGCGGCCCCGGCGCCGGCCGAGGTCACGGTCGCGGACCTGACGGGCGCGAACGCCGAGTCCTACGAGGGCTCTTACGTCACCGTCTCCGGCCTCGTCGTGTCGGACGTCGCCGACATGGAGAAGTTCAATCAAGTCACGGTCGAAGGCGGCCTCGTCCTCGCGGGCGACGACTTCGGGGTGACCTGGAACGTGAAGGTCGGTGACACGATCGCCAAGGCCACGGGCGCCATCGAGTACGCGTTCGAAGCGTACCGTCTCCTGCCCTTTGGCCCGGACGCCGTCGAGTAGTTCGCTGCGGCGATGGCGTCGGACGCGGGCTCACGGCCGCGCGTCCGGCGTCTCGCGTTAGCCTCTTCCGGACCGGTGGTCGAGCGTGTGGCGCCGCGGCGTCCGCGCGCCCCCCCGTCTCAGAGCACCAAGCTGACCGACGTCGTGTAGGTCTGGACGCCCGGGCTGAAGACGGCCTCGACGCCCAACGCCGAGTACGGGAACAGCAACCGGAATCCGAGGCCACCGCGGTTCACCGTGATGGTCTGTGACGGCACGACGCCGTTCACGGGCAAGGACTCACCTGCCGGGAAGTAGCCGACGACGTTGGTGCTGGCGGTGCCGACCAGGAGCCCGTACGTGAAGTAGGGCGCGATGGCGAGCACACCGCCGAGGCCGAACTCCTTCGACACGGCCAGATCGGTGCTGAAGATCAGCAGATCGAGCTCCCGCGAGCCGACGACCCCCCAGAAGCCGACGCGAATCGCCGCCTCGGGCAAGTACCTGAAGCCCTCGAGGAACGTGTACTTGAGGTTCATTCCGAGCGCCCAGAGGTCGCTGTCCGTCAGGTGCGCGACGTCGCCTCCGAGCTCGAAGCCGAAGGGGAGCCCTTTTCGGAACTGAAGCGCCACGGTGTTCATGAGGCCGTCATCGCCCGGGAGCGCGTTGGCCCAGTGCGCCGACTCTTCGTCGACGGTGGAGATCGCGATGTCGACGCCGAGATCGAAGCCGAGCGAGCCCGACGTCGTGGACGGTCCGAGCCGACGTGGGCCGAGTATGGACGCGAGCTCACCCGCGATCTTGATGAAGGTGTCTTGAAAGACCGAGGCTGACTCAGCGCTGCCGCCGAAGTCCTCATTTGCGTGCCGGAGGAGCCCGGCCAGGGCCGGCGTCTTCTCGGCGCTCGAGGGCGTCGTGACGAGGACAGCCGTAGCAGCAGACAGGACCAGCGAGCGGACGGGGAGCAGCATGGCGCGAGGATAGACGGGTTTGCGCTTCAGGGACAAGTCCCCCACGGGCCTGTCGAACTCGACGTGAATACGCGCCGGCCCTCGGCGTCCCAGCCACATGCTCAACACCTCGCTCACACGCCACGCGTCTGCCCTTCGCAAGGGCCTGTCCACCCTGTGCGCGCTGGTCGTCGCCAGCGGTGCCGGCCTCTCGCCCAGCACGGCGGCCGCGGCGCCCCCGTCTGCATCGTCGCCCCAAGCGTCGGGGCGCTCCGACGTGCCTCCCCGGGGCGGTTACGCGCCCGGGCGTCATGTGGTCCCCCGCGGACGTTATTATGGCGCACCCAGGCACTACGGCCCTCGATATGCCCCTCGTTACGCGCCGCGCTATGCGCCACGAAGCTACGGCTATCGCTACGCACCGGTATATCGCCCTCGGGTGGTGTATCGAGCTCCCGCCCCGTACTGGCGCCCTGCCCCGCCGGTCTACGTGGTGCAGCCCCCGCCGATGGTCGTGGTCGAGCCCGCGCCGCCGCCGTACCTCGTGGAGGGCGACCCCGAGGCGGAGGTAGCCCCGTACGAGACGGCCCCACCCACCGAGTGCGACGAACCGGGAGACGTCACCGCTCCGCCGGCCCCGCCGAGCGAGGACTTTGAGGGCGAGGAGAGCGGCGACTACGACACCGACTACATGGAGCAGCCCGAGTCGCGGGGTCAGCCCACACCGTCGGGACGACCCGAGATCACGCGGCAGTGGGAAGCTGGAGAGGCTCCACGTGCCGACGCACCGAGAGCACCTCCGACAGCCGAGGCTGACTCCGGCGAGGTGACGCTCGACCACATCGAAGACGAGATCATCCGGCTGACCAACGCCGAGCGCGCTCGGGCGGGGCTCACGCCGGTCGCGGCCGAGGGCCGGCTCATGGAGACGGCGCGTCGGCATTCGGAGGAGATGGGCCAGCTCGGGTACTTCTCTCACGAGTCGCCGACGTCAGGGCGCTCCGGCACGGTGGACCGACTACGACAAGAAGGTGTCACAGGCTACCAGCGCGCGTCGGAAAACATCGCGATGGGCAGCTTCGACGCCCGGTCTGCCGCGCGAGAGCTGGTGGACATGTGGATGAAGAGCCCGGGCCATCGGAAGAACATTCTCGACCGCGACGTGTTCCTCATCGGCGTCGGTACCGCGCAAAACGACAAGGGCGAGATCATCGCCACGCAGGTCTTTACGGCGGTAGCCGAACCGGCGCAGCCGGACATGCCCGTGGGCGGCCGCCCGCCTGGGACCACGGATCTGTAGGCAGGGCTGGTCGCCGCGACCGACCATTACGGAGCGTCAAAACGTGGCGCTGCTGTCGGACGAGGCCAGCTCGAGTCGATGGAGGAAGTTCGACCTGGGGACCTCCTTGGCGCCAAAGCGGGCGAGGTTCTGCGTGGCGACCTGGCAATCGACAAAGTGGAAGCCCCGCTCGACGAGGCGCTCGACCAAGACGACGAGCGCGACTTTGGAGGCCTCCGGCTCCCGGAAGAACATCGACTCCCCCGCGAACGACGCGCCGACCTGTACGCCGTAGAGGCCACCGACCAACGCCCCGCCGCGCCATGCTTCGACCGAATGGACGCTGATGCCCTGCGTCGGCGGTTCGGCGCCGAGCTCGCTGAACGCCGCGCGAAGCCGCGGGTGAATCCAGGTCCCGGATTCTCCGCGCCGCACGGTCGCGCAACCCTCCATGACGTCATCGAGCGCCGTGTCGAAGCGGACCTCAAAGTCGCCGCGGCGGACGATCTTCATGAGCGACCTCGGGACATGGAAGTCATTGAAATCAAGAATGAAACGAGGGTTCGGCGAGAACCAGAACATCGGGAGATCCGCGCGGATGGGCCAGGGGAAGATCCCGCGCCCATAGGCCCGCCTCAGCGTCGCTGGAGTCACGTCGCCGCCGATCGCGACGACGCCTTCACGCGTCGCCCGTTCCGGCGCCGGGAACTCGAAGTCTTCCCCGTGTACCCAGGCCGGTCTCAAAGGCGCCCCTCCTGTCCCCGCGCCGTTGTCGACCGACGGGCGAGCCGGCGATAGGCAGCCGCAGCGAAGTCACTCATCGGATCGAGCGCGACCACCTCACGAAGGAGGGCGTCGACGTCATTTGGGAGCCCACCCGGTCGCGGCGGTAGTGCTCCGCTCGCATGGAGGCTCGATTGTTCTCGTTCATCGAGCCAGACGCCCAGGAAGAACGCCGCGGAGATCCGGAGGAGGTCGCGGCTGCCAGGGACCTCGAACCCCAGCGTGTCGTCAGCGCCGTGGTCGGTCGCATCGAGGATGCTGCGCAGGTCCGCTTCCCCGGCCGCCGAGAGACCGAAGACGTCGGGCATCACGAGGCTGATGCGACCTCGAACGAGGCGCGACTCGAGCCCATTCAAGATCGCACCGCCGCCTCCGGTGATGGGGCGAGTGCCGTCATCGACGCGGCGCGACGCGGCGAGCGCGGCGAGCGCGTGTTCGATGTGGCTGGTCGCGGCGAGCAGGTCCCCCGCGCGTCCGGCCGCGACGAGCTGCGCGGCGGCGAGGAAGGGGAAGGTGCGAGGATCGTGAGGCGGGTCGAGTACCGCGGTGTTGCCGTCGGGCGCGCGCTGCCCTGCCGCGCTCGCCAAAACGCCGTTGACGGCCCCGGCGCTGCGCTCGATGGCCCGTATCGCGCCCACGTCGTCCCCGGCCATCGACCGGCAGAGGCCGAGGTAGAGCCCGAGGTCAGGGGGGGCCGACTCGGCGCCGACGCAGACTTCGGCGACGCGGGCGGCGTCTTGGAACTCCCCGAGACCAATCAGGAGTTTGGCGAGGTCGCGACCGACGAGCGGATCGCCCGACTCGAGGAAAGCGGCGCGCGTTCGCGACAGGAGCCCGTCAAGGCGATGGCGCGCTCGGAACAACGTGCTGGGGACATGCGTCGCGACGCCCGTGAGCTCCCGGCTTCCGTCGGCGGCACGGGCGACGCGTGAGAGCCGCTCGGTTGCCGCCGCGCTGCGAGCGCTGGCGAGGACCTGCCCTACCGCGTCTCGGCGGGCGCGGGCATCGGCGAGCGCCGCCCGTGGCAGGACGCCACGCCCCACCGTACCGAGGAGCGCGTCGACTTCGACAGCGCCCACCGAGAGGGCGAGCCCGACGGCGCGTTCGAGCTCCGGCGCCGTGACGCCGAGGTCGAGCAGCTCGCGGGACGACTCCACGATCCACACGTGATGTCCGCCATAGGGGCCCTGACTGGGGATGGCTTGGATTCGCGCGAGACGGGCGATGAGATTTGGGTCCGCGCTCGCCCGAGCGATGAGGGCCGCGGTCGACGACGGGCCAGGGCCTGCGCGAGTGGGGTCGGGCTCCACGAGCACCATCAATGCGGCTTCGGCCTCCTCGAGATCGCCGTCGCAATCATCGACGACAATACGCTGGACGACGTCGAGGGGGAGCTGATGCTCGGCTTGAGCGCGGAGCGCGAAGCGGAGCCGGGCTTCGTGGTCGAGCGTGAAGTTGTCCCCGTCAACCTGGCCGAAGAAGCCACGCTTCACGAGAAGCTCCGCGGTCTCGAGCCAGACTCCGGAGCGCAGCGCCAGCTCCGACAACGTCA
>JADMJS010000576.1 GCA_018780435.1 Myxococcales bacterium
CGGATGAGCCTGCTCGCGCTGGCTCGAATCTTCTACACCATCCAGAAGTTCGACACGGCCATCAAGTACTACGACATGATCCCGGAGTACTCGGACGACTGGCTCGAGTCGCTCATGGAGGTGAGCTGGGCTTATTACCAGACCGAGCGCTTCGGCCGCGCCCTCGGCAACCTCCACACGCTCAACTCCCCGTACTTCGAGGAGGAG
The DNA here is from genome assembly GCA_018780435.1 of Myxococcales bacterium. Lineage (GTDB taxonomy): Bacteria > Myxococcota_A > UBA9042 > SXOO01. Next base: position 208 of record JADMJS010000576.1, read on the forward strand.
TTCTACCCCGAGTCCCGCGTCCTCGAGGCGGTCATCCTGTACTCGACGTGCCACTACGACGACACGCTGGCGTCGGTGAACACCTTCATCAAGGGCTACCGCGACCTCTTCAAAGAGCTCGACGAGCAGCTCAAGGTGCCGCGCGATCCGAATCAGTTCTATGGCTGGCTGGCTCGACTCTCGAAGTCGGGTACCGACATCTCGCCCCGTCTGAAGCGCATCTTCAACGCGGCACTCGCGGACAAGAACCTCGGCCGCAGCTTCGGCTTTATCTTGAGCCTGAACGACGAGATCGACGCCCTCAAGAAGCTTTCGCAGAACGCCACGCTCACGGGCTTCGCGGCGGCGCTCATCAACGAGGTTACGTCGTTCCGCTCCCTCGTCATCGGCGAAGCCGGGTCGCTGGCTCGCAGCCGTCTTGAGAGCATCCGCGACGAGCTCCGCGCGCACCTCGCCGACGGGCTCAAGGTCCGCTTCGAGACGCTCAAGGCCCAAGAGAAGGCCATCAACACCGACGAGAAGTCGGTCACTGGCGACGGCGACGTCGCGGCAGGCGACATCGACCGGGAGCACCAGTACTGGCCCTTCAAGGGCGAATATTGGCGCGACGAGCTGGACTCCTACACGGTCGGCATCGTGTCCGTATGCCCGACCAAGGAGTCGCGAAAGCCCGTTCAAGAAGACTCGAAGCCGGCGCTCGAAGACAACGACACGGCACCAAAGGGCGAGACGCCCGCCCCCCACTAATCCTTGGCGGAATGTCGTCACCACGAGCGGCGGTTGCAGGAGAGGGCTAACCCTCCAGGCCCCCATTCGGTGCACGACGGATTCGCCCCCTCCCTTGGAGTGATACCCACATGTTGCAACTGAATCGCCGAATCTCGAGCGTAGCCGCGAGGATCCTCGCTCTCGCCCTGAGCGTGGGTGTCTCCGGCACGGCCCTGGCTCAGACACCCCCCGCGGGTACCCAGCCACCCACCGGGGTGAAGGTCTACACCGAAGAGAAGAAGGCCCCGCCGAAGGCCGGTCCGAAGGGGCCCCGCTTCAAGCTCGACCAGCGCAGCAAGCGCGAGGCGATGGCGGAGGAGAAGCGCGAAGCCGCCATCCAGACCTTGCTCGACACGCTCGAGATCGAGGATCCGGCGAACCCGGAGTATCCGAAGGTCCTCATCAAGCTCGCCGATCAGTACTGGCAGAAGAGCGAGGACTACTACTTCCTCTCCGAAGACGAGAAGCTGCTCAAGGCCATCTACGACGCCGAAGAAGCCAAAGATGAGGCCGAGCTCGCCGGGGTCAAGGCCGAGCGCGACCGGCTCCTCGGGCTCCAGCGCCAGTGGCAGGGCGAGGCGATCAAGACCTACAAGCAGATCGAGAAGGACCACCCGACCTACAAGGAGCTCGATCAGGTCCTCTACGCGCTCGGCTACCTGCTGTCGCAGATGGGCGAGAAAGATCAGGGCTACCAGTACTACGCGAAGCTCATCCTGCAGCGCCCGAACAGCGACCTCGTCCCCGATACGTATTTGAACATCGGCGACTACTTCTTCGAGGCGAAGAACGACTTCCAGCAGGCGCTCGCCTTCTACGAGAAGGTCAAGCAGTACGGCGACACGCCCGTCCTCGGCTACGCCATCTTCAAGTCGGGCTGGTGCTGGTTCAACCTCGACGACAAGGCCAAGGCGCTCAACTTCTTCTACGAGACGGTGCAGTGGACGAAGAAGGCCGAAGCACGTGGGCTCAAAGCCGCGCTCGACCTGCGCAAGGAAGCCCTCGCCGACATGGTCCAGGCCTACTCGGAGATCGGTGCGCCCGCGAAGGCGCTTGCCTTCTTCAAGAAGAGCGCGCCGGACATCTACATCGCGCTATGCGAAGCACTCGCGAACATCTACTACAACGAGTCCGCCTACGGATCGTCGAACATCGTCTTGGAGTCGCTCATGGCGGACGTCGGCGACGCCGACCCGCGCGCCAGTCGCTACCAACGCGAGATGGTGATGAACACCTACAAGAGTGGCGACAAGGAGGCGACTCGTAAGTCCGTCCTCGCGCTTTCGGAGCGGCTCCAGCGCGTGATCGGCGGCTTCCCGGAGGAGTTCAAGAAGCAGGAGCTCGGCGAGCTCGAGCTCATGCTCCGCATCATCGGTACGGACTACCACCGCGAGACCGAGAAGACGAAGGACAAGGCGACCCAGAACCTCGCGGTCACCATGTACGAGACCTACCTGATCTGGTTCCCGGAGGCGAAGGACAACTACTCGATGTCCTTCAACACCGCGATCCTCGCGTACCAGATGGGCGAGTACGAGCGGGCCGCGCGCCTCTTCGAGAAGGTCATCGAGATGAACCCGAAGGGCGAGTTCACCTCCCCGGCGGCGTACCAGTCCTGCATGGCGCGCTACAACCTCGCGACCAAGGAGATGGCGGCCACGTCAGGCGCGGGAGAGAAGAAGGAAGGCGACCCGGACGGCTACAAGCCGACGACGATCCCCGATCGGGAAGCCGCGCTCGTGAAGTCCTGCTCGCGTTACGTCGAGTTCGCCGGTCAGGGCACCATTGAAGACGCGAGCCTCGTGCCGAACGTCCTCTACGTCGTGGGCTCGATCTACTACGAATACAACCACTTCGAAGAGGCCAAGCCCATCTTCATCACGCTCTACGACAAGTATCGAGAGGAGCTCGCGGCCAAGGCGTTCATCCAGGACGCCGCCAAGATGTTGCTGTCGATCTTCAATCTGTCGAGCGACATCGACAACCTCTACAAGTGGACGAACACCTTCGCGGCCAACCCGGCCATCAACACCGGCAAGTTCGGCCAGCTCCTCGCCGACATCCAGGCCAAGCGCGACTTCAACGTCTGCCGCAAGCTCGAGTTCGACAAGAAGTTCCGCGAAGGCGGCGACTGCTTCATGAAGTACTTCGAGGACTTCCGCTCTGCCAAGGACGGCGACGAGGCCCTCGCGCGCGCCGCCATCATGTACAAGGACGCGCGCCTCATCGAGCGTGCGCTCGCGGCGTCCGAACGTCTCTACAACGAGCGCTCGGACTCGCCCATGGCCCCGCAGGCGCTCTACAACATCGGCCAGATCTACCAGGCCATCGCGGTCTACTCCGAAGCCGCCTACTACTACGAGATCTACGCCCAGAACCACCCGGACCACGATCAGACGCTGCTCGCCCGCGCGCTCGCCCGCGCCGCGACCTACCGCCGCGCGCTCGGCGAGTACGACAAGGCCATCAAGGACTATGTCGAGTTCTACAAGCGCTTCCCGAAGAACGCCGACGCCGGTGACATCTACTTCGAGATCGGTCTCATCTATGAGTCGCAGGGCAACTGGAAGGCCGTGGTCAAGCACTTCCAGACCTACCTCAAAAACCACGGCAAGGACGCCAAGCCCGGCAACGTCATCGCTGCGCGCACCAAGATGGGTATCGCCCACTGGAAGAGCGGCTCCCGCAAGCCCGCGCTCGACGAGTTCGCCCAGGCGCTCAGCATCTTCCGGGAACTGAACGACAAGGCGAAGATCGAGGGCACCAAGGCCGAGATCACCGAAGGCGGGCTCGACTCGGTCGCCGCCGCCAAGTTCTACGAGGGCGAGGTCGTCCTCGACGAGATGAAGAAGGTCGAGCTAAAGCTGCCGCAGAAGGTCTTCGCCGAGCGGCTGGCCAAGAAGCTAGAGCTCATCTCTCAGGCGACCGACCGCATGCAGGAAGTCGCCCAGTTCGAGCGCCCGCACTGGGAGATCGCGGCCTTCAACCGCATCGGTCAGGCCTACCAGAACCTGTCGGACGCCATCGAGAACGCGCCCATCCCCAAGAACCTCGACGAAGACGTGCGCTTCCAGGTCCAGGAAGACTTCCAGAACAAGGCGAACGAAGTCCGTGCCAAGTCGGTCGAGGCGTACCGAATCTGTCTTGAGCGCGCCAAGGCGAAGCAGTGGTTCAACGAGTTCTCGGACAACTGCGAAGCCAACGTCGCCAAGCTCGACCTTGAGTACAAGTTCACGCGTGAGATTCGTCCGCAGCCGACGGCGTACCGTCCGAGCGCCAACGCGCCGGCCTTCATCGACGCGCCGGCCTTCAAGGACGCGATCGAGCTGGGCAAGGGAATCAACGACTGGTTCGCCGAGTCCGACAAAGCCGAGTCCGTCGCCAAGGCCTTCTCGGAGGCAGGGCAGGGGGCCGACGCGGGGTCTGGGCTCTTCAACCAGGCCGTCGTGGCGCTGCGCCGCCTCGACTACCCGCGTGCCATCGACCTGCTCTCACAGGCGGAGGCCAAGGATCCGGCCCTCGCGGCGGCGCCTGGTCTGAAGGCGGAGATTCTGCAGCGCACGGGACGTGCGGGTTCCGTGGAGGCCATCGCGAAGGCCCTCGCGGTGGAGAAGTTCCAGCCCGAGGCGCTGAACGCCCAGGCCATTGCGGCGCAAGCACAGAAAGACTGGTCGACGGCAGCCAAGACCTCGCGACAAGCGCTCATCGGCAACGCCGAAAACGTCAACGCGTATCAGAACTTGGCTCGCAACTACTTCGAACAGGGGCAGTACCAGATGGCCCGCCTCGTCTGCGAGGAGGCCCTCAAGATCAATCCGAAGTCGGCGTCTATCCACAACCTGATGGGCCTGACTTTCCTTCGTACGGATAATGTCCGCGCCGCGCTCCGCTCCTTCGTGACGGCCGTCGAATCGGAGCCGTCGTCGGTCGAGAGTCACTTGAACCTCGCGTCGACGGTGCTCAATTACGCCGACTTCGAGCGCGCCAAGACCCACTTCAACGGGGCCTTGCGTGTCGAGGACGGCAACGCGGACGGCCTCCTCGGCCGCGCGGTCGCGCTACGTGGTCTCGCGGACTTCCCGGCCGCTCGCGCCGACTACGACACTCTCTTCAAGATGCAGCCGAACAACCCGGACCTGCGTTACAACAAGTGCCTGCTCCTCGCCATCTACGAAGAGAAGTACGAAGACGCGCTCGGCGTCTGCCAGGAGTTCGTGGCCATGGCGCCCGAGACCCACCCGAAGCGCGCCGAGATCGTGAAGCGTGTCGAAGGTCTGAAGCAGACGATCGAGTTCATGAAGCAGGAAGAGCTCGAGAAGAAGAACGCCCCTCCGGCGCCAGAGGCGCCACCGGCCGAAGGCGAGCCGACCACCGAGGCACAGCCGGGCTGAGACTGAAAGCCCGCGAGCAGCGGCGCGCGATGGACTGCCCCCCAATCTCGGATCGGGCTGAGGGGCTCCCTTGAAGGGCCCCTACCGGCGCACTACGCTGTCAGAATGAGCACCGACCGAGCTCCGAACCTCCCTCCCGGTCCCTTTCGGGTCGAGCAGCTCTCGCCGGGCGACCACTACGAACTGTCCAACGGGAACGCGATCCGGTGCTCGCCGGCCGGAGGCTCGGGCGCGCGCGGAACGATCGCCGCCGCCCGGGTCATCGACTCGGACCCCGCCGTCGAGTCGGCGGGGATCGACGCTGGGTTTCAG
>JADMJS010000242.1 GCA_018780435.1 Myxococcales bacterium
CAGTCGAGGCCGGCGATGTAGTCGTCGCCCCAACCGGCCGCCGTGCCCTGATAGGAGCAGGTGTAGGGGTGGGTGAAGGGCGTGTCCTCGTTGTTGAAGTAACGCCAGGTGCTCTCAAGGCAGAAAGCGCGTTTGCTACCGAGCTGATTTTCACCGTTGCCGAACGTGAAGTTGCCGTAGTGGTTGAAGTGCATGTGGCCATGGCACTCACTCAGGCTGACGAGCTTGTTCTCGACGGGGCCGCTGCCCGCGCTCACGTCGCCGAGGGCCGCATCGACGGCGCCGAGATTCTGGACGGTCGCCGTGAACATGAGGAGACGACGCCAGCCAGCCCCCCCTACGCAACCCTCGCTGATCGCACAGGAATCCGGCGCGAAGTACCGGTACACGATGCGATTGTCGGCGACGCCCTCCGGCATGGCCCGGAGCTCGGAGACCCCGGGGATCTGAGAGCCGACTCGGACGCTGTCGGCGACCACCTGGTCCCACGGCAGCCGCTCGAAGCGGACGACGGTCTCGACCGCACCGATGTGCTGCTTCACGGCGTCGGGGCACGAGAGGTCGGGGATGGGGTAGCTGAGGTGGCAGCCGTCGTTCTCGACGAGAACCCCGCCTTCGCAGAGGTCGTCGTAGAATAGACGCGCGTTCTCGGTGTCGACGCTGTTGGGCGGGAAGTCGGCTTCGTCCATGCAGGCGTAGCCCGTGCGCTCGAAGATGTGCTCCGGGTCGACCGGGAGCACGAAGCTCTCCTCGACGACCGTGCCGGCCGCCGTGAAGCGAGCGTCGGCTCGGATGACGTCGTCCGCTGGGCCGAGGAGTGTGCTGGCGAAGTCATAGTCGACGGCGTACACTTGATGCCCATCAATGACGCGCAGCTCCGGCTTGCCCTTGAAGGTGAGCTTCCAGAGCTCGACCGGCGGAAGGGGAAGGATGCCCTTGCCCTCTTCAGGCTCGAAGTAGAGGTTGCGGAAGACGAGTCGGTAGCTCGTGGCTTCGATCTGCCGACGCGCGCGCTCTTCCCAGAACGAGTCCGGCTGCTTCTCGAGGTGCGCGATGGCCCGCGTGCGCGCTTCGCCTTCGAGCTCGTCGAGGAGCACACCCACCGTGGAGGACATCGTGAGACCGAGCAACGCGCCGGGGTCAGCCGGGGTCTCGCTCGTGTCCGAGTCCGACCCGTCCGTACCAGCTGTGTCCGCGCCGGCCGTGTCGGAATCCGTCGCGTCGGCCCCGCCGGTATCGTCAGTACCGGCGGCGTCCGAGGACACGTCGCTCGTGGGGGTGGTCGTGGCGGCGTCATCTGAACACGCCGCCGCGCCGAGGAGGAGACCAGCGCCTAGAGCGAGGCTCTTGGCCGAGAAGGAAGAGAGTCGATTCGTCATGAACTCCGGTCTATTGCGAGATAGGCCGGAGATCAAGTTCAAAAGCGCCTACTTCTCCGGGGACTTCTCTCGGATGCTGTCATCCGCCTTCGGATCCAGGATGACGAACTGCACGCGTCGGTTCTTCTGCTTGCCCGCGCGCGTCTTGTTCGTGTCAATCGGCTTCGACTCACCGTGACCGACGTGGGTGAGGCGCGCAGCGTCGATGCCACCCTTCTCCACTAGGTAGGTCACGACGGCGAGCGCACGCTTCTCGGAGAGCGTCTGATTGCGCTTCGTCGGACCATCGTTATCGGTATGGCCTTGCACCTCCACCTTCTTGATGCGGTCGTGCTTCTTCAGGATGGTGATGACCGCGTCCAGGACCGGGAAGCTGACGGGCCGGATGACGGCCTTGTTGGACTCGAACTCCACCCGTTCGTAGATTTCGATGACACCGTCCTTCTCTTCGGCGAGGCACTGTCCGTCCGCGCCCTTCTCGCACGGCCCGGGCTCGGGGCAACCGTCTTCATCTTCGAACTGGTCTTTGTCCTCGGGCTCCATGGGACACTTGTCGCTCACGTCGAGGATGCCGTCCTGGTCGTTGTCCGGGTCGGGGCAGCCGTTCTCGTCCTCGAACCCGTCCTTGTCCTCGGCGTCGTTCGGGCACTCGTCCTTGACGTCCGGAATGCCGTCCTTGTCGTTGTCCGGATCGGGGCAGCCGTTCTCGTCCTCGAACTTGTCCTTGTCTTCCGGCTCGAGGCGGCACTGATCCGCCACGTCGAGGATCCCGTCCTTGTCGTCGTCGAGATCCGGGCAGCCGTCGGAGTCCTCGAACTTGTCCTTGTCCTCCGGCTCATTGACGCACTGGTCGACGTGATCGAAGAGCCCGTCGCCGTCGGTGTCCTTGCGGCCGTCCGCGACGTATCCCGCTTGAAGCATCACGCGAAAGTCAGGCGTCCCGATGGCCTCCTTGATGCCCGGGCCACCCGCCGCCACGAGGTGGAAGCCAGCGATGTTATAGCCAAGGCCGACGAGCACCTCGAGTGGGTTGTAGCTCCCGTCGCGAACCTCCTGGCTGGGATCGAGCGGATCGCGCTGCTTGGCGATCTGGACACCGCCCGACAGAGCGACGAGCGCGTCGAGGCCCTTCACGCCGATGTTGCCACGTGCGCCGATTCCATAACGAAAGAGGTCGTCATTGACGACATTGAAGACCTGGGAGCGCGGGCGAATGTGATAGCCGAGGTTGGCGGCGATCTTCCAGTCCCCCGGAAGGGCGTAGTCGAGGCTCACCTCGGGCTCGACCCGCACGGCACCCTCGCCGTTGAAGGACGTCGTGTCGCCCGTGGGGAGCCACACATTCACCCGAAAGCCAAAGCCGAAGCCATTCCACTTCTCCTGTGCGGACTTCTCCAGCATGGCCTTCACGTCGAAGCCGAGGCCGAGCCGGATGTCGCCCATCGCGAAACCGGTGAGGTCCGACGCGCCGCGCCCGGCCACGCCGTACTCCGCGTCACCGACGCCGACGACGACGGGGATCCCGGCGTCGATCTGCATCCAGTCGAACACGCCGATGCCACCGATGAGCTCGAAGCGGACCTGCCCCGGGATGACGACGCCGTCCTCTCGCGGGTCCCCTTCGCCGACCTGGACGAGCGCGAGCGGCTCATGGGCGTACATGACACCGAGCTCGACGTTCCAACCGAGGTGACCAAGCGTCTTGGACGTGGACAGGTTCAGAATGCCGACCTTGTCCGAGACGTGGCGAAACTGCTCGACCGCGAGCTCACCGGACTGTGCCTGAGCACCACCGGAAAACCCCAAGGCCACCGCCATGACGGCGCCACTCGCGAGGGTCGAGCCCGACCGGCGTCGACGCAGCAGCCACGCGGCCACAAGCCCGAACAGAACGATCATGCCCACGCCACCGGACGAGGAGACCCCGCCGGTGCTACAGGCCCCACCACCCCGCAGCGCCAGGCCGCTGACGGCGCGGTCGACCGTCTCGTTGCCATCGCCGTAGTCGCAGCGGTCACCCACGCCGTCCTGGTCGGCGTCGAGCTGGTCCGTGTTCGGATTGAAGGGGCAGTTGTCCACGGTATCGGCGACCGTGTCGCCGTCGACGTCGGACAGCGGCTCGGGCGGCTCGTTCGGATCGGACTCACCTTCATCGACCGCGCCATTGCCGTCCGCGTCCTCGACGCCATCGGGCGTGCCGTCGTCATCGGTATCGACCTTCGTCGGATCGGTCGTGGTGCTCGGATCGTCATCCGGCGTCACCTCGCCATCCGTCCCACGGTAGGGGATGCCGCCGCTCGACAACCCAGCCGGGATCGGCTCGTCCACGCCGGCTTCGAGGCCATCGCCGAGCCCATCGCCGTCCGTGTCCGGCTCCATCGGGTCCGTCGGGCCGAAGGCGTCGAGCGAGCCCGTGCCGTTCTCCTCGTCACCGTCCGACAGCATGTCGTCGTCGGTATCGGCGTCGAGAGGATCCGTGTCCGTAGCCGGGTCGTAGTCGCTCGGCGTCGTACCGCCGATCTCCTCACTGTCCGAGAGGCCGTCATTGTCGGTGTCGGCGTCCGTCGGGTCCGTCCCGAGTGCAGGCTCGTCGACGTTCTTGATACCGTCGCCATCGAGGTCGTCCGACTGGCAGGTCTTGCCGTCGCCTTCGAACCCAGCCTGACACGTGCAAGAATAGGCGCCCGGTGTGTTGGTACAGTCGGCGCTGTCGGCGCAGTCATTCAGCCCGGCGTCACCACACTCGTCCACGTCACCGCACGCGAGGCCCGTCACACTCGCGACATAACCCGACGCACAGTCGTCCTCGGTCACGTTGGCAACGGTCTCACTCCCGTTGTGTCCACCGTCGTGGTCCGCGTCCTCAACGCCGTCCTGGATGCCGCCGTCGTCGGAGTCCGTGTCGAGTGGCGACGTCGTGCTCGACGGATCGGCGTCCGCCGTGAAGCCCGTCGTGTCATTCCCTTGGGGCGTCGTCAGCCCCAGCTCCACGCCGTCACCGACCGTGTCGCCATCCGTGTCCGCGTTGTTCGGATCGGTCTCCCCGGATCCGGTCGTCCCGGTCCCGCCGATCGTCTGGCCCGAGACCTCGCCGTCGCCATTGACGTCTTCGCTGCCATCGAGGAGCCCGTCGTCGTCGCTGTCGTCGTCATTGGGGTCGGTCGTCGTCGTCGGATCCGCATCGAACGTGGCGCCGTCGGCCGTCCCCGGGAAGGGCACGCCTCCATCGGAGACACCACCGGGAACGGGCGACTCCACGCCGACCTCGAGTCCGTCACCGAGCCCGTCCCCATCCGAGTCTCCATTCATGGGGTCCGTCGTCCCGACGCCATCGAGCGGCCCGGTCCCGTTCGTCTCGTCGCCATCGGAGAGGCCGTCGTCGTCGGTGTCCGCATCGACCGGATCGGTGTCGACGAGCGGGTCGTAGTCGGCGGGAGTCGTCCCGCCAATCTCCTCACCGTCATCGATCCCGTCGCCGTCGGTGTCCGCATCGTTCGGATCGGTGCCGAGGATCGCCTCGTCCGAGTTCAGGATGCCGTCCCCGTCGAGGTCAACGGGCTGACACGACATGCCGTCCCCCTCGAAGCCGGGGCCGCACTCACAGGTGTATCCGCCGGGCGTGTCCGTGCACGAGGCGTTCGGATCGCAGTCGTTCAGGGCGTCGTCGCCGCACTCATCAACGTTCTCGCAAGTGAGGCCCGACGCCGCGGCGACGTAGCCCGCCGGGCAGTCGTCGGCTGTGAGCGACGCGTTCGTCTCGTCATCGTTGACACTCCCGCTGCCGTCGGGGTCCTCGCTACCGTCGAGGATACCGCCGTCGTCCGAGTCGGTGTCGAGCGGGTCCGTGGTCGTCGAGGGGTCGGCGTCTGGCACGAAGCCGGCCGAGTCATTGCCCTCCGGAGCGTCGAGGCCGAGCTCGACGCCATCGGCGATGCCGTCGCCGTCTGTGTCCGGGTTGTTGGGGTTCGTCTCACCCGAGCCCGGAGTCCCAACGCCACCCACGACCTGGGCCGTGACCGCGCCGTCGCCGTTCACGTCCTCGGAGCCGTCGAGGAGACCGTCGTCGTCGGTGTCGTCGTCGTTCGGATCCGTCGTGGTGGCGGGATCCGAATCACCTTCGAAGCCATCCGCGGTGCCGGGGAACGAGATGCCCGATTGCGAGAGCCCGCCCGGAATCGGGAGGTCCACGCCGGCCTCGAGTCCGTCTCCGAGACCGTCGCCGTCGCTGTCGGCGTTCATGGGATCCGTGGAGCCGACGCCCTCGAGTGGCCCCGTGCCATTCTGCTCATCTCCGTCCGAGAGCCCGTCGTCGTCGGTGTCCGCGTCGATCGGGTTCGTATCGACGGCCGGATCGTAATCGGCCGGCGTGGTGCCGCCGATCTCGTCTGCGTCCTCGAGGCCATCGCCGTCGGTGTCCGCGTCGTTCGGGTCCGTCCCAAGGATGGCTTCGTCCGTGTTCAGGATGCCGTCGCCGTCGAGATCGTTCGGTTGGCAGAAGACCCCGTTCCCTTCAAAGGTCGGGTTGCAGGCACAGGTGTAGCCTCCGAGCGAGTCCGAGCAGGTCGCGTTGGGATCGCAGTCGTTCAGCGCGTCGTCGCTACACTCGTCCACGTTCTCGCACGTGAGCCCCGAGGCCGACGGCGCGTAGCCGGCCGCACAATCGTCGAGCGTCACCGACGCGTCAGTCTCATCGCCAGCGGCCTCACCGTCCGCGTCGACGTCTTCGGCGCCATCGACGATGCCGCCATCATCCGAGTCCGTGTCGAGCGGGTCAGTGGTCGTGGTGGGGTCGGCATCCGGGACGAAGCCCACAGTGTCCGTGCCTTCCGGTGTCGTGAGCCCGACCTCGACGCCATCGGAGATGCCGTCACCATCGGTGTCGCTCTCGTTCGGGTCGGTCTCCCCCGAGCCCGGCGTGCCGATACCACCGATGACCTGGCCAGTGACCTCACCGTCGCCATTGGCGTCTTCGGTTCCGTCGAGGAGGCCGTCGTCATCGCTGTCGTCGTCGTTCGGATCGGTGGTCGTGGTGTTGTCGGCGTCGCCGTCGAAGCCGATGGCCGTCCCGACGAAGAGGATCCCGCCCAGCGACAGCCCGCCGGTGATGGGCGCGTCCACGCCAGCTTCCAGACCGTCACCGAGCCCGTCGCCGTCGCTGTCGGCGTTCATCGGGTCCGTCGGGCCAAAAGGCCCAAGCGGGCCCGTGCCATCCACCTCGTGTCCGTCCGTGATCCCATCGTCGTCGGTGTCCGCGTCGACCGGATTCGTGTCGACGGCCGGATCGTAGTCGCCCGGAGTCGTCCCGCCGATCTCCTCATCGTCGTCGAGCCCGTCGCCATCGGTGTCCGCGTCGCCCGGATCGGTCCCGAGGATGGCTTCGTCGGTGTTCAGGATCCCGTCGCCGTCGAGGTCATCGGGTTGGCACAGAAAGCCGTTCCCCTCGTAGGTCGGATTGCACTCGCAGGTGTACCCGCCCGGTGTGTCGGTACACGTCGCGTTCGTATCGCACAGATTCAAGAGCGCGTTTTCGCACTCGTTCACGTTCACACACAGGAGGCCGGACAGGTCGGCGACATAACCCGCAAGGCAGTCGTCGGAGCCGAGGTTCGGGTCCCGATCCCCGAGGCTGAGCTGGCCGTCCAGGCCGACGTCCTCGACACCGTCTCGAATACCGCCATCGTCCGTGTCGGTGTCTACTGGGCTCGTGGTCGTGGTTGGGTCAAGGTCCGGGACGAACAGGAGGGTGTCCTGCCCTTGCGGCGCGGCGAGTCCGCTCTCGATACCGTCGAGGAGGCTGTCGCCGTCGGTGTCGCCGTCGTTCGGATCGGTCTCGCCGACACCCAACGTGCCCGTGGCGCCGACCGTGAGCCCCGTCACCGCCCCGTCGTGGTTCGCATCCTCGGACCCGTCGATGAGCCCGTCTTCGTCGGTGTCGTCGTCATTCGGATCGGTGGTTGTGGTCGGGTCAGCATCGGGGGTAAAGCCCGCCCCAGTACCCGCGTAGCCAACCGGGCCGCCCTTGGTGCCGACGACAGCGGGGACTCCGATGATAACCCCGACCTCCAAACCGTCAGCGAGGCCATCACCATCGGAATCCGGGTCGAGCGGATCGGTGAAGCCGACGCCAAAGAGCGGGCCAAGGCCGAGCACTTCGTCACCGTCTGAGATGCCGTCGTCGTCGGTGTCGGCGTCGAACGGCTTCGTATCGACGGCCGGGTCGTAGGCGGCCGCGATCGTGCCGCCGATCTCGGCGCTGTCCGACAGGCCGTCGTTGTCGGTGTCGGCGTCGTTCGGGTCCGTGCCCAAGATGACCTCTTCGGAGTCGCCGATGCCGTCCAAATCGGCGTCGACGAGGACGCAGGTCAGGCCGACGAGGATCGTGCCTTCCACGCACGCGATGCTCACGTTGGCTGAATCGGTCGCGCTCTGGCCCGTGCCGTCGTCGATGACGTCGGCCGTGATGAGCGCGCTCGAACCGGGCAGGAGTCCCCAGAGCGCCGGAATGGTGAAGGACCACGTCCCGTTGGCGGACGCGACGACATTGGCGCTGAAGAGGCCGATCTTGACCCGGACGGTGACGCCCGGCTCGGCATTGCCCGTGATCGTCGCCGTCGGGAGGATCGACGCCCCGACCAGCGGTGTGAGGATCTCCACGTAGGTGCCGATGGTGATCGGGTCGGTGACCGCCAGGTTCAGCACGGGATCACCCTGCTGATTATTGTCCCAACACATGAAGTCTTTATCTAGCGTCTGCCCGTTCGCCGACGTCGAAACCCAGGCCCGCTGGGAACCGGTCTTCATCGGGAAGGGGTCGCCTGACGTGAGCGTGATGAGATCGAGGAAAGGCATGGCCCACGTGATGTAGAAGTCGGCGTCGCCATTGATGTTGCTACCGTCGCCAGTCGGATCGACATGCACCCACCCACCCACGGTGGGAGTGAATATCTTGAGGACGGTATTGTCCGAACGGCGTACGAAGAGGACCTCCTCCGTAATTCCATTGGTAACGATCGCGTATTCGTACTGGCTGGTATTGCCGTCGGTGTCGAGGCCGAAGCCCCATCCAAACTGGTCGAGTGGCGCCGAGCCGCCACCCGCGAGTGGCGACGCATCGACCCGCACGCGAATGAAGAGGTAGGTCCCATCGTCGGTGTAACCCATCGCCGGGAAGGTCGCATTGCCGACAATGTCGCGGGCCCCATTGGCGCTGGGTTCGTCCGCGATAAGGTCGGTCGAATTCCCGCTCGTAAAGCAGTTCGCCGTGGTGAAGACGGTGGGCCAAGTCGTTGGCGGGAGGGTCTCCGCGCGAGCCGCCCAGGACGCCAATACGGCACCGAAGGCCATGGTGGTAAGGGCCAGCGACGTGGGCGACCGCCCGAAGACGGCAACGGACGTCGGTGTGCCGGCACCAGGAGCCGACACGTCATCTTCACGCTGGCCGCATTGCTGCGGGACCGGGCCTGTCTCATTCATCGCGCTACCCTCTCTTGGCGGACGTGCCGCCTCCAATGTCGTGACGCCGGACAAGCCGGCAGACCCGAGCGGCGCGTGATAGGGCACGCGCGACGCCATTGTAAAGAACTGTGGGACCAGCCACCAACTTGATGATTGCGGTGGCCGGGTCCATCGACGGCCTCGGCGGTTCGAGTCCGGAGGCGAGAGGTCGATGCCGCCGCGCTAGCCGAGAGATCCAAGGCGTCGAGAGCCGACTACGTGCCGGTAGCGGCTCAAGTTTTGTTTGCCCGAACGCACCCGCTTCGAGGGTGGCGCCACTCCCGCTGAGCGCGTCTCGACTGCAAGGGTCGTCCCGACCTTGCCTCGTATTATCCTCGAAACCGATGACTCGCTCTTGACGTGGAGGCGTCCCAGCGAAATAGTCGAATCGTGGGGTGGCGCCCCATTGGCTTGAGATCAGCCGGAACGGACGCGCGGCCAGAGGCCGACGCCGTCTGAAGGAGCGGGAAGTATGACGCGACGATGGGCACGTTCGTTTGGCACGCTGGCAATGACCCTCGCGGCTCTCGTCACGACAGTCGGCTCCTGCGCCGAAGAGTCGGCGAGCTGTGGTGATTCGAAGGTCGAAGGCGGCGAACAATGTGACCTCGGCGCCGAGAACTCGGACACGGGCTCCTGCACCACCACGTGCACGGCCCCCGTCTGCGGCGACGGCTTCATCCAGAAGGGCTCTGGGGAGGAGTGCGACGACGGCAACTACACCGACTATGACGGTTGCACGAACGAGTGCCGGCTGGCTCGCTGCGGGGACGGCATCCTTCAGGCGACCGAGGAGTGCGACGACGGCAATGCGGACAACGCCGACGGGTGTACCACCACGTGCTCGATCGCGGTCTGCGGTGACGGCGTGCGGCAAGCAGGCGTCGAGGAATGCGACCTCGGTGACGGCAACGCCGACACTGCCGCCTGTACGACGAGCTGCCGGAACCAACGCTGCGGCGACGGGCTGGTTCAGCCGGGCGAGGCGTGCGACGACGGCAATCTCTCGAACACCGACGGCTGCCTCGTAGCCTGTATCCTCCCAACCTGCGGCGACGGATACACGCAGTCCGGCGAAGAATGCGACGACGGCAATGCAGCCGACTCAGACGCCTGCCTCGGCTCCTGCAAGCGCAACACGTGTGGCGATGGCGCGGTCTTCGTCGGTGTCGAAGCCTGTGACGACGGGGCGGCCAACGCCGATACCAGCGCGTGCACCTCGTTGTGTCGCGCTGCGAGCTGCGGCGATGGTTTCGTTCAGGGCGCCGAAGCGTGTGACGACGGAAATGCGTCGAACGAAGACGCCTGTTTGAATCACTGTGTCGCGGCTCGCTGCGGCGACAGCTACGTTCAAGGCGACGAAGGCTGTGACGACGGCAATCCGGATTCGACGGACGCGTGCCTGACCGACTGCAAGGTCGCCAGCTGCGGCGACGGTGTGGTGCATCAGGGCGTCGAGGAGTGTGATCTCGGTACCGGCAATGGCGACACTGCCGCCTGCACGTTGACCTGCCACGCCGCGACGTGTGGCGACGGCCATGTGCAGCCCGGCGAACAATGCGACGATGGGAACGTATCGAACTCGGACGAGTGCCTCGTGACCTGCGTGTCCGCGACTTGCGGCGACGGTTGGCGCCAGGGCACGGAAGTCTGCGACGACGGCAACACGTCGAACTTCGACGCCTGCACGAACGCGTGCGCGTTGAACGTCTGCGGTGACGGGTACGTCCTCCCGAGCGTCGAGGCGTGCGATGACGGTGACGTGACCGCGCCGGCTTGCACGGACGCCTGCGCTCTGCCCACCTGCGGCGATGGTATCGAACAACCGGGCGAGCAGTGCGACGACGGCAATGTCTCGAACCTCGACGCCTGTTTGACGACCTGCCTCGACGCGTCGTGCGGCGACGGCTGGCGCCAAGACGGCGAAGCTTGTGACGACGGCAATGGCGTCGACGGCGACGGCTGCACCTCCGGCTGCGTCGCGGCCACGTGCGGCGACGGGATCATGTGGAAGGGCGTCGAAGAATGCGACGGCGGCGCGACGGGTTCGGACGACTGTACCGCCGAGTGCAAGCGCCCGGTGTGTGGCGATGGGATCGTGCGGGAAGGCGTCGAAGAGTGCGACGCCGGTGCCGCCAACGCCGAGGACGGCGCGTGCCTGCCGGGTTGTGTGCTCGCGGGTTGCGGCGATGGCTTCGTGGGTCCTGGTGAGGCATGTGACGACGGCAACCTCGAAGGCGGTGATTGGTGTTCGGCCGGCTGCCAGAAGGAATGTTCCGCCGGCAGCAAGAACCTGCTGTCCGACGGCAGTGGCCACTGCTACGCCCTCTTCGTCCAGGGCAGCACCTGGCTCGACGCCCAGAACGTGTGTGCGCTGCTCGACTCTCACCTCGTGGCCATCGGCAGCGCGGCAGAGTCGGCCGAGGTCGCGTCTCTCACCGCTGGCGTGCCAGCCTGGATCGGCTACACCGATCAGTTCTCGGAAGGGAGCTGGCTCTGGATGACGGGGCCCACCGAGTTCTTGACCAACACCTACGAAGATTGGTCTGGCCCCGTCGGTTCTGGTGACTGCGCGTTCATGACGGCGACAGACCACTGGGACGACGACGTGTGCAGTACCGCTCGGGCCTTCGTGTGCGAACACGGGTGGGAGTAAGCCGCCATGCGAGGCGCAGCGACCTTCCGGATCGCGCTCGCGCCGCTCTTCGTCGTCGCGTTGCTGGGGTCCTGTGCGGACGAGGCCCCCAGCTGCGGTGACGGCGCCCGAGAGGGCGGTGAGGCGTGCGACGACGGCAACACGACCGACGATGACGGCTGCACCAACGCCTGTACGCGCCCGCGTTGTGGCGACGGGATCGCACAAGCGTCCTTTGGTGAACAATGCGACGACGGCAACGCGTGGGACGACGACGGCTGCACGACGCAGTGTCGGCTCCCGCGATGTGGTGACGGTGCCCTGCAGAAGGCCTCCGGAGAGGCCTGCGACGACGGCAATCTGACACCGGGCGACGCCTGCACGCACGAGTGTCGGGTCGCGGTCTGCGGCGACGGCGTGCTCCGCCTCGGGCTCGAGGCCTGCGACGACGGCAATACGGAGGACGGCGACCGTTGTTCGGCGACGTGTCAGCTCAGCCAATGCGGAAACGGGGTCGTCGAAGGCGCCGAGGCGTGTGACGACGGGAACGCGTCCGCCACCGACAGTTGCCTCCCGAGCTGCGTCCTCCCGTCGTGCGGCGACGGCTATCACCAGATCGGGGTCGAAGAATGTGACGACGGTAACGCCGACGACCACGATGGGTGCCTACACACTTGCCTGTCTGCCCGCTGCGGCGACGGCGTACACCACGTGGGCGTGGAGGCGTGTGACGGCGGGCCGGGCTGTACGCCCGAATGCCGATGGGCGACCTGCGGCGACGGCGACCTTCAGCCACCAGAGCAGTGCGACGACGGCAACCCGATCGCAACCGACGGCTGCCGTCCCGACTGCCTCTCCGCCCGTTGCGGCGACGGTCTCGTACAGGTCGGCGCCGAGGAATGCGACGACGGCAACGCAAATGATCACGATGCGTGTACGGGCGCCTGTAAACACGCCCGATGCGGCGATGGGATCGTGCGCCCCGCCGTCGAGGCCTGCGACGACGGCAATCAAGCCGATGATGACGCCTGTCGCAACGTCTGTGCGCTCCCGAGCTGCGGCGACGGCGTGGTCCAGCCTGGAGAGGATTGTGACGACGGCAACGCGTCGAACGCGGACGCGTGCCTGACCTCCTGTGTCGCGGCGTCCTGCGGCGACGGAGTCGTACTCGCAGGTGTCGAAGCGTGTGATGACGGAAACGTGTCCAACTTCGACGCTTGTTTGAACTCCTGCAAACCGGCGTCCTGTGGTGACGGCGTCCGCTATGTCGGGGTCGAGAGCTGCGACGACGGTAACGAGGACGACCTGGACGACTGCTCGAACGCATGCGTGGCGGCGTCGTGCGGCGACGGACAGGTGCAGCCGGGCGAAGAGTGCGATGACGGCAACGCCTCGGAGACCGACGCTTGTCGGAACGCCTGCGTGTTGTCGCGTTGCGGCGATGGCGTCGTGCGAGCCGGCGTAGAAGCGTGCGACGACGGCAACACGGTAGACGGCGACGACTGTTCGAACGTGTGCGCCGCGACGGGTTGCGGCGACGGCATCGCAAGTGGCCTAGAAGCGTGTGACGACGGCAACGCGAGTGACGGGGACCTGTGCCTGAGTACGTGCATGAACGCCCGCTGCGGTGACGGGGTGGTCGCTGTCGGCCACGAGGACTGTGACGACGGCAACGACAAGGACCGCGACGCGTGCCTGTCGTCGTGCGTGGCAGCACGTTGCGGCGACGGTCAGAGACACGTCGGGATTGAGGCATGCGACGACGGAAACGCCTTCGACGGGGACGCTTGCCTGAGTGACTGCACCGCGGCGCGCTGCGGGGACGGTGTCGTGAGACTCGGCGACGAGCAGTGCGACGATCAGAACTCGGACAACACCGACGGGTGCCTACTCACCTGTGCGACCTTCGATTGGTGCCAGGGCTTCACGATCTCGTCCGTATCACCGCCCGTGGCGTGCGTCGGGGCGGCCCCGAGTACGCTACGCCTCAGCAGCGGTGGGCGTGGCTTCCTCTTTGTGGAGGGCAAGGCGCCCGTGGTCACCTTCGCCGGCCTCCCGGTGGCCATTCAGAACAAGCTCGGCTGCAGCCCGATCGCGGGCGGCTTCGTCAGCGCGGAAGGATGCGCTCAGCTCGATGTCGCCATCCCGAACGTGGGGCTCCCCATCGGGGACTACGAGATCACCGCCAAGAACCCCATCACGGTCGCGTGTTCGGACCGGGCCATCTTCTCCGTCGGCCCGACGCCGAACATCGTGTCCGTCGTGCCGAGTGAGGCGTGCGAAGACCTCGGGTTCACGGTCACCATCTTCGGCACCGGCCTCGTCGGCTCCACGCAAGTGACGCTGGTCGGCCCGAGTGGGCAGGTCGTATCCTCGGTCTCGACCGAGCTCCTCGCTCCGGGTCAGCTCCGAGCGACCTTCGACGGGCTCGTCGAGGGTAAGTGGGCCGTGCGAGTCTCCAACGGTCCCGGCTGTGAAGATCAACTGGACGACGCCATCGACGTCTTCCCGCGTCCGGTGGTCTTCTTCGTGGATCCACCGGTCATCTACAACGGCGTCGACGTACAGGCGTCGGTCTACGTAGCCAATGTCAACGGTGGCAGCGTGGCTGAAGTCGCGATTCGACGCGTCGGCACGTCGACCTGGATTCCGATCCCACACGTCTATGACCCGCTGCGCCCATTCCGCGTCCAGACCACCGTCCCGCGCGATCTCATCGCGGCCGGCGAACGCGTCGACTTCGAGTTCTCACTCACCGACGGCCTCGGCTGCCCCGCGTCGCTGTCGGGCGTCGCGGCCCTTACCAAGATCGTGTCGGTCTCACCCTTCGTCATGGCCCCGCCCTTCGGCGGACAGAGCTCCTCGACTGGCGTCACGATCGAGATCCCCGATGGGTCGGCGGGCGTCCCCTTCCAGGAGATCCCGCGCGTCTACTTGAATCCCATCGGTGATACGGGCGTCGCCACGCCGCTCTCGAGCCTCGGTTTCCTCAGCGGTCGCTCGCTCACCGGGCTGGTCCCGGGGGGCCTTCCTCCCGGCGACTACCAAGTCATCGTGGTGAACCCCGATGGGACCGTCGGCATCAGCTCGCCTCCGATCCCGGAGGGCGGTTTCCGCATCACGACGGCACCACCGCCCCAGATTCGGACCATTGCCCCCGGCTCGATCCCAACCCCCGACACCGTCGTGAAGGTCTTCGGTTCGGGCTTCGTAGCCCCGACGGTGCGCCTTGAGTGTGACGTGCCCGGCGTCGCAACGCCCCAGCTCTTCGGTGCAACCAATGTCGCCCTTCAGAGCTATGGTCTCGACTTTACGATGGATTCGGCCGACGCGCCGCCTCAAGACTCGGTCTGCGTGGTGCGTGTGACCAGCAGCGACGGTAGCTTCGCGGAGTTCTCGGCGCTGGTGCTCTTGAACTCGGCGGAGAACATCCCGGACTCGACGGACACCCAGAAGCCCATGCAAGTCGCGCGTCGGGCGCCCGCCATTGAAGTCGGCTCTGTGTCCACGACCTCCCGCTTCCTGTACGCGATGGGCGGAGACAACGGCGCCGTCGCAACGGCACTGTCGAGCATCGAGGTCATGCCGCTCACTCCCTTCGGGAACCTCGAAGGGGCTTGGCGCACCCTCTCCGTTCCTATTCCGGGCGCCGTCACGGCCGCACAATCGGCGTCACTCGGGCGCTTCATCTACCTCGTCGGTGGCGAGAGCGGGTCGGGCCCGACGGCGTCCGTACTCCGCGCCGAGGTATTGCAGCCCACGGACACGCCGGAGTTCGACGGCAACCTTGAGATCGCCCTCTCGGGGAGTGGTCTCGGGCCCGGGCTCTGGTACTACCAAGTGAGCGCCGTCATGGCGGCCACCGACGCCGATAATCCCGGCGGCGAGACGCTCCCGAGTGAGCCACTGCCCATCGTCGTCCCGGCGTGGGCCCCGAGCGGCTTCTTGGTTACGTTGCGCTGGTCCGCCGTCCCGGGAGCGGCGTCATATCGACTCTATCGCTCTCAGGTCGCCGACGGCGCGCTGTCGTCGGTGCGCCGCATCACCGAGCTCCCGGCAGGGACGACCTCCTTCAGCGACCCAACGACCCCAGCGGCGCCGGCGGCAGCCCCCCGGCAGCTCGGGGATCTCGGGACGTGGCGCGTATTGCCGAACATGACGGCGCCCCGAGCTGGCTTCGGGCTCGCCGTGGCTCGCGATCCGGGTAATCTGAACCGGCACTACCTCTACGCCGTGGGCGGGCGCAGCACCGGCGGAACGCCCGTTGGGACGTGGGAGTCGCTCCAGCTCGATACGACCGGCGATGGCTCCCAGGCTGTCGCCGCGTCGTGGGTCTCCGGCGGCGCGAACACCGTCCCGGCGCGCCACGATCACGGCGTTTGGGCGGTCGACGTCGGTGTGGTCAGCCCCCCGGGGGTCGGAAACGACGACGACGCGTGGATCTTCATCGGCCCTGGCACGGGCGCCGCCAACGCCACGCGAATCTACTCGGCCCAGGTGAAGGCGGGCGGCGCTCTCGGCACCTTCGCGCTCGCCTTCAATGGAAACGCCAGCCGCTCGGGCTATGGCGCCGTCGCCATCTCCAGCCAGCTCTTCCTGCTCGGTGGGCGGGTCTCGGGCGCCATCTCGTCGTCGCGCGACTCCTCGCTCATCACGGGCCCGGGCACCATCTCCAACGTGAACGCGACCCCCGGCGACCTGAGTGTCGCGCGGGAGTTCCCGGGCACGGCCCTCGGCAGTGGACGGATCTTCCTGGTGGGGGGGCAGACCCCGTCCGGTCCGACCTCCTCCGTCGAGTCGAGTCCCTGGTAGGGATTCGCAGCGGCGGCGTCTCCCAAAGACGCCTACCAATACACACCTATTGTACAGACCTGAACCGGCCCACAATGCCGTTGACTTCAAGGATTTCGACAATCATCCTCGCCCCACATCCACGGGAGGACTCATGAGCCACCACGACAACGAGCCGATGAACCTCGACGATGCCGACGTCGACTTCCGCGCGCCCTTCACGCGCCGCACCTTCTTGGCGGCCGCCGCCGCGGGCGCCGCCGCTGCCGCGGTGACCCTGCCGGCCGGGAGTGCCGAAGCCGCAACGGCCGATCCCGTGCCTCCGGGAGCCATCCTCCGCATCCATCCTGCCGTCGGCTTTGGCCGCCTGGGCAACGCGGATGCCAGTCAGTTCTTCGTCGGCCCCGAAGTGCCCGGCTACGGTCCGGTCTACGATGGCATCGGTACGTCAGTGCCGAACTACAAGACCGCGGATGGTAAGGTGAAGCGCCAAGCGGCGCGCTTCCGCATCTTCGAGTACCACACGGTCGGCGGCAAGCTGGTCCCGAAGCGCGAGGTCAATCTCGGCACCGAGGGGGTTCAGGGCATCGAGTGGTCCGTTCACCTCGCCAATAAGAAGGCAGCGTTCCACGGATTCGAGGGTGGTCAGGGCGAGAACCGTGAGCCGGCCCCCCTCCGCAATGCCGGCGTCACCGACCCGGCATTGCGCAAGCAGACTCTGGAGATCGACTTTGGGCCGCGCTCCATCTCGGGCGCGTCGCAGGCAGGTCCGGCCTTCACGCCGGCGTCGGCGGGCAGCTACCCGGCCACGGTCCCGCTGAAGACGACGGGCGCAGCGGTCATCGACTACCTCGGTGAGCTCCGCACGGACTCGGCGGGGCGCCTCGTGGTCATCCCGGGCGCCGGCAAGACCGGCTGGAACACGGCCTCGCAGCCGGCCATGCCACACTGGGCGAACAACGACGGCTGGTTCGATGACGCATCGGACGGCCCCGTCACGGCGAAGGTGACCCTCGCGGGTGGCCAAGTGGTGCAGATGGACCCCGCGGGTGAAGCGTGGGTGCTGAACGGTCCGCCGGACTTCGCACCGGGAGTTCCCGGCTCGATCACGGGCTATGACCTCGTGGTCGACATGTCGGTTCGCAAGCTGGACATGCCGACGGACAATGGTCTCTACGAGCCGGGCGGCCCCCTGCACTTCCTCGCGAAGCTCAAGGCCGACTTCACGGCCGGTGGCACCTACGAGCTGCCGACCTACGTCCCATCCTTCCCGGACGAGATCCAGCCCATTCTCGTGGCGGCGTACAACCTCTGGTACGTGAACGAGCTGGTCAATGCGAAACACAATTCGCTCATCAACGTGAACCTCGGCAGCACGAGCAGCAAGTACGCCACTGCCCGCAAACGGGTGGTCAGCTACATGCGTCCGCCCCTCGGCGCCACAGGCCCCACCGGCCCCCGCACCATGCCGAAGCTCCTCGGTGACGATCCCTACATCGGCGGTTTGCCGGAAGCGGTGCGCAACTTGCCGCTCACCAACGTGCAATACGCCATGTTGCGCCGCTGGGCCGATGGCAATTTCACGCCTGGGACGAGCAACCCGCCCTTGGCGATCACGCCGCACGGCCTCGACAAAGCGGCTCTCGAGAACGCGGTCGGTGGCGCCTTCTTCCCCGGCATCGAGTTCGGCTGGCAGTTCCGCAACCCGGTCCTGTGGGCGGAGCCCTTCCGCCTCGACGTCTACGCGAACAGCGGCTACCTCGGCGAAGAGAACCAGCTCATCGGGCCCGGCCACTTCAGCCGGCAGATGGCGGTGCCCTGGCAGGCCGACTTCAACGACTGCCGCAACGAGGGCAACTACGGATGGTGGCCGTCGCAGCGGCCGACGGCGGCGCTCCCGAGCGCTACGGCGACCAAACGACTCGACTGGGCTCGACCCACGTCGCGGTTCGTCGGCGGCAACGTCGAATCGACGCACGAGGACATGGTCACCAATTGGTCCAAGTTCGGGTTTGTCGTGGAAGAGGGCAACGTCTTCGTGGAGAAGGAACGCGCGGCGTCCATCGCGTGATGAGGCGCCGGCGATGACGTCGTCCTACGATGTCGCCGTTCTCGGGGCCGGTCCCGCGGGCTTGGCCACCGCGGCCGCGTTCGTCGCGCAAGGACGGCGTGTCGTCGTCCTCGAACGTGGGGACCGCGACGTCTTTCGGGTCGGCGAGACCCTCAGCCCGGAGATCGGGCCCTACCTCCAGCAATTAGGCGCATGGGAGACCCTCTCGGGGCACCTCGACGCATGCTCTCCGTTCACGGTCAGCCGTTCGGCGTGGGGCACCTCCGAGCTCGAAGAGCGCCCGTCCATTCTTCACCCCCTCGGATCCGGTTGGCACGTCGATCGCGCCCGTTTCGACTTGGCGTTCGCCGATTGGGTCGCCGAGCGCGGCGCCGCGGTGTGCTTCGGCGTCGGCAATTGCGTCGCGGAGAGGGCGGGGACAGGCTTCCAAGTACGGAGCCGGCGCGGAGTGCCAATCGCGGCAAGCGCGCTCATTGACGCCTCGGGAAGGGGCGCTCCCGCGACCGACCACCTTCAGAGCTCGACCTGGCGGGCTCACGACCGGCAGGTCGCCATCCTTCGCCGCTTCCGCCCTCGTGGCGCGGTGAACCCGGGTCCGGGGATCGTGCTGGAGTCGGTCACCGGCGGCTTCTGGTACTCGGCTCCGCTGGCCGACGAGTCGGTGCTGGCGGTCTACGTCACCGACTCCGACCTGCTGACTGGGCTCGGTCGAGGCAAGGAGACTCGCTTTCGGTCAGCGCTCAAGGACGCGCACCACACCACGGTACGGCTGGGCGGCTACGAGCCCGTGGAGCCGCCCTTGGTCTTCCGCTCGGACAGCGGCTGTCTCGTTCCGTCCGCCGGGGTGGGCTGGACCGCGGTGGGCGACGCCGCCATGGCCACCGATCCGCTCGGCGGCAACGGCGTCCTCCGCGCGCTCGAGTCAGCGGCGGCCCTCGTTCGAGGGTGGGGCCAGCCGAGCGAGGAGGACGCGCGCCTCCGGAAGTTCAGCGACTACCTCGACCTGAGGGCGTCCTACTACCTGCTTGAGACGCGCTTCGTGAACGCGCCGTTCTGGGCTCGCCGCCGGCCGACCGCGCCAGACGGCGCGCCACTCTCGTGGAAGGAGGTCGAGGTGCAGCTTCGGCCCACGGCCTCATTGCGCTGGGCCAAAGACGCGCCGCCATCGGCAGAAGCGTGGTTGCCTCCCGGGGCGCTCGCCGCGCTGAAGAGTGGCCTGAAGGGTCCGGCGCCGGCACACCGGGCGCTCGCGCTGGTGCGGGACGCCGCCGCGCTCGTCGACCGACGTTTGCTGATCGGGCTGGAGTGGCTCCTCGCGGCCGGGGTGCTCGTCGAGGAGTGACGACGAGCTAGTGACGAACGCTCGGAACGCCCGAGGGGACAACGTTCCGTCGGCGCGGCGCCGGTGTGGTGACCGCCTCCGTCGTCGTGCCCTCGGCGACGGCGCCCTCCGCCGTGGTTTCGGCAGCCGGGTGGCCCTCACCACTTGGGGCAGGCGGCGCAGGCGCGGCCGGCGCGGTCGGCACGACACGCGACACGACGGAACGAAAGAAAGCGCGTCGATCCTGGCGAGGTGGTGTGGCGTCGGTCATGGAGCCTCCGAGCGTGACAATAGGTCCCATTCTAACTCGAACGATCGGCCGGCGCGACCCCGGCCGTTCTCGGCCTAAACCATCTGGGAGAGTGCCTCGGGGTGCTCTCCAGATTTGGTCCATCGCCGGATGGTGTTCGTCCGAAAGGTTGGCCGAGATTCCTGTCGGAGCAGTGTAGTTAGGACCCTGGTGCGGATGGATGCCGCCGTCGAGCGCCTTCGGCACCGCCATCATCGGGGTAAGAGAGGCGCTTCCAGATCGCGGGCCCACGCATCGAGGTCGCGCTGCGCCGCATCGAGCTTCTCGGCCGCGTGGAGCTCGTAGCAACGCACCCGATTCGTGAGTACACCCTCGTCCCACGGCACCCACGGCTCGGTCTCCGCGAAGAGCGCGACACACTCGGGGCCGAAGGTCGTCTTGCCGTCGGGCGCCGTCCGCGTGGCGCCCACGAGCCCGACGAGGAGCCGGATGAGCTTGCGTCGCTCGTCGAGCATCCCGACGGCGAAACGATCGGACATCGCCCCGACGACGGCGGCGGCGAAGGTCGGGTCATTGGCGGCAGCGACTTCGGCGACATCGAAGAGCCGACCCATTATGGTCGGGAGCGGCCATGGGTCCTGGCGGTAACGTGAGAGCACGTCGAGCAGCAGCGCCTTTCCTTTGGCGGCGTCACCGTGGCGAACGTCGTAGCGCGCCAGGATGGCGTCGGCGGTCAGCGGCGCCCGTTCACGAAGCTGCGCGAGGACGGTGAGGGCCTCGGGCCGGCCGGCCTCGACGAGCCCCTCGGCGATGAGCGTGAGATCGGTGGTGTTCGGGGGCTCACGGGGATCGCCGAAGGGCTCGGCTTGCTCCTGCCAGCGCTGGAGCGCAGGGCGCAGCAGGCCGCGGCCGTAGAGCGACCGCGCCTCTTGGCGCGTGCGCGCCGCTTTCGTCTGGGGCGAATCGGGGAACGGGCGGTCGGCGTCCCCGAGGCCCTCGGCGACGACGCGCGCCTGCCACCGCTCGCGGACGAGCACCGGGTCCAGCGTGCGTCCGGTAAGTGAGAGGGGGACGTCGAGGCCTCGCGCTTCGGCAGCGGTTCGTAGCCCCCGTACCCCGCCGAGCTGTCCTTGCCCCACCGTCCGGGCGAAGCCGAACTCGACGAGCGCGCTGTCGTCGGTGCAGATCTCGCCCTTCGCCATGCCTTCTTTGGCGAGAGCCGCCGAGAAGAGCGGGTTCGCGACATGGCCGGAGTAGAAGCCGTGGAGACCTTCGACGCCCCAGACGCGCCGGATCCCGCTCAAGAAAGGCTCGCTGCCGAGGCGGGCTTCAAGCGCAGCGGCGTCGACCTGCCAGGGGCTCCGGGCGGCGACGAGGATGAGGTCCCCTTCGACCTGGGACTCCCAGATCTCGATGACCGGGAAGACCTGGGCGATGGTCGTGACAATGGTTCTGATCGTGGCGGCGTCGATGTCATACGCCTGCACCCATTGCACGAGGAGCCCGCCATCATTGAGCTTTTCGCTCACTGACTCGTAGAACTCGAGCGTGAAGAGGCTCGAGATGCCGGCGCGGTACGGGTTTGACGGCTCGGACACCACGATGTCGTAAGTCGCCGTCGCCGTCGGCAACACCTCGCGGGCATCGCCGATGATGAGGTTCACCTTCGGGCTTTGCATAGCGCCTTCGTTCACCGGGCCACACTGCTCGGCGACCCGAAGCACGACCGGCTCGAGCTCGACCACGTCGACCGTCTCGACCGACGGCACGGCGGCGAGCCAACCGGCCGTGGCGCCGGTGCCGAGGCCGATGACGAAGGTCGACTTGGGCGCCGGGTGGAGCGCCGCGCCCAAGAGGCCGAGGAGGGTCTGGGTCGGGGCGTCGCCGCGCGCGTTGCCGTCCGACTTGCCACCGACGACGAACGCGAAGGACGATGCGTCTTCGAGGGCGACTGAACTCTCGGTGCCATCGGCTTCCCAGACGATGGCGCGTCGCCGTGCCGACAACCACTTCGCGAGGTCGGTCGCGCTCGCGAAGCGGGCCGGTGCACGCCCGGCGCCGATGCCGCCGTGACGCCAGACCGACGTCGGACCAGTGGCGGTGAGGGCCCAGCCGGCGGCAGCGATGATGGCCATAGGGAGCAAGCGGCGCGTCCAGGCAGCCCCGCGGTCGAGTGCGAGCGCGGTGAGTCCGAGAGTCCCGAGGAGCGCGACGACCAGGCTCCAGGCGCCGGTGGCTGTGAGCGCCGGGAGGACTCCGAAGCCGCCCGCGAGGGCGCCGAGGATGGCGCCGACGGTGTTCCAGGCGTAGGTGAGCCCGACCTCGCGCCCCACTTTGGCCGCGCCGGAGCCGACCAGTGAGACGAGCATGGGGAATTGATAACCAGCGACGATGGCGGCCGGTAACACGACGACGGCATCGATGAGCGCCCAGCCGAGTACGAGCCCCATAAAGCCGAGGTGGTCGAGCGAGCGCAGGAAGAGCGCCGCGAGCGCGAGCCGGTCGCCGAGCGCGTAGGGGAGCGCGAGGAGGAGCGCCATGGACCCGCACGTCAGCGCGAAGCCGGTGAGGCTCGTGGGGGGTTCGATGGGCCGGCGTGAGTAGAGGAGCCCGCCAATCCCGATCCCAGCGAGGGCAAAGATCAGAATGAGTCCGAAGGTATAGACGCTCCCGCCGAGGATAGGCCCGAGCATGCGGTACCAGACGAGCTCCATGAGGAAGAAGGCGAAACCCGAAATGAGGGCGGCCGTGAGCACAAATAGGAGCGGGGGCCGGGCGGCCGCGGCGGTGACCATCATCGGGGCGGCCTCCGCTGGCGCGACGAGGCCGTCATCAGCGCGTGACAGACGCAGCGCGACGAGCGCCACGAGGACGTTAAGCAGGGCCGCGCTGAGCAGGGTTGCGCGAGTGCCGAGCAGCTCGAGCAGGAAGAAGGTACCGAGCGTCGCGCCCACAACGGAGCCCATCGTGTTGGCGCCGTAGACCAGGGCGAGGCTGCGACGCGAGGCGTCGGCGTCCGTCTGGCAAGCGCGGACGGCTGCCGGGAGCGTGCCGCCCATGAGGAGGACGGGCCCGCCGAGCACCAGGGTCGCCAGGACGAGCTTCAGGACGGCGAGCACGCCGGGCCCGAGCGCCATCGGGCCGCCGAGCGACAGGTAAGCGGCGCGTACCCCAAGGACGAGGAGGGGCGAGATGCCGGCGAGCACCGCGATTCCGAGCTCAAGCCGGGCATAGAGCGCGAGCGGCCTCCGGTGCCGGTCGGCGCGCGGGCCGAGAAGCCACCCGCCGAGGCCGAGCCCACCCATGAAGATGGCCAGGACGGCGGCGTTGGAGGCGGTGCTGGCGCCGAAAATGAGCCGAAGGGCCCGAAACCACGCGACCTGGTAGGTGAGCGCGCAGAAACCCGACGCGAAGAGGAGACCGGCGACGACGCGGGGATGGATCACTCCCGGTTACTGACATGTCGTCTGGGCCGTGACAAGCCCGCTCGCGAGCGGGTCCGAGATGACCCGTTCGGTGGCGCGCGCGGTGGCGCGTGGCCGTGGTATCTACTGGACCATGACGAGCGCCGCCCCTGCACTCCCGACTCACGCCCTGGCGCGTGAAGCCTATCGCCGCGCACTGTCGCCGACCGAGCGAGTCTGGATCACGGCGGATGCCCTCTGCCCGCCGTTTACCAACGCGCTCGTGCTCGAAGGCCGGGGTCAGCTCGACCTCGCGGCGTGGACCTCGGCCGTGGCGGCGGCGGCAGACGCCAATCCGGGGGCACGGGTCGTGCTGCGAGGGGCCCTCGGGTGGAGCCGCTGGGAAGACTCGGGCGCCGCGCCGCCCGTGCGCGAGGTCACGACGCCCGAGTGGGATGGGCGCGGGCCCTTCGGCGCGTCCTTCCTGCGGGAGCCGCTGCCGGTGAGGACCGGGCCTACGTGCGCGGTTTGGCTCGTGCAGGGCGACCCGGCTTACGTCGTCATCCGCAGCCACCACGCCACGATGGACGGGCGGGGGACTCAGCACTTCGCACTCGAGATCCTGAGGGCGCTTCGAGGCGACGCGCTCCTCGGTTCGCCGTCGACGGTCACGGACCTCGACCTCGGGCGTCTTGGCGGGCAGAAGCGGCCCCATCCGCCCGAGGACTGCATCGCGCCGACGGGCCGCCATGACGGTGGGCGCGCGGAGACCACGTGGATTCGCCACAGCGTGGCGTTGGCTCGGCCGTCGCAGTTCCTGCCCCGGGTCGCGTGGATCCTGGCGCGGGAGGCGCGTCGGCATGCGGGTCCGGGCGGCGGCGAGGTGCGCTTCGATGTCCCCGTCGACATGCGGCCTCGCGCGGGCGCGGTGAGTGGTGAGCCGCTTCGATCGACCGGGAACCTGACCGGGTGGCTGAACTTGCGAGTGGCGGATGACGCGACCCCGGAGAGCCTCGCGAGGGCCATGAAGTCCGAGCTCGCTCGGGGACGGGACGGCGACGTGGTCGTCTCGATCGCGGGCCTACGCTGGATCCCGCTCGGCCTCATGCGCCGCTTTGGTGCGGCCCGAACGCTCGAAAACAATCGCGCGTCGCGTTACGGCGTGTCCGGCATCCTCTCGAATCTCGGGCCCATGCCGCTCGAGGGCCTCAGCGGCGCGGGTTTCGTGGCCGACAAGGCGTGGCTCGTGCCGCCGTCGGGCCACGCGACGGCGCTCTTTGCGACCTTCAGTGGTCACGCGACCGGGGTGGAGGTGTTGGCGTCGATGCCCTCCCCGCTCGCGTCGGGCGGGCGTCTCGAGGCGCTCATGGCGACGCTCGACGCGGAACTGACCCGAACCTGACGCTCAGTTGTTCGCTTTGTGCTCGAAGTATTGGAGATCGATGAAGATCGCGGAGGCGATCATGATGGCGCGTTGCGGCGCGGTGAGCTTGCCCGCCTGGAAGTCCACGAGGAACTGGTCCTTGTCGGTGAAGAGCTCGGTGAGGAGCCCGCCCCACTTCTTGGTCACGACGGCGACCTCCCGCCCTGCCTCCAGGAAACGGAAGGTCCAGAGTGAGAAGAGAGGCGAGTTGACCGTGAGCATGACGCGGCCGCTCGCGTCTTCGACGTCGAACTTCTTGCTGAAGACTGAGAAGCGCTGCTGCAGGGCGCCGATGAGCTGCCCGTCGGCGCCAAAGACCTCGAGGCGTTGAAAGAACCACCGAAAGGGGTGGCGCGCGACCATCACGAGCTCTCGTACCGGGTTGAAGATGTGGACCTCGAACTTGCGCCAGTGGCCGAAGAAGCCGCGGGCCACCAGCCCGAGAAAGCCCTTCCCTTGCTCCGCGGCGTAGAGGACAGGCCGCGCGGACTCGTCGGTGATCTCGTAACGGTTCCGCGTCTCGAAGCCGATGAGCTCGGCGAGCTCCTGCTTCTGACGGATGACGAGCTTGCCGAAAGAGGCGAGGCGTTCGATGTCTTGGCTCATGGTCGGTCCTTCCGTTCGGAGGTCGTTTGTGCAGCGACTCGGTCGAGATCAGCGTGACGAGAGCGCGATCTCGCCGCGGTGCCATCGTTCCAAAAATGCGTCGCCGTCTCGCACGCCGAGGTCCCACGCGTCGTCGAGGCCTTCGGGCCATGTATAGTCGAATTTGGAGATCGGGAGTGTGCGCGACGGCAGCACGTAGAGACGGCCGGGGAGTTTGGGGAGCCGCTCGGCGGGATAGGTGCGCGTCAGGAGGATCAATATCGACCGCGCGTCGTCTTCGACTGCGGCGACCGGCACATTCTCCACCACGCCGCCGTCGAGGACCGTTCGGCCGTCGTGGCGCAATACCGGCGTGAAGGGAGGGACGCACGACGAGCCGAGGAGCAGGTCGGCGAGCCCGTCCACATCGACGCATTCGGAGACTCGAGCCAGCTCTGACTTGAAGCCGACCTTGTGGCCTGCGCGGGGGTGAACGGGGCTCTTCAGGACCTTCTCGACCGAGTACGCCACGAGCCCGAGCAGGACGCCCGCCCGCGGCCCGACCCACGGCGGGAGGCGCGTGAGCTGTACCCGAATCTCGGGCCCGGACTTGAGCCGCTCGAAGCCGTCGCGGCCGATAATATCGACGATGAGGCGGCGGTACATGACGTAGTGCGGGAAGAGAGGGCGCCCGAGGAGGGCGTTCATTGGGTAGACGTTCTTCCGATTGACCCGGGTCGCGACCCGAAAGTGCTCGAGCGCGGCCTTGGCGCGGCCAGCGTGGATGAGGCACGCGACGGTCGCGCCGGCGCTCGACCCCGAGCAGATTCGGGGCGCGAGCGAGAGCTCCGGTGCGACGGTCTCGTAGAAGCCGGCCTGCCAGAGACAGCGGTTGCCGCCTCCAGCGAAGACCACCGCATCGAAGGGAGAAGCGGTCACGCGCCGGCACCCGGATCGGCGGGCTCCCAGAGCTGTATCGGGTTGCCCTCGGGGTCGAAGAGCTTCGCGAAGCGGCCGTTCGGATAGACCTCTGACTCGACCTCGACCTCGGTCCCGGCGCCACGGAGCTGCGCGACCATCGCGTCGAGGTCGCGGACGCGGAAGTTCAACATGAACTGGGCCGGCTGCCGCGAGTCGGGCGCTGGGCGATCGAAGTACGTGGTGTCGCGGCCGAACGGGGCGAACACCGTCTCGCCCGCGTCCTGTTGCCAACAGGTCCCGCCGTAGTCCGTCGGGACTTCCAGAACCCCGAGGTTCTGCGAGTACCAGCGTGCGAGCGTGGCGGGGTCGTCGGAACGAAAGAAGAAGCCGCCAAAGCCGAGGACTTTCTCCACGTGTACCATCCTTTGCGAGGTCAGAGAGACCGCGACCATAGCCCGAGGCGGGCGGCGTGGGAAGGGCGGCAGCTACTCGGCTCGTCTCACGCTATCAATGCCCCCGATGTTCTTCACCGTGAAGATCATGGCGTCGCCGACCTGGTAGCCGTCGTACTCCTCGCGCGTCACCTCGAGCGTGTGGGCTGCCGTCTCCTCGCCCAGGCCGGAGATGACGCGGTAGGTGCCCCACTTCTGCACCCGCTCGAGGTCACCCGTGGCCGAAAGCGACTCCCATCGCAGCTCATGACCTTCCCCCGTGGCCTTGAGTGTGTTCGCCGGCAGCCAGTCCTGGGTGCGGTAGTCACACCACTCGCGGTAGATGGGGCGAGTGCAGTACTTGGTGCGGGTCTTGGTGACGTTACGGGAGCAATACTTGGGCGAGGTGGAGCACTTCTGACTGAAGCTCCCGTTGCCGTTGCTCACCGTGGAACAGGACTCCGTGGTGCCGCACGAGTAGGACTCGGTGTCGGTGTAGGTCTCGGTGCCGCAGGCGTAGCTCTCGTCCGAGTGATGCTTCTGGTAGCAGCTCGTGACGGCGATCCCAGCCCGCTCGTCCCGGGCGCCCACCGGCTTCACCTCGGGCCGCTCGGACGGTCGCCCCCATTGCCCGCGCGTGACGTCGCCCCAGCGCTGGAGCTGCGTCGTGTGCTCCCACTTGAGCGCCGTGACCTGGCCCCGCTTCTCCTGGGTGAGCGAACCCCACCAGACGACGCCGATGATGACGGCGACGACGGCCCCGATGACGGTCCAGACCTTGCGTGCCCGCGTCGCGCGCTGCCAATAGCGGCCCAGAGGTCCTCCCCCGGGTTTGTCCGCTTGGGGCGGTGGCGTGACCGGCGCCTCGGCCACGGGCCCGACAGCCCCCTCGCCCACCTTGTCCTGCCGATTGGCGCCGCAGCTCGAACAGCTCGACTCCGTTCCGCGGGTGGTCGTGCCACAGAAGCCGCAGATCCAGTCAGCGCCACTCTCGGCAAGTGAACGCTCCTCCGGCGCTGCGATCGCGGCGCGGGCAAAGTCCTCGGCCGACGGCGGTCGCATCGCGTCGAGCTCGGCCTGTTCGCGCGGATCGCCGCACTTCGGGCACCGCTTGTGCTGACCGGAGATGCCCGTGTCGCCGCACCGCGTGCAATCCCACCGTCCCCAGGCCATGCGTTCCGACATGACGCGAGGGTAGATGCTCAGTACCCATCTTCGTCAAGTCGGTGAGGGTCCTCATTGCGCCGTGCGACACGCAGACGCGTCACCGCCCGACGCGACGACGTCGTCACGCGCGCCGTCGAACCGCCCAGCCCAACGCCGCGACGAGGAGCAGCAGGGTAAACCCGACCCCGGTTGACCGCCGTCCTTCTCCGAGCGCGCAGCCCGAACCCGACTCGGCCTCGACGCCGGCCGCGGCGGCGTCATCGACGCCGTCTGACGAGTCGACGGCGTCGGCTGCGCCGACATCGTCCGCCTGCCATTGCCGTCGAGATCGGCGCAGACGATCGTCTCCGTCAGATCGAGTCGGCGGTCGAATCGGAAGCCGGTCTCAAGGTGACGGCTCACGAAGGGATCCCCAGGGAACGCGCCGAGAACGAGGTTGCGGTGCTGCTGAGTGGGGTTGTTGATGTCGCCGTTGGCGAAGAAGAGCGTCATATACCCGGTGAAGTCGTCTTCGAGGGCGCACACCGACA
>JADMJS010000530.1:0-21817 GCA_018780435.1 Myxococcales bacterium
ACCTTGCCCGTGTTCCCAGAAACTCCCGCGATGACGTAGGTCATGTTCTCTCTCCGGCGGCCGTGCCGCGTGTGGGGCTCTCGAGATGGCGTGTCGCCACCTGACGCCTCGAAGATACCGCGCGTGCGATCTGCCGCCATTGCATGTTTATAATGTGGCATCATGCACGTCATGAATGTCAGCGCCATCGACCTGAACTTGCTCCCCCTCCTAGCCGCGCTTTACCGCGAAGGGCAGCTCACGCGCGCCGCCCGGCGAGTCGGGCTCTCACAGCCGGCCGCGAGCCACGCGCTCGCTCGCCTGCGTGACCTCGCGGCCGATCCCCTCTTCGTGCGTGGGCAGGGTGGGCTCGTCCCGACGCCCCGCGCCGAAGCGCTCCGCGAGCCAGTCCTCGCCGCGCTGGCGCACATCGAACGCGCCTTCACGCCAGAGTCGCGGTTCTCTGCGTCGGAGGTACGCCGCACCTTTCGAATCTCGGGGACGGACTACGTCGAACTCTTACTGCTGCCCGCCGTGGTCACCCGCTGTGAACGCGATGCGCCCGGGATCGACCTGTGGTGTGCCACACGCATCGCTCAAGGCGGCGTCCTAGAGCTCCAGCACGGCGAGCTCGACCTCCTCGTGAAACCCGTCAGGGCGGCCGACCGGGTGCCCGGGATTCAGCATCGACCGCTCTTTCACGAAGACTTCGTCTGCGTGATGCGGCCGGGTCATCCGCTCGCGGACGGCCCGCTCACGCTCGATGCCTACGTCGCCGCGCGCCACGCCATGGTCGCCCCCGGGGGCACCGCCGGTGGGGTCGTCGACGACGCGCTCGCGGCGCTCGGCCTCGAACGGCGTGTAGTGCTCCGCGTTGCGCACTTCCTCGTCGCGCCGACGGTCGTCGCGAGCACCGATCTCGTGCTGACGCTGCCACGTCGCGTCGCACAGACGATGAGCCGCGACGTCCCGCTCCTGATCCGGGATGCGCCATTGCCTCTCGAATCGTTCACGATGTCACTGATATGGTCGGAACGTGACGCGACCGATCCGGCTCACGCCTGGCTTCGAAGTGCGTTCCTGGACGCCGCCGCCGAGGTCGACACCACTATGGGAAACCCGGGAAGCAGAAGCCTCCCGACGCTGACATGATGTAGGTCGAGCCCAGCGGCGTGATCTGCTTTGACGGCCACTCGACATCGAAGACGTCCCAGTTTCGGTTCGTCTTGTCGAGATGTACCGGCCCGAAGGTCTGGAGCAGAACGCCGTAGCTGTAGAGTTCGACCGTCGCGTCGGTCTCGGTGCTGCCGGAGCCTTCGTAGGAGTCCGAGTAGTAGTGGACCACGAAGCGGTACTTGCCCGCCTTGGGCTCGGTGATGTTCGTATGTTCGGGGCCATAGCCGTCGACGTCGTCCACGTCGAGGTAGGGATTGTCTTTCCAGTCGCCTTGCACGGCCCAGTCCGGCGACGGGTTGCCGAAGTAGCAGTCGGTCTGACAGTCGAAGAAGGTGCCGCCCGGCTCGATGAAGTGGCTATCGACGTCGCAGAGGTCGCTGTTCCAGCTCAGCTTGATCGTCAGCCCGATCTCCTCCGGGGGCGGCTCCTTCCCGAAACCCGAGACGTCGAGCTTGACCTTCGGCTCCGCCGGGTCGTCGGTCTCGATTAGGAAGAAGCCGGTGTCGGGGCCGGCGAGGTCGGGCGTATACGAGATGTCGATGGGGAGGCTGCCGCCGGGCGGGATGACCGTCGGGAACGCCGGCATCGGCGTCACCTGAATCTCCTGCGTGAGCGCGAAGAAGAAGGTCGTGCCCCGCTCGATGTTCTTCAGCGTGAGCGGCGCCTCGTTCGAGCAGTTCGAGAGCACGGCCTGCAGCGTCTTCGTGTCGCCGCGTTCGACGCCGCCGAAGTTGAGGGCGGTCGGCTTCAGGCCCACGCAGGGCTCGGGGCCGTTCAGGTCGGCCTTCAGGAAGGACTCGAGCACGATGTCGACGGTCGGTCGCACTGGATCGCTGCTCGTGACCCGTAGCGTGGCCGTGCCTCCCGCGATCTCCTTGAACACGATGAGGCCGAGGGTCGAGTCGCCCGGCTGCAGGACTTTCGGGAGCGGCGGGATGGCCGACAGCGTGAAGTCAGGCGAAGCGCCCGGGAGGAGCGCGACGCCCGTGATGGTCAGCGATGCCGTGCCCACGTTGAAGATCGAGATCTGCCGGATGAGCGGCTCGGGGAGCGGCGACACGTAGGAGAAGGTGTACTGCTCGGGATCGACGGCGATCTCCCCCACGCCCACGGCGGGCGGGCTCGTGTCTTCGGCGACGTTCACGGTGTCGGCGCCACCGCCGGTGTCGGTCGAGGCCACGTCGGTGGCCGTCGTGACGTCGTCGTTCGCCACGGTGGCGTCGTCCTCCAGTCCGGCGCCGACGTCTGCGCCTGGACCGATCGGGATGACGACGGCGTCGTCGTCACCGCCGCCCGTGTGCACATCGGCGTTACCGCCGGAGCCGCCGCCCGACGTGCCGCCGCAGGCTGCCAGCAGCGAGGTCGTTAGGAGTACCGAAGAGAAGAGGGTGAGACCGCGTTGCGCGTTTCGCATTCCCCGAGCCTACCATTGCTCCGCTCGCAAATACTCACCTTCGTGCGCGACGACGACGTCACGCAGGGGGCAAGGTCCGACGCATCGCGTCTACGACCCGATCCGACGGGACGCCCGTCCAGGCCTCGAAGGCGAGTGCGCCTTGCGCCGCGAGCATCGAGAGCCCGTTCTCGCCACGCACGCCGGCCGCTGCCGCCGCGGCGAGAAAGGCCGTCGCGCCGGGGACATAGACGAGATCGGCGGCGAAGCGGGCGCGGTCCCACGGGAGCGTCGAGAAGGTGGCGACGAGGCGCTCGAACTCGCCGGAGCCTGCCTGCACACCCATGCCAGCGGAGGAGGCGTTCACAACGAGGTCCGGCGAGAAGGCCGGCGGCGACGCGCTGCTCCAGCACGAGAGCGTGCTGCGGGTCACACCTCGGTCCACGAGGTCTCGGACGAGCGCCAGTTCGGCCTCCGCGCGGCGCGCCGACACGGCGATACGGCGTGTGCCCGCATTTGCGAGGCCGACGATGGCGGCGCGTGCGGCCCCGCCGGCACCGAGGACGAGCACGTCGCTGCCCTTGGCGTCGATGCCGGCGTGCAGCAGGCTTCGGATGAAGCCCGGTGCGTCGGTGTTGGTGCCTTCGAGCCGACCGGCAACGACCCGGACCGTGTTCACGGCGCCGATGGTGCTGGCGTGTGCGTCTATGGCGTCGAGCGCCCTGACGACGGCGACCTTGTGGGGCACCGTGACATTGAAGCCGTCGAGCTCGGACCGCGCGCGAGAGAGGAACGCGGGCAGGGCGTCCGGGGCGACATCGAAGGCCTCGTAGCTCCCTGCGATTCCGGCTGCAGCGAATGCCGCCGCGTGCATCGCCGGGCTCCGTGAGTGGGAGACCGGGTGGCCGATGAGACCGACCTTGACCGGTTCCGGCGGCCTCACGCCTCGGCCGCCAGGATGCGCCGCGAGGCCTCGCAGTCTCGGTGCATCTGCGCGATCAGCGGGTCTATGCCGTCGAAGCGGAGCTCGTCTCGGAGGTGCGCGATCAGGTCCACTGAGAAGGGCTGTCCGTAGAGATCGCTATCAAAGTCGAAGACATAGGTCTCGATTCGGCGGTCTTGCCCGTCGAAGGTCGGGCGCGTACCGATGGCCGTCACCGCGGCGTGCCGGACTCCCCGGACGTGGGCCCAACTGGCGTAGATCCCGTTCTTCGGCACGAGCGCCGTCTCGCAGGCGAGGTTGGCGGTCGGGAAGCCGAGCGTGCGTCCGAGCTGATCGCCCCGCACTACGATTCCATCGAGGCGGTGCGGCCGGCCGAGGAGCCGCCGCGCTGTAAGCACGTCTCCCGCTTCCACGGCCGCTCGAATGCGCGAGGACGAATACGGCAGCCCGCCGTCATCGAGCACGGGCTCGGCGACCGCCACTGTGACGCCGAGCGGCGTGAGGATCCGGGTCATAAACGCGCCGTCACCCTGCCGATCGCGGCCGAAGCGCTGATCCGGGCCGACGACGACGGCGGCCGCGTGCAAGGTCCGAACGAGCAGGTCCGAGGCGAAGGTCTCGGCGCTCAGACCGCGGACCTCCTCGAAAGGCAGCTCCACGAAGAGCTCCACGCCCGCTTCGGCCAGGCGACGACGTCGCTCCTCACGGGTCGTGATCAGCGGCGGCGCGGCGCTTGGGCTCAGGACTTGTCGGGGGTGAGGCCAGAACGAGACGACGGTCGGGACCGCGTCGAGCTGCATCCCAAGCGCGACGACTCGTCGCAACAGGGCCTGGTGACCGAGGTGAATGCCGTCGAAGGCACCGAAGGTCAACGCCGTGCGCTGATGACCACGATCAGGGAGCTCGGTGAGCGACGTCATGACCCGCATGGCGGCAGGGTGCCCATTGGGCTCGGTCGAAAATAAGTGATTCAATTTGCCTCGCGCCGCATCCCCGCCCGGTTCGTTCCAAGTAGGAAACGTCTGCCTCGAAATACGGGGAGTATGTCTTCGGACTTGGAAGGGGCCGGGCGCGACGCGGTCAAATCTCCCACTTATTCTCGACCGAGCCCTTTGCCGCCCTCGCGGACTAGTGTCCCTCAGCCTTCGGCAGCGTCGGTGCTGTCCGAGACGTCGGTCGAGTCCATCGTGTCCATGCCGTCGGTCGCGTCCATGCCATCGGTGGCGTCCATGCCGTCGGTGGCGTCCATACCGTCGGTCGCGTCCATGCCGTCCGAGGGACTGTCGCTGCCATCAGCGGGCCCATCCGCACCGTCGGAGCCGCCCGTGCAGGCGGTCAGCTTGGCGGCGTCGCATTCCGCGCTCTCGATACAGACGAGCTGTGACTCCGTGAGCGTTGGACAGTAGACATCGCAGATCGTAGCGGGCTGACCACACGCCGTCGCGACGGCACCGCACCGGTTCGCGCAGTCGGTCGCCGCGCCATCCGTGCCATCTTGGCCGTCGGTGCCGTCGGTAGCCCCGTCCTGGCCATCAGCAGCGTCCTCAGAGTCGGTGCCGTCTTGGCCATCCGCACCAACTTGGCCGTCCGTTCCGCCCGAGGCGCTCGCGTCGCCGCTGTTCGACTTGCTGGAGCCGCCGCTCTCGCAGCTCAGCGTCCACGTGGCGACGAAGCTCGCCGCAGCCAAGGTCCAAAGTCGCTTCGTGTTCATCGTGTTGCGCCTCCAAAGGTCTGTGGCGCGACCGTAGCAGACGCGGGCTGGCCTGCACACCCAGCCCGCGCGCGGTTCGCCGCTACTTTACTTTGTAAGTCGCCGGCGTGAAGCGCTCGTACGGGCCGCCTTCGCACTGGCTGGGGCCGGTCTTGCCCTCGCAGCCGTTATAGTAGGTGCCGCGCAGGCGGAAGAAGCCGGTCTCACCGGGCGTGGACAGCGTCACCTTGAAGCCCGGCCGCGCCAGGATGTCGCCCGGCTTCACCTCGATGAGGATGCCTTCGTCGTCACAGAGCTCCTTGGCGACGGTCTTCCAACCGACCTGAGCGTCTTGGACCTGCACCTCGTAGCTCGGGCACGAGATCCAGTCCGACGTGTCTCCAATGGCGCCCTTGTTCCAGAACGGCACGACCACGTCGCCGCTCTTCTTGTCGTCCATGTCGACCCAGATGTTCAGGTCGCTGAAGCCGGTCTTCTTGATGCAGGTGCCTGTCTCGTCGGCCGCCGTTGGGTCTTCGCAGCCGCACGCGTCGTCGCAGCCGAGCGCTTCGCCCTCGCAGGTGAAGTCCAAGGGACAGTCGCGGTCGTGGACGCACGCCGGGAGGGTCGGGATCTCGCGGCAGGTCCCGAGGACGTTCTTCAGCGGGTCGGCGCCGTAACACCGCGTCCCGTCACTACATTCGTCGTCCAGGTAACACGCGCGAGGCTCGCCACAGGGCGTCGTGAGCGCCTTGCACGTCCCAAAGACCTGCCCCTCGGTGACGTCGCACCAAGCGCCGGACTCGCACGCGTCGGCTCGGAGCGCGCCGAGGCACTCGCCGCCCTTCGCCTGCGACGTCACGGGGCAAGACTGCGTGCCGACCGGGCCGATGGCCTCACACTGTTGGTTCCCGTCGACACAGCGGCAGTAGTAGTCCTCGTCGAAGCCGCCACCACACGCGGCCACGAGGCCGTCACCACAGACGGACGCGACCGGGCACTGCCAGTCGATGACGATGACCTGATCGCCGATCTTCACGCCGTCGATCATCTGCGTACACCAGTCGGTCTCGAGACCGAAGCTGGGGATGACCAACGTCTGCTGGGGCTCCGGTTGCACCACGTCCGGCTCGGCGATGACCACGTCGGGCTCCGGCGTGACGACGTCGTCCACGGGAAGTGAGCCATCGGTGCCATCCGAGCCCTCGCCCTGCCACGCGCTGACGACCTTCTCCACGATCTCCTGCGGCACTCCGGACTTACCGCCGCATACCTTCGTGCCACCCGGGCCATCGAAAGGAAAAGGAAACGACTCCGGGCAGATGAAGCCTTCGATGATGAGGCCGCTCTCGTAGACGCACCAGCTCTCCCCTTCGGCAGTCACCGCGTCACCGGCGCCACAGGTGCTCTGGGCAACGGAGCCCGATTCGGAGGACGTGCAGGCGGCGGCGGTACTTCCAAGGGCGATGCTGGCGCCCACGACGCGAGAAAGGGCTGAGTGGAACCATGAGGGTAAGTGCTTCATCGAGAGACTCCTGTGATGCTGAGGGGACATGAGAGCGTGGGTTACGAGGCCTCTGTGCCTGGCCCCTTCTCGACCGTAGGCGGGCCGGCGGGGACGGTGTCGAAGGGGGCCCAGAGGAGCGAGAGGCGAACTGACGTGGCGGCCCCGGCGTCACGCGCCTTCGCGTCCATGGCCGCGATTCGGGGCACGAGCTCTTCCGCGAAGATGCGCTGCAGCTCCGCGAAATCGGCGTCGCTCACGAGGAAGGTCATCGTGCGGGCGAAGGCGCGCGGCTCGTTCTTGAAGAAGCGGCCGTAGACGACGTCGGCCAGGTTGCCGAAGAGGCTGTTCAGGCCGCCGACACGCGCGATCCAGGTGTCACGGACGAGGTTGTTCACGGCCCGACTCGGGGAGAGGCGCGGCGTGCGCCCGCTCTCCAGGGCGATGCGCCCATCCCGGAGCAGCGCGTCGATGGCGGCGTCGACGTCGGCCACGGGGTGCGCTGATAGGAGCTGCTTCACGCGGGCGCGGCTCATGGCGGTGGCCCACAGCATGAACTCGATGCGCAGGGGTAGGGCGTGCGCGTGATCGACGTCGAGGAACTGCTCGCGGAGCTGCTGCTGCAGCCGCTTGGCCTGGCGCTCGCTGACACCGAGCAGCTCGCCGATCTCACGCAACGTGACCCCAGAGTCCTTGAGCTGCTGGAAGTACGTCATGCGGAGGCCGTTCACGGTGTCGGCGAGCGGCGTCCCGAAGGCGCGGGCGAGCCTCACGAGCGGCTGGCCGAGCGCATGAAGGACACGACGACGGAGCTCGCTCTCGTCGATGTCGGGCGTGGTGGCGTGGTCGTGGGGGCGGTCGGTCATGAACGCATCCTGCCGATCCCGACCGGGAGAGTCAACAGAAAGTGCCAAACTTGGCACGTTCTGGAATGAAGGGAGCCCCGTCGTCGCGAAAGTGCATGTGGCCGCAAAGTTCCGCTGAAGTTCCATCGCGTGGTTGCCGAACGGGCCCCCACTCATTGCGGTTCCCGAGTCTTTTCCGGTGGGCCGCGGGACGGGCGCGCCCTCCCTCGCCCAGCCCGCTGCACCGTGTCCACCATCACCAGCCTTTGAAGCGAGGTACCGAGATGCACGTCCTCAAGAGTGTCCTGTCGCTCGCGCTGCTCTGGTCCGGAGTCGCGCTCGCGGGCACCAACCCGTCGATCTGCGATCGCGCCGAGATCACGATCGATGGCCGCGCCGTTCTGCTCTATCCCGGTTGCAGCCTCGCCGCGGGCTTCGACTTGATGTCATCAACGCCGATGTCGCCCGTGGCGGCCGAAGCCCTCGCACGCGACATCTCGGTCGCGCCCCTCGCGCCCTTTCGCGAGGACGGTCCCTTCGGGGACTGGATGACCGGTAGCAAGGAAACAGACCGGACCTTTAGCGCCTGGAACGCCTTTGAGATCCCAGGGACGGACTACGTGATCCGGTATCGACGGCGCGCCGACTTCAACGGCGAAGCAGCCGACGCGGTCATCGACGGCGACATTCAGTTCGCGCCCGTCGAGGTCTTCCGAGAGGCCTTCGCGAACAAGAAAGGTGGACCCGACGCGCCCAAGGGGCCGGTCGCGTTGCGAGCGCCCGTACCTATAGGGAAGGCGCCGGTCGCCGATCTGAAAGGCGTCTTCGAGGTGGGCCCCGAGAAGGCCGCCAAGGGCCTCAAGACGCGCGCCGCCGACGGGACCTACGATCCACAGAAGTTCAAGGCCGCCGTGCCGACCTTCGGGGACTTCGTCCTCCACGCACGCTACAGCTACCGCTACATCGGCTCGGACGCGACCAGCGGCTGGCAGATCGACGGCGTAAACCCCGCTGCTGCGGGTGGGGAGTCATTCTGGGTCGTGCTCGGCTTCGAAGCCCCCGGCTTTCGAGTGGTCGAGCCACTCTCCGGTGAGGTGACCTGGAGCGCCAGTGCGGAGCTCCATCGCATCTACGCTGCGCTCGTGGCGGGCGAACCCGTCGTGGTTCGCACCTACGTGCCCTTCAAGTGGCGGGTCGTGAATTTGCAGCCGAGGTGATTGCGGAAGTGCCTGTGGGACGGCAGTCTCGGGCCATGACGCAGAACCAGAACACGAGTTTGCAGGCGGGGGGCGCCCCGCGCCCGCCCGAGGGGATCGGCCAGGCCTGGGACGCCCGCTACGCGGGTGACGCCTTCTTCTACGGCCAGGAGCCCAACGACTTCCTGCGCGAGAGCGAGCCCCTTCTCGTACGGGGCGCTCGCGTCCTGAGCCTCGCCGAGGGCGAAGGCCGTAACGCCGTGTTTCTCGCCGAGCGTGGGCACCGAGTCGTCGGCGTGGACGCCTCCGCCGTCGGCCTCGCCAAAGCACAGACTCTGGCCGCGGCTCGCGGCGTCCACATCGAGACCGTCGTC
Source organism: Myxococcales bacterium (assembly GCA_018780435.1). Lineage (GTDB taxonomy): Bacteria > Myxococcota_A > UBA9042 > SXOO01. The sequence continues at coordinate 9,101 of JADMJS010000530.1, forward strand.
GCCGACCTGTCGGCTTGGCAATGGACCGGCGAGCCCCTCGACGGCGTCGTCGCCATCTGGTGCCATCTACCGGTCCCGCTTCGGGCGCACGTCCTGAACGCCGCCATCGCGGCGCTACGTCCTGGGGGCCTCCTCATCCTGGAGAGCTACACGCCCGATCAGGTCGGTCGTGGGACCGGTGGGCCTCCGAACCCGGCGTTGCTGCCGACGGCGGCCTTGCTGCGCGAGGAGCTGCGGGGCCTCGACGTCGAGCATCTCGTAGAACGGGAACGGCACGTGTCCGAGGGCGCTGGCCACCTCGGGCTCAGCGCCGTCGTCCAGTTGCGCGGGAGGGGCCGCTGAGAGCGGGGCGACGCTGCCGAGCGCGGCCCCGAAGGCGGCGGCGTCAGCTCGACTGACGCGCCACCCCGGGCCCGCCGGGAACGGCTACTTGGAGTCGAGCTTGAGCGACCCCGTGTCGTAGACTTTGCCTTCCTTCATGCCGTCACCGAGGTCGTTCATGAGGGTGACGCGCCAACCATCCGTGTCCTTGACGGCGATGCCGTAGTTGCCGAGCGGCATGTCGTTCACCGTCCAGACGCCGCCCGCGTCCGTGGTGACCGCGAACTTCACCGGCGCGTCGTGGCACGGCGTCTTCTTGAAGTAGCTCGACGGGTTGGTGCAGAGCTCGACCTCGACCCCGGCCATCGCCTCGCCGTCCTTCAAGAGCTTGCCGGTGAGCCCGCCCTTCGCGATGGGACCGCCTTCCGCGAGTTTCGCCGGGCCGGCGCCCGCGACCACGATGTCGACGACGGAGCCGATGAGCTCCGGGACGCTGCCCGAAGGCCAGTCGGTCTTGGCGTCACCCGGCCCGAAGACGGTCACGCCCACCGCCGAACCGACCCAGAGTCGTCCCGAGGCGTCCGGGACCGCAGCCGTGATCCGGTCGGCGTTGAAGTCCTCGCCTTTGTCGGCCGAGTAGCTCTTCGTTTTGCCGCCGGTGACGTGGTGGACGTGTTCGTAGTCGACGATGCCGATGTCGCCGTTGCTCGCGAAGCGTACTTTGCTGAGCTGCGGATAGTCGCGGGCGTTCACTTTGACCTTGGTGAAGGTGTCGCCGTCGCCGAGCGCGAAGAGAGCGTCGCCGAAGAGCACGTGCACGACGCCCTCGGGCGACAGCTGCACGTCCTTGACCCAGAGCATTCGCGCCTTCGATTTCGAGAGATCAACCGCACGCCACGCGGCGCCATCCTTCACGAGCAGCGACTTCGACGCGCCGAGCCACGGGCGGCCGGCCTTGTCGACGACGAAGGCCTCCATCATGCCGTCGAAGCCGGGCAGGGTGGTCTTGTCCTCCTTCTGCCACTCATTACCATCCCAGAGGGCCACACCCTTGAAGGTGCCGACCCAGATGTGGCCGTTCGGCGCGATCGCGAGCTGGTCCGGAGACGATCCGAGCGACTTGTAGCCGCCCTTCGCGACCGCCTTCATCTTCTCGCCTTCGAGGCGGTAGACGGTCTCGAAGCCGATGACGTAGAGCGCACCGTCCGGGCCGAGCTGCATGCCTTTCAGGAGGTTGTCCGGGGAGCCCGGGATCACCTTGAAGCCGGTCTCGTCCATCCGGACGATGCCGCGCTTGTCCACCGCGAAGTAAGCCGGTCCCGCCGACGCCGTTGGGACAGCGGGCGCCTCGGGTGCGGCCGCCTCGGCGACCGGGGCGGCGCCTTCGGGCGCCTTGGGAGCCTCGGCTTCGGGTGCCTTGGCAATCTCGGCCTCGGGCGCCTTGGGAGCCTCGGCTTCAGGCGCCTTGGCAATCTCGGCCTCGGGCGGTTTGGGAGCCTCGGCCTCGGGCGGTTTGGGAGCCTCGGCTTCGGGCGCCTTGGGAGCCTCGGCTTCGGGCGCCTTGGGAGCCTCGGCTTCGGGCGCCTTGGGAGCCTCGGCTTCGGGCGCCTTGGGGGCCTCGGCTTCGGGCGCCTTGGGAGCCTTCTCCGGTGCCGGTTCACCCTTGGGTGCGGGCTCGGCGGGCTTGGTCGCCGCCGCTTGCGGTGCGGGCTTGTCCGCTGACTCGGATTTACAGGAGGAGAGGAAGCTCGCTGCCGCCAGGAGGCCCGCGGCGAGCTGAAGACGAGTTCTTTCGATCATGGCGCGACTTTCCATCGCTCCCGGGCCGAGGTCAACTCTCTCTCTCGCCCTCGTCAGCGCGGCGGTGGTCCGGGGCACGCCGGTCACCGAAGAGTCGTTGCCGCAGGCCCACTCGTTGGGCGGCGGCAGCGGAGAGCGTGGCGCCGTCGAGGACGCCGAGGAACGCATCACGCGCCGCGCGAAGGGCCGGGTGCAAGCCGCACGGCCCGAAGACCGGACAATTGCCCTGGAGGTTGAAGCACTCCACGAGGTTCATCGGTTCGAGCTGCCGGACGACCGCTCCAATGGTGATGGATTCCGGGGACTTGGCGAGCCCGACACCGCCGCCACGTCCGGGAGAGCTCACGATGAATCCGGCATGAACCAGGGCTTGTGCGACCTTGGACAGGTGGGCTTCCGAAGCTCCGAACGCGTGCGCGATGGTCCCGACCGACACGCGGGGCTCGTCCGTGATGGTCAGGTAGATGAGGAGTCGGAGAGCTAGATCGGTCTTTTCGGTGAGCTGCATCGAACACTCCGGGCCGCCAGAACATCACAGGCAGCCCCCCACATTATGCCACGTTTATGTGGTGCAGGAGTGGCCTCCGTCGTCACAGAGACCATACTCATGTGGGCCGAGCCGTGGTATCTGCTCCTGGTGAAGAGACTCACCCAACAGCACTCCGTCTTTCCGCGCCGTTCAGCCCTCGTGGTCCTCGCCCCGCTGACCATGCTCGCAGCGTGTTCATCGACCACGGTGACGGCGCGTCGCCCGATGTCCGTCGAAGTCGACGGTCCCTACGGCGCGGTGTCCGCCCCACTCGGTTTCCCGCTCTCGGTCGAGTCGGTGTGGTCCGCCGGCGACGCCGTCTACGATTGTTTTCCGACGATCTCCTCGGCCGAGATGGATAAACGCGGGACGTCGGACGCGATCGAGCTGCGTCTCGTCTTTACGGGCAAGAGCGTCCGCGTGGAGACCGTGAACTCTCAGACCGGGCTCGACGGTCCGACGCGCCGCTGCATCGAGGCGTCGCTACTCAGCCTCGAGTGGCAAGTCGAAGACGCCGAGGTCACCGTCCCATTCACCATCTCGCCGGGCCGCTCCCCACTCGCGCCCTGATCAGGTCACGCCGTTCGTCTTGAGGAAGTCCCGGACGGCGTGGAGCGCCGCGTCGACTTTGTCCACGAACTGGTCCTCGCTCTCGATGACGATGCGAGCTGGGTGCGCTGACCACGCTTCGTAGATCCGGGCGTCGATCCGCGCCGCCTCCTCCGCGTTCTCCGTTCTGACGGGGTTCTTGTGGTTATAGCCGTGATGGAGCGACGGCGAACGAAGGTGGATGACGCCGACGTATCGCGAGAGCTCCGCCTCGTGCGTCGTGCCGACCTGGGCCCAGAACTCCGCAACGTCGCCGGGCCAATACGCGAGGCCGTCGAGCGTGCCGCGGTCGCACAGCGCGGTCGGGGTCGCAGCCTCCTCTTCCGCCATGAGCTCGAGCTCCCGCTGCACGCGGTAGATGGCGCGTTGCGCCGCCCGTCGGGCCACCGGCACGTCCCGCCTTGGGAAGCCGCCTCCAAACAGGATGCTCGCGGACTCCGGGAGCAGGGTGACCGCGTCACCGAAGACGATACGTACAATCTCCAGTACAGCGGTCTTACCGGCGCCAGGGCCACCGGTCAGCACGATTCTCTTTTGGGACATCGGGCGCTATTCTCCTCGCGTCTCGGGGCAGACTACCCCGAAGCGGCTCGTACTCCTACTCCCACAGCCGCAAGGAAGGACGATGCCTCGAACTTGGGATCCCGACTCGGTCCCGCCCGAGAGTGCGCTTCAGCGTCTGCTTCTCGGCAACGCGCGATTTCGTTCCGGGCAAGGACGGATCGCGACGCTGCGTCCCGATCTCGCCGAGGTCGTCCAGCGACCCTTCGCCATCGTGGTCGGTTGCTCCGACTCGCGCACGCCCGTGGAGATCCTCTTCGACCAAGGCTTTGGTGATCTCTTCGTGGTCCGGGTCGCGGGCAACGTCGCGTCACCGGCCGTCCTCGGTTCGGTGGAGTTCGCCGCCTCGCAGTTCGGCTCACGGCTCGTACTGGTGCTCGGCCACACCCGTTGTGGCGCGGTCACGGCCACACTCGACGCCGTGGAGTCCGGCTATTCGCCCGCGTCGTCTCACATCGCGATGATCACGGACCTCATTGCGCCGACCGTCATCCCGCTCTTCGTGGGCCCGGGCGCGCTCCCCAAGAGTGAACGCCCCAGGGCTGCATTGCGCGCCAACGCCGTCGCGGCCGCCAAGGCCCTCACGCACCGGAGCGCGCTCCTCGCTGAGCTCGTCGACACGGGCCGCCTCGCGATCGTGTCAGCCGAATACGCGCTTGAGACCGGCGAGGTCACGATCATCGACGACGGCGGTCTCCTCGGGGGTGAGCGCGATCTCGAGCCGTGAATGGCCCGTTCCGAAAGACTAAAAGAGGAGACCGAAGCGCAGCTGAAGCGTGAACGCGGTCTTCGACGCGAGGCCGAGGCCCGCGTTGTCGAGCCCGTCGAGCGGGACCAGAACACCCGCGTCGAGGTCCACTCGAAGCTGCCCCGGCTGCTCGTAGAAGAGGTTCAGGTCGGTCTCGACCCCGAGCGGGTTGTCGTTACCGTAGGTCGAGTCCGCGATGATCGCGTGGCCGTAGACGACGCTGAGCGACCCGCCGATGCGCATCGCTTCGGTGTCGATGGGCGTCCAACCGAAGGTGGGCTTCAGGTAGATGGAGTTCGTCACCGTACCGACGATCTCCCGATACATGAGCAAGTCGACCCGGTAATCCCGGTTGAACAGGAAGCGGGTGACCTCATCGTTATTGGCGAGTCGGTCGTCCTGGAAGTACGCGGCGTCGTCCGCTGACGCAAAACTCTGACCGTAGGGGCCGAAGGCCACGTCGTCCCCGCTCGCGCCACCGAATTCGAGCGCGTAGCGGAAGGGGCCGTGGAGGACCTCCGTCTGCAGAACGCCGCCCATGGCCAGGAACTCTTTGGCCGACGAGGGGTCACCGATGGTCTGGACGCGTTCGATGTCGCCGATCATGCCGGCGAGCTCGGCCTCGATGCGGACCTTCACGTCGTGGCGTGGGTGCCAATCGAGCCGCACCCAGAGGTCGGGCGTCCAGAGGCTCGCGTTGCGCGGGATCAACCGCACGCAGTCGTATTGACTGCCTTCGGCGGCCGCGTCGCACTCTTGCTCGTCGGTCTCCTCGCGAGACTCGAACTCTTGTGTGGTGAAAGCGTTGCGGAAGATCCACTCGACGACCGGCTTGCCCGCGCGCAGGTCTTTGGTGCGCGTGTCCATCTCCGCGAGGCCGAAGGGCTGCATGCCGATGGTGAAGCCCCACCGGATCGCGTCGTCGATCGAGCCCAAGTCGACGCTCTGACCCACGCCGTCGACCGGTGTGCGGCTCGTGGCGCCTTCCGACGGCGCGTCGAAGAACCAGAACGAGGTGAAGCCGAACGCACGGATATCGAGGCCGACGCGATCGACCGAGTCACCGTAGTCCGAGTCGAGCCCGTGGCCGCCATTGGCCACCATGCCGAGGCCGAAGTGGTCGAACATGCGTCCGGCGCTGAAGGTGAGCCCGTGGAGGATGTCCCAGTCGAGCCACAGCGCCTTGACCGCGATGCCGTCTTCGATGCCGGCTTGACCCTCTGCCAACGCCGCGAGCTCCACGTCCGCCCGGTCGGGGTGGAAGTCGGTGGTGCTGCCGAGCACGACGTTGTCGAGGACGTCCAGCGTGAGGTGAATGTCGAGGCGGTCGCCGATCGAGAGCGACGGCGCCAGCCGTAGACGGAGGTTCGACGCGGCCAGGACGTGATCGGCGTCGGTCTTGCCGAGGTTCTGGGAGCGCTCTTCGAGCGGCGTCCCGATCCCGCCCACACGTGCACCGAGGTCCGGTCGGAAATAGAGGTCGTTCCGGAGGCGGAAGTAGCCGTCGAGGTCGAAGGTGACCCAGCGGAGGGGCGTCACGCCGGCATCAGACTCGGGAGGAGGCGCCTCGGCGCGTGCGATCGCAGCCGAGAGGGCCACGGCGGCGAGAACGGAGGACGCAGTAGCCGGGCGGCGCATTGGGCGCGGAGCATAGGAGCCCCCACCCCTCACGTCAACGCAAGAACCGGCGAAGTTGGTAGGAGCGCCCTGGAGCCGGGGCTCAGCCGCCTTGCCGACGGCGCCGCAGCAGCGCGAGGCCCAGCAGCGCGGCGAGCCCGATCGGGAGGAACGACGTCGACGGCGACTCGGTGGTCGTGCAGCCGAAGACGTTGTCGCCCTTCGCGACGGCCGACGCGTAGTCGTCCGCGGCCACCGTCGGATCGGTGCCCGCTTCCATCTCGATGCCATCGGGGACGCCGCCGCCGTCCGTATCGACGAGCAGCGGGTCGGTCAGGGTCACGTTGAGCTCGGTCTTGTCATCGAGCCCGTCGCCGTCCGTGTCGGGGTTCTTCGGATCGGTGCCCTTCTCCGCTTCCACGCGGTCGGGGACGCCGTCGCCGTCGGTGTCGAGCAGGCCGTCCGCCGAGTTGAGCGGATCCTGTTCGCCGTCGTCGACGCGGCCGTTGCCGTTCACGTCTTCGTCGCCGTCCTTGACCCCGTCGCTGTCGTGGTCGTCTCGCTTGGCGTCGGTCGACGTCGTCGGGTCGGCGTCCGGCACGAACACGGTCGCGTCGGTGTCCGAGGTCGGCGCCGTCACCGAGAGCTCGACGCCGTCGGAGAGTCCGTCGCCATCGGTATCGAACGCGGTCGGATCGGTGCCGTGGACGAGCAGCTCCTTTCCGTCCGAGAGCCCGTCGTCGTCCGAGTCCTTGTCGAGTGGGTCCGAACCGGCAGCGACCTCGGCGGAGTCGGACAGACCATCGCCGTCATCGTCCCCGTCGGCGCAGTCGAGCTTCTTGTCGCCGTCCGTGTCCGCGATCTGCTCGGCGGTGGGCGTCTCGGCCGCGCTGAGTGGGTTCGAGGAACACTGGAGCTCGTCCGCGTCCTTCACGCCGTCTTGGTCGTCGTCGGTGTCGGCGCAGTCGATGGTCCCGTCGTCGTCCGTGTCCCCGAGGGTGGAGATCGCCGGCACCGACGCGGCGCTGTTCGGCAGGGTCCCACAGAGCGCTTCGACCCCGTCCGGGATGCCGTCCTTGTCCGTGTCTTGCTCCGCGCCGTCGCAGACGCCGTTGGCGTCCGCGTCCATGGGCTCGTCATCGCTGCGCAGCGGGTCGGTCCCACACGTCGTCTCGACGCCGTCGTTCGCCCCGTCGCCGTCCGTGTCGGCCACGACGGGGTTCGTCTCGTCGTCCGCGACCTCGCCGTCCGCGTCGACATCCTCGTCGCCGTCCGACAGCCCGTCGCCATCGGTGTCGGCCAGGAGGGCATCGGTCGGGTCGCAGGCCCCGTTCGGGCCGTAGCAGGTGGCGACCTCGAAGCCGTCATCGAGGCCGTCCCCGTCGGTGTCGGCGAGGGTCCCGTCCGTCTCGTCGTCGTCCTTCACGCCGTCGTGGTTCGCGTTCTCGACGCCGTCGTCCAGGCCGTCCCCGTCGCTGTCCGTCACGAGCGGATCGGTGCCGAGCGTGGCTTCGAACGCGTCGGTGACGTCGTCGCCGTCGTCATCGTCGTCGATGCAGTTGGCCGCGTCGTCGTCGTCGGTGTCGGCCAGCTCGACCTCGAGCGGGTGGAGCGCCGGATCGAGACGCGTATTCCCACACAGGTCTTCGTCGGCGTCCGGCGAGCCGTCGCCGTCATCGTCGGTGTCGATGGGATCACACTCGCCATCGAGGTCGGAGTCGAGCGGGACGGAGCCGAGCACGTCGGACTCGGTCCCACACGCCGCTTCGCCCGCGTCCGCCCAGCCGTCGCCGTCGCGGTCTTCGTCGAGCGGATCACAGATCCGGTCGCCGTCGAGGTCCGCCGGGACGCTGGCCGCCACGTCGGGATCCGTCCCGCACTGCTCCTCCTCGAAGCGGCTCCACGTGTCCCCATCGGGATCCGCGTTCGGATCCACAGTGTCGCAGACCCCGTCGCCATCAGCATCGGTAGGTTTACTCGAGGACAGCGCCGGGTTCGTCCCACAGAGCCCCTCGTTCGCGTCCGACCAACCGTCGTCGTCATCGTCGTCGTCGAGGACGTCGCAAGAACCGTCGCCGTCGAGGTCGGCCGGCGTCGCGTCTTCATCGAGCGCCGCGGTGCCGCAGGCGGCCTCCGTGACGTCGGGCCAGCCGTCGCCGTCGTCGTCCTCGTCCACCAGGTTGCAGAGGCCGTCCTCGTCCGGATCGGTGCCCGACTGGGTCGGGTTCTCGGCCGAGTTGGTCACGCTCGTCCCGCACTGCTGCTCGAGAGCGTCGGGCCACCCGTCCTGATCGGAGTCGACGTCGAGTGCGTCGCAGACGAGATCGCCGTCGGTGTCGGTTGGGAAGTCAATCGCGACGAGGGGATCGGACCCGCAGAGGTTCTCCTGCGAGTCGCTCCAACCGTCGTCGTCGTCGTCCACGTCGAGCGCGTCGCAGAGCGTGTCGCCGTCGGCATCGAAGCCGGTAGCCGGCGACTCGTCGCCGTCGCGCGGGTCCGTCTGGCACGCGACCTCGACGCTGTTCGAGTAGTCGTCGCCGTCCATGTCGGTGTCGAGCGCGTCGCATCGGCCGTCACCGTCCACGTCGTGTTCGACGTCCGTGGGACTCGACGCTGGGGAGAGTGGGTTCGAGGCGCACGTGACTTCCAGTGAGTCAGGCGCTCCGTCCCCGTCGTCATCGGGGTCGGCGGCGTCACATTGGCCGTCCGAGTCCGTGTCGGACGGGACGTTGCCGCTGGAGAGCGGGTTCGATCCGCACACGAACTCGGTGACGTCGGCGACGCCGTCCCCGTCGTCATCAACGTCCGCGCAGCCGGGGGCGCCGTCCGAGTCGATGTCGGCGGCGTCAACCACTGACGGCTCCGATGCGGCCGACGTCGCGCTGGTATTACAGAGGAGCTCGATCCGATTGCTCACGCCATCACCGTCGAAGTCGAGGTTCTGGCACAGCGGGCTCGGGACGCAGCTCTCGTCGGCGCAGTCGGTCACGCCGTCGTCGTCGTCGTCGATCTGGTCGCCGCACTGGTTCTCGACCGCGCCGCAGTCCTTCTCCACCGTGTCGAAGACGCCGTTGCAGTCCGCATCGACGCCCGCGAGCAGGCAGTTCTTGGGCCCGCCCGGCGTGATGTCGTTGTCGTTCTTGGCGCTCCCGTTCAGGAGGCAGGTCGACTGCTCCACGGCGTCCGAGATGCCGTCGCCGTCGTCGTCCAAGTCCGCGCAGTTGCGCGATGCGTCGCCGTCGAGGTTGGCGACGTCGTCGCTCGAGGGCTTCGACGCGGCCGAGGTCGCACTAGTACCGCACTCGAGCTCGACGCCGTTGTTCACGCCGTCACCATCGAAGTCGACACCGGCACAGCCCGCCGTGGTCACGCAGTCGCTGTCGGCGCAGCCCGTCTTGCCGTCGGTGTCGGCGTCGACGCCCGGCACACACGTCTCTCCGCACGCGATCTCGATGGCAGCCTTGCCGGCCGCGGTGCCAGGGCAGGGGCCCACGGCGTCCGCGACGATCGAGTAGCTCGTACCCGCGGTCACGGCGACCTGGAGCTCGGCCGGCGTGGTGCAACCCACGACCGCCTCGGCGAGTGGCGTCGGGCACGCGCCATCCGTGCAAACACCCGTGAAGACCAGCATCTTGAACTGCCGTTGGCCGAGGTTCTCGAGCCGCATCGAGATGGTCTCGGTCTTCGCGGCGGCGAAGCGGAGCACCGCGTCGTCGCCCGGCGCACAGTCGAGCTCGTTGGTGGCCGGCTCAACCTCGGTCGCCGCGCCACACGCGAGGGACGCGGCCGTGCCACAGGACTCGGCCGCGCAGCCCGCTGCGCCCGTGCAGCCCGCCTCGGCGCAATCCGGGACCGCGTCGCAGTCGTCGTCGACGCCGTTCGTGCACGAGTCGCCGAAGGCCGCCCCTTCGTTGCCGTTTGGATTGACGAAGGACAGGTCGTCATTGCAGTCGAGGGCCGACTGACCGCCCACTGTCGTACACGTGGAGACCGGCAGGCCGCCCGCGGCGCCGAAGCCGTCGCCGTCAACGTCGATACAGCCGTCCTTGCAGTCGGCCACCGAGTCGCCGTCGCCGTCGGTGACGCAGTCGGTCTTGCACGAGGGAATCGCCGGATCGCAGTCTTGCGCGTCGCAGAGCAGGTCGCCGTCGGTGTCGGTGAGCGACTCATCGATGGTCGCGTCACAGTCGTCGTCGATGCCGTCACACGCGAGTTCGGCGCAGGTGCCGATCGCGCCCGGGGACCCGAACTGGCCCGTCACGCCGCTCACCGGCGACGCCGACAGGCACCATGCCGTCGGGACGTCATTGCTGGCGGCGGAGGGCGCCCCCACGAGCTCGAAGGAACGCGTCCCCGTTGATGCGACCTCGCACTCGAAGCCGCGGTAGTCGACCTGGTCGAGCGTCGTCGGGCCAGAGCGCACGGTGATGACGTCGCCGGTCCGGTCGAGTAGGAAGGCTGGAGCGCTGCACGAGGCCGTCGCATCGAGGGTGCCGATCACGCCACCACCCGAAAGGAGAGCCAGGACGGCCCGACCGCCAGGCGCCACGGTGCTGACCTTGCCCGGCCGCAACGTGCAATGCGCGTCGAAGTCGAGCACGGCGCCGGTCTGTCGAACCAGGGTGAGCGACGCCGCGTCGAGGTCGATGGTGCCGAGGCTCGTGTTCACGATCTCGACCCATTGCGGCGTTACGCCCGTGCTCGGATGGAGCTCCGAGAAGACCACCGCGCCCAGCTCAAGGGCGCACGTGTCGCTGCAACCGTCGCCGGACAGGTCATTGCCATCGTCGCACGACTCACCCGCGCTGATCGCGCCGTCACTGCACTCGGAGCACACGAGCTCGAGGGCGTCGGAGAGCCCGTCGCAGTCGTTGTCACCGGGCAGCGCGCAGTTCTCGTCACCCGCGGGGAAGGTGGCGCTGTCGTCGTCCTTGCAGTCGCGTTCAGTGAAGTCGCACGTGACGACGTACGATTCATCGACCGCAGACGCGCCGTACCCGTCGTCGTCAGCGTCCACGCAGTGGTCGCAGACCGGGGCCTCCGCTTCGTAGAGGGAGTCGCCGTCGAGGTCGCTACCGATGAGGACCGAGTCGATGAAGACGCCTGTGTTGGCGTTATCGGCCGCCGTGACCGTGTCGTAGAAGAGCGTCACCGTGACGCTGCTGCCCGCCGGGATGGCGATCTTGCGCGTCGTGAGGCCGGTCTCGACGTCGGTTCGGAACGCGACTTTGTCGAGTGGTGTCGAGGCATTACATTGGGATGCCGGCAGGTTGAAGCAGACGCCGAAGAGGTCACGGCCGACGGTCGCGTCGCCGGCGAGGCTGTAGCGGACGAAGAGCGCGGCTTGCGGCAAGTCCACAGGGACGGTCAAGGTCCGCGTCGCGGTGGCGCGTACGAAGGGGCTGCCCGTCGTGTTCACGGCGGCGAGGGTGCTGCCCGGCGCCGTCTGCAATCCCCGTTCGCCGGTCCCGAGCGTGCGGCTGCCGAAGACCTGAGTCAGCGCCGAACCATCGGGGTCGTTGTCGGCGAGGACGAAGCCGCTGAGACCCGCGTCGAGCGACAGACCCTCCGTACACGGGTCGCAATCGAGGCGCGACGTGCAGACCGGATCGAGGCAGTCGACCTTGCCGTCGCCGTTGTCATCGGCGCCATTGCCGCAATCTTCGAAGCCGCACGCCGCTTCGTCGAACCCGTCGGCGAGGCCGTTGCAGTTCTCGTCTCCGATGACGCCGCACAGCTCGGTGGCTGCCGGGTTCACGGAGGCGGCCACGTCATTACAGTCGGCATTCGGGCTGTTCGGACAGCCGCCGGCGAGCCCCGGGCTCGACGTGTGGACGTAGCCGTCGGCGTCTTCGTCCCAGCACGCGTCACACTCGGCGTAGGTGCCTTCGAGGAGGCCGTCGGCGTCGGCGTCGGAGATGAGGCGCACATTGGCGATGGCCAGGCCGGGGACGAGCCCGACCGAGGCGTCCGTGATCGAGTCGAACACGAAGGTCACGGGCAAGGTCTGGCCTGCGTAGTCGCGGAGGCTGACCCGGATGGTCTGTGTCCCCGTGCCGCCTGTATTGGCGCCGGTCTGGAAGGCATTACCGAGGGTCTGGCCGTTACAGGACGGGTTATCCAGGCACACCGCGAACACGTCGAAGAGGGGGTTCGGATTGCCCTGGAGGCGATAGGTGATCTCAAGGCTCGGCGCCGGGCCCATCGCCGCCACGGCGGGGACCGAGACCGTCGTCTGCACCCGCGCAATGACGCGGCCGGGCGGGAGGAGGCCCGTTCCAGCGGTCTTGAAGCCCTTACCGCCGGTGTCGAGCGTGACCCACGAGAAGAGGCCCTGCGCCGTGAAGGGGCCGGTCCCGGTCTCAAAGCTCCAGTTGCGCTCGCAGCGCTCCACGGTGCGGACGACGGTGGCGTTCTTCGTGACCACGGCCTTCGTGAGGTTCAGCCCGCCGTCCGCGACGGTCGTCGTGACCGAGAGCGGCCCCGCGGCAACGGCGCTCAAGAGCTCGAGACCGAAGGCCACCGTCGTGGG
>JADMJS010000530.1:21827-28368 GCA_018780435.1 Myxococcales bacterium
ATCCCTTGTCCAGTCAGGGCGCCGCCGCCGATGTTGCACGTCGTCCCCGCCGTGGCGCCGTCGGTGCAGGTCCCGCCCGGCGTCAGCTTCACGAGGCGCGTGCCCGTGGGGACGGTAATCGAGAAGGTCTGGAGCGTGACGTGCTGGTTGCCAGTGTTCTGCACGTAGGCCGTGTAGACCACGGTCTGCCCGGGGGACGCCGCCGCGCCGTCGTCGGTGAACGTCAGGGCCAAGACGGGGCCGCCCGTCATGGGGACGGCCCGACTCGCGGCGTCATTGCCCGCCGGATCGGTGCCTTGGGTCCCGTCGCCCGTCGCGCTCGCGTCGATGTCGTGGTCAGTGAGGCCGGCGGGGTAGGGCGACGTGGTCGTCACGTCGAAGGTGCTGACGACTGGGTTCAGGTCGAGGACGGCGATGGCGCGCGAGCATGAGATGAGCCCGCCCGATGGGCTACAGGTCCACGCGGGGTTACCCGGCGTCACGTTCGAGGCGGCGTCGAAGGCCACGGAGGCGGCCACACCGGTCGCTTCTTGGTTACCGATGTTGTCGATGGTGACCGTCGCGGTGAAGGTGCCGCCGACCGCGGGCGTGACGCCCGGGTTGGCGATCACCACGCGTACGTCGGGCGCTGCCGAGATGGTGGTCGTGACCTGCTCGGTGTCCACCGACGTAGGGCCATTGCTGCCGTCGTCCTGGGCGTTCGCCGTGACCGTCGTGCTGGTGACCCCCGCCGTCATGAAGGCGTCGAACTTGAAGTTGATGGCGGCCGAAGCGGTGCCGTTCTTCCCGTTGATCTTGCCTGGGACGTTGTACGTGCACTTCCCGGCGGCACAGATCCAATTGAGGGCCGTCGCCGGGTCATCGAAGGTCGTGTTCACCGGGATGTCGACGGTGACCACCACGCCCGTGCCGTCCTGTTTGCCGATGTTCTTCAGGTTGACCGTGTAGGTTCGGCTCTGTCCCGGGACGGCGGCGGCACCCGGCTGGGTGATGGAGTCGATGATGATCTCGGGCTTGGCGTCGACAGTGAAGTTGATGGAATCACTGTCGTTTCCGCCTTCCTGTGCCGAGCGGGAGTGCGACGCGGTAACCGACGCCGTGACGATCTCGACACCGTCTTTGATGGGGTCGGACGCGGTCAACAGCAGCGTGTTCGCGATAGGCGCGGCACCGGCCGTGACGGTCGGGATGGTGCGCGTACAGGTGTAGACCCCCGTCGTGAGCGAGCACGACCATCCCGTGCCACTCGGGATGAGCGACTCGGCGATGACCACCGTGATGAGGACGGAGGACGCGTCCTGGGTGCCCGTGTTCGAGGTGTTCACGGTCAGCGTCACGGCATTACCGGGCGTCACGGTCGTGTTCGTCGCTGAGAGCGCGAGCGAGATCACCGGGCTGGCGCTGATGTCGAGCGTGTCCGTCGCCGTGTTGTTGGAGGCCACGGGGTCGCTCGCCGTCGAGGTGGCCGAAACGGCCACCGTCGCGCTCTCGACGGCCGCGCCGACGGGCGCCTTGGCCCGCACGCCGATGGTGATCGTGCTGCTCGAGACGGCGAGCGTGGTGCGGGTGCAGGTGACGGTCCCGCTCGCGTGGCTACAGGACCAGCCCGCTCCGGTGGCGCTTTGGTAGGTGAGGGTCGCCGGCAGCGTGGCCGTCGCGGTGACCGACGGCGCCGTGCTGGGACCGCCGTTCGTCACGGTGAGGACGCAGTCGCTGGTGACCGTGGTCGTGACGGACGCCGCGCAGTCGATCGCCGCCGCCATGTCGGCACGCGGCGGGACGGTGAGCGTCGCGGCGATGGTGTTGTTGCCCGAGACCGTGTCGCCCGCGATGGTGACGGCCCCAGAGAGGGCCAGCGATGGGGCGCTCACGCCTGAATCGACGGCGACGATGAGCGTCAAGGTCTGTTCGGCGTTCGGCGCGAGGTTGTTGACCGTGACCGAGCAGACCGAGTCGGCCCCCGACGGCGCACAGGTGATTCCAGGGCTTGAGCCCGCCCCGACGAAGGAAGCACCCGGAGGCAGCGTGACCGCGACGCTCGGGCTCTTGGTCGATGAGCCGAGGTTCTTCACCTTGGCGGTCACCGTGCTGCTAGTCCCCGGGAACGCGTTCGTGGCGGCGAGGCTCACGACCTGCATGTCGATGGTCTCGACACACGACGTACCCTGGAGCACACGTTCATTCGGGCACGTGAGGCAGTTGTTCGCGGCGCCGCCGTTGCAGGTCGCGCAGGCAGGGTTACAGGAAGAGCAGACCGTTCCGTTCAAGTAGAAGCCCACGGCGCACGTACAGGCAGCGCCAGGCGTGTTGCAGACGTAACCCGACTCGATCGTGAGGCAGTCGCCCGAACAGCCGTCGCCGCTGGTGGTGCCGCCGTCGTCGCAGGCTTCACCGCCGTTGATGCTGCCATTGCCGCACGGCACCCCGGCGCACCCGGGGCCGGGGATTCCACCGCTCGCCGGGGTGCAGGCGCAGCCGCGGAGGAGCAGATCGAGCTCGGCGTTGCTGAACGAGGTGGGGGTGCCGAAGCTCGCGGGGAGAGCGCTCGTGAAGGGGCTCGCCACAAACTTGACCGTCACGGTACCGGACGCCGCTTTGGCGATGGCGGCGTCATTGGTGAGGCCGATGTTCTTCGCGACCACGGCCACCCAGTAGCTGCCGGGCGCGAGCTGCACGGCCGTGAGGACATCGGCGCGGTTCTCCCCGGCCACCACGTCGATCTCTCCCGTTTGCGCGAGGAGGGTCCCGGGGCTGTCGGCGCTATCCGTATAGAGTGCGAGCTTGACCCGCCCGAGTGGGTCGATGCTGCGGAGCGCGAGCTGTTGCAACGTGAACGCGGAGGAGACCGTGCGTTTGAGCGCGAGGAGGCTATCGGAGCCGATCTGAGAGGTCGCGGTCAGTGGGGACGCCGGTCCGGCGAAGGACGATGAGCCGGGCGAGCAGTTCGTAACGCAGCCGCTGACGCAGACACACGACGCGCCACTACAGTTCCAGCCGCGTTCGACATTGCAGGTCGGGGAGCAGCCGTCGCCCGGCACGATCCCGCCGTCGTCGCAGCCTTCGGTTCCGTTCTTGACCCCATTGCCACACGTGATCAGCGTGCCGGTCGTGAAGACCTTCGAGAACACATCGACGTCGGTACCGGCCCCCGCATCGGTGTCCCCGTTCCACGAGGTGACGAAGCGGTTTCGATCCCCGTCGTAGATGATGCTTCCGAACGTGACGCCGGAGGTGATGGCGGTGTTGGTCCCTTGGTAGCTGATTCGAAAGTCGGTCCCGATGGCGCTGCCGTCGGCGTCGATCTCTTGACCGAAGATCTCGAACTCATCGTTCACGGCGCTATCGATGTTGTGGTCGCCTTGCCAGATGACCACGTACTCGTCGTCGACGCTGTCCCACGCCACACCCACTGGGAGGGCGTTCAGCGTGATGTCCCCAGCGTTTCCGGTCTGGCTGACTTGAAAGTCGCTACTGCCGAGGGGGGCGCCCGCCGAGCTGACGCGGCGTGCGAAGACCTCCTGCTCGGACGCTCCCGCGACACCGGAGAAGACCACCAAGTACTCGTTGGCCGTGGGGTTCGAGGCGACGAAAGCCCGGTCGGCTCCGGCACGGGACGCGATGTCGAAGTTCGCGCCGACCTTCGTCCCGTCGCTCGACTTCACGATGACGCCTTGCGCTTTGTCGGTCGCCGCTGAGCTCGTATAGACGACCAGGAAGCTGTTCTGGGCCTCCGAGTAAGCCGCGTCGACCCCTGCGCCGGTGTTGGCACCCACCGTGGCGTCTCGGTACAGCGTTACGGCGTTCACGGCCGTGAGCGTCGACGTCATGACTCGGCCCTTCACGTCTTGAAGGAAGGACGCGTCATCGGCGAGCCAGACGAAGAAGACATTCCCGGTTTCGTGGTCGACGGCGAGGCGCCCCCCGAGGTCCAACTGCCCGGTGCCGGGAGTGTCATCGCTCACTTGCAGGCCGGTCGAGACGAAGGTGTTGTCGCCGCGGAGGCGAAGGCCGAAGACCTCGTAATCACCGTCGCCCGGATCGCTCGTGAACGAGACCACGAACTCCTTCGAGAAGGGGTTGTAGACCGCGTCGGGATCGCTGCCGTTGTTCGAGAGCAGGCGGGTCGGCCCGACCGTCGCAAAGGTGTGATCGAAGAGCTGACTCTGGAGCTTGTTGTCGCTCGTGCCCCAGACGAGGAGGTAGACGTCGAGATCCGGGTTGTAGGCCATCACCTGGGAGTTGCCCTGGGTGGTCCCCGCCGTGGTCGTGAGCCGCGTGTCGGTGGTGCCGATGACGGGATTGGCCAGCGCGGTGCCCGCGAGCAGCAGCGACGCGACCAGGACCGCAGGCCAACGCGGCCGTGCTCCGGGCGAGCCGAGACCCGCGCGCGAGGAGTGGCGTGAAGTAGCGGAGCAGATCGGCGACCGGACGAGCCGGGAAGCGGGCATGGCGAACATCTCGCCAGTCTACGAGACCCGGCGCCGATTCGAAACCCCCTCGTTCGCGTCCAACTTTACTTCCCGCGGTTTGCACCCATGGCGGTGAAGCCGACCGACGCGACCAAGACCAGTATGACGCCCACCATCGCGCGCACCTTGTCCTGAAGTTCGGACCGAATGTCACGATCCCCCGCGACCGGTGCCGCGTCGTCACCCCGCCGTCAGCGTCAAGCTTCTGACGCCCGACGATCGCGTCGTAGCGCGGCATCGGCTCGGCACGGTCTTCGCACAGGCCGGGCCCGATGCTCTCCTGCGACCACACCCTGAACCTCCTCGATGCCGCCCCGCCCGAGCCCATGCGCTCGGCCCGCGGTCAGGGAGGGCGGGCGTGAGCGAAGCCGACAAGGACCAAAAACAATTTGCGCCGTCCGAGCAGCGCCTCGAGAAGGCGCGCCGTGAAGGCCAGAGCCCGAAGTCGAAGGATCTCGGCGGTGCTGTCGCGCTGCTCGCGGGTGGCGCCTTGCTCGCCACGACCTCGGGTCCCCTGGTGCAAAACATGATCAGCACCAGCCAGCTCGCCTTCCGTCGGATCGCCGAGGGTGGCGATCCGATGACCTCGATGAACATCATCGGCGGCTCGGCCGTGAGCGTCGGGCTCGCCGCCGCGCCGATGCTGGTGGGCGTCGCCCTGCTCGGCACGTTCGCCAGCATGATGCAGACGGGCTTCCTGATCCTGCCCGAGCTCGCGCTCCCGAAGCTCGAGCGCCTCGACCCGATGAAGCACATCGCGTCGCTCTTCTCGCTGAAGGAGGGCGCCTTCCGAACCTTCATGGCGCTCCTGAAGACCGGCGCCGTAGCCATCGCCGTCATGACCGTCCTCGACGACGAGCTCGCCGCCATCGACCTCGCCTCGTATGCGAACCCCGCGGCCACCTCCGAGCTCATCGCGGGCGCCTGCCTCCGCGTCTTCCTCAGCGGGGCGGCGATGCTCGGCGTGCTCTCGGCCATCGACTTCGCGTGGCAACGCTGGCGCTTCATGGAGAACATGAAGATGACCCGCGACGAGATGAAGCAGGAACACAAGCAGGACGAAGGATCGCCGGAGATGAAGGGCCGCCGTCGGCAGGTCCACCGCGAGATGTCGATGAACCGGGTCATGGCCGAGGTGCCGAAGGCCACGGTGATCGTCACGAACCCAACCCACGTCGCCGTGGCGCTCCGCTACGAGCCGGGTGATCCGGCGCCTCGGGTCGTCGCCAAAGGTGTCGAGTCGATGGCCTTGGCCATTCGGCGCATCGCCCGCGAGAACGGCGTCCCCATCATCGAGAACCGCCCCCTGGCCCGCGCCTTGAACCGCAAGGTCAAGGTCGGCCGCGTCATCTCCGAGGAGTTCTATCAGACCGTCGCCGAGGTCCTCGCCTTCGTGTTCCGCATTCGTGACCGTGCGCTCGGTCGGTCTGGTGGGAAGGGAGGGCGTAACGGATGAGCACCGCGACCCTCACCGCACCCGGCGCAAAGACCGGACGTTCCGACGGGCTCATGCCCGTCCTCGTGCTGGGCATCCTGGGGCTCATGATCCTGCCGGTCCCCGCCGGCCTCCTCGACGCGCTCCTCGCCCTCAATATTGTGGCGTCGGTCGCCATCCTGCTGACGTCGCTGCACATCAAGCGCCCACTCGACTTCTCGACTTTTCCGGCGCTACTGCTCGTCACGACGCTCCTGCGCCTCGGCCTCAACATCTCGACGACGCGCCTCATCCTGCTCAACGGCGCCGACGGGACGGGCGCCGCCGGCCACGTGATCGAGACCTTCGGGAAGTTCGTCGTCGGCGGGAACTACGTCGTCGGCGCGGTGATCTTCCTCATCCTGCTCGTCATCAACTTCATCGTGATCACGAAGGGTTCCGGGCGCATCGCCGAAGTCGCGGCTCGCTTCACCTTGGACGCGATGCCGGGCCGCCAGATGGCCATCGACGCCGACCTCGCCGCCGGCAACATCACCCCCGAAGACGCGCGCCGCCGACGTGAAGACGTGACGAAAGAGTCCGACTTCTACGCGGCGATGGACGGCGCCAACAAGTTCGTCCGCGGCGACGCGATCGC
>JADMJS010000562.1 GCA_018780435.1 Myxococcales bacterium
TCGCGTCGCCGTAGACCGGGTCCGCGGCGCACGTCGGGTCGAAGGCGCCAGAGCCCGCAACGAAGGCGCGCGGCGTGGCCGGCCCGATCGGGGTGACCGCGTCGAGTGCGACGACCTTGGTCAGAGTGCCGCCGATCGGCGTCTCCGTCGTGCCCTTCGTAGCCTTGGCGCGGAAGCTGATGTTGAAGATACGGAGGCTGCCGCCGATCTTGCTCTGGCCCGTCGGATTCAAGCTGCCGTTGATGAAGATGCTGCCCGGCAGCGACGACGCGTTGGCGTTGAAGGTCTCGCCGACCATGTCCGCGCCGGCGCTCACAGAGAGAACGTCGACCAGCGCTGGGTTGAACGTGACGGTCACGTCGAATGCGCCGAGAGCGAGCGACCCGCTGTTGATTCGACCGCCAATCTCGAAGGACTGGTTGGCCGCGCGATCCTTGAAGGCGAGACCCACGGTGTCACCGAGGTCGATGTCGCCGACGTCCGGCGTCAGGTTGCAGTCCACCGCATAGGTCGCCGGCGGCGAGAAGAGCGTACCGGCGTCGACACCCGGCTCGAGCGAGACTCGGAAGACGGTGCTGGCATTGCCGCGGATCGTGGCAGTGCCCGTGGTGCTCATCGTGGCGCCGGCCACGTTGGTCGAGTCGAACTTCAGCAAGCCCGGGACGACGCGCGTACCGTCGAAGCGGCGACGCGTGTTATCGGCGAACTTGCCCCAGACGGCGACCGTCGTGGTGCCGACGTCCTTGATGCCGCTGAACGTCGTGCCACTCGCCGCTTCTGGCGTCAGCGCGACGATCTGCTCGGCGACGTTGTTCACCGTCACGCTCGTCAGCTTGAACGCCTGATTGCCATTGACGAAGTTCACGTCGACAGCACCCGGGGCCGAGGCCGTAACCGTCGCGCTGGCCTTGTCGAAGGTCACCACGCCCGGGAGCGGCGTGCTGGTGCCCGACACCACAGCGGTGATGGTCGTATTGGCATGATTGGTGACGTTCGACGTCGAGCCATCGGAGAACGACATGATCGCCTCGAAGACCGCGTCCTGCCACATGGTCGTGCTCTCGATCTTCGACAGCGTTCGGTCGATGACCCGCGGTTGCGTCGGCGTGTACGTCTCATACATCTCGGCGGTGATCCCCGTCGCCTTCACGACCGTGATGGTCGCTTCGCCGACGAGGCCCGCGTAGATCGAGACACTGGCGCGAACCTTGGCGGTGCCGCTGTTCACACCCGTCGAGCTGCACGTCATGGTGCTCGTACAGGTGACGAGATTGCCTGGATCCTGCGTGACGTCGTCGACCACGAGGTACGGGCTGTTCGTGAAGTCGATGGTCGTGCCGTCCGCATAACCGACGCGGACCGTCAGGTCGGCCGAGGTCGGGAGGCCCTTCACAGTAGCCGCCGGGTCCGTCGTGCTCAGCGCGAGGGTGGCCGCGTTCGGCACAATGAACAGGCTCGACGGCGTCGGGAGCTGTACCTTCACGGTCGTCGAACCCGTCGCGATCGTGGCTGCGCCGCTCTTGAGCGTCGCGGTCGCCGCCGCGGTACCGTCCGAGTTGGCCGTGAGCAGACCCGTCGGCGAGGACGAGTAGATTGCGGGCACAGCCGACGTCACCGTGATGTTGGTGTCGCCGGTGAAGTCCATCTTGGAGCCGTCATCGAAGACCGCGTAGACCTGAACTTGGCAGGTCTCTTGATACTTCTGCATGAGGCCCTTGATGGAGATCGTCAGATCGGTCTGCGAGAACTCCGGGCTGAGCTTCGGCGGATCGAGCTGCACGTTCTCGATGAGGCACGGCGCGATCACCTTCAGGCTCGTAATCGTGGCGAAGCTGTTCAGGTTCACCTGGAGCGAACCCGAGGTGAGGTTCGTCCCGGTCGCGCCCGTCACGGCGACGGTGTAGACACCGGTCGCGGTCGCCGACAGCAGTCGCTTGCTCGGCGTGTAGGTCGCGGCGCCGGCCGGGATCACCTTCACGAGCGTCGTCACATCCTGCTTGGACAGGAGCGCCCCTTCCGCATACCAGTCCACCCAGACGGTCACCTTGGCCGTCTGAGACTTGCCACCCGGGTAGTCCTTGATGCTTTGGAGCGTCGTGTCGGAGAGCTTCAGCTCGTACGACTTCGGCACCACCACTTCAATGGACGTCACGGCTGAGAGCGTCCCGTTCGTCACCGTGACGTCGACCCACCCACCGTGGACCGTGCCGCCGTACGCCGAGGTCGCGACACCCGACGCGTTCACGGTCAGGAGCGACGGCGCCGACACCGCGTAGGTGGACGAGGCGCCAACGCCGGTCGAGGTACCCGTCGACTTGATGAGCGAGACCGCGAGCGTGGTCGTGTCGGCGATTCCCGTGATCGGGAGCCAGTGGAAGAGCTGAACGCGCGGGGCGCGGACGAAGAGACCCCGGTCGAGGACCGCACGCGCCGTCACCGACCCGACCAGCTGGGTGCCGACCGAGTCCGAGAACATGCCGTCCTTGAGTTCCGCGAGCTTGACCTGGTTCGTGTCCTTGAGCTCGATGAGACGCGCCTTGAAGTTGGCCGAGCCCGTCGCCGTGAAGGTCGCGAGCGTCTTGAAGGTCACGTTGGCGACGTGTACCGACGAAGTGCGGCCCTCGGCGCTCGTGGAGTCGAAGGTGATCTGGTTGAGCTTCAGGACACCCGTGGTGTTAGCCGCGGTGCCGTTCGTGACCGGTGCACTGAAGGCCTCATCGGCGTCACCCTTCGTCACGGAGTCGACGAACACCTTCGTGGTGTCGAAGGTCACCTCGATGTCGTAGGCGCCGAGCTGCCGGAGCTGCGAGTTCGTGATGGTGACCGGGACCGTGAAGCTCTGGTTCGTGACCACGGACGGATCGAAGCGAGGCGACTTCGGCAAGGAGAGCAGAACGGTGTAGTCCGCCACGGCCCCCGCAGTCGGCGCCTTGGTCAGCGTCACCGTGTCAGCGACCGAACCGATACCCGTGACGGTCGCCGTGAGCGTGCCGACGCCCGAGCTCACGAAGCTGGCGCTCGGGAACGTAACCGTGGTGTTGCACTCGCCGTAGACGTCGGTGACGCAGGTCAGCGTGTCCGTGTAGCTCGGAGCAGAGACGGCAATCGAGATCGAGGTCCCGCCCTTGATCGGTCGATTCTTGGTGTCCGTCACCTGGAAGAAGACCTTCGTGGCGTTCTGATCGATGTAGAGGGTCTTGTCGGCCACGACCATTCGAATGGTCGCTGCCGGCATGGCCTCGACGTCCCAGTTCGACGGCGTCGACTGCGGGTTGACGGCCGCCCACGCCGTCCCCGACGTGTTCGGGTTCGCGAGACCGAAGTAGCGCTGCTTGTAGGTGCCGTCACCGTTGTCGACCACGGCGTTCGACGCCTGATTCGAGCTGATGAAGTAGGTGACGTCAGCCCCGGCCTGGCCGGGCGCCGTGATGGAGCACGGCGCTTCGTCCGTCTCGCTGTCGCAGTCATTGTCCAGCGTATCGGCGCAGAGCTCGGTGACGATCGGTGCGGAGCACTGCACGAACACGCCGTTGTCACAGGTCTCCGTACCGGGCTGGCCGCAGGCGTTCTGACACGGCTGCGTCAGCTCCTCGTCCACGAGGGCGTCGCAGTCGTTGTCCTTACCGTCGCACACCTCCACCCCAGCAGGGGCAGGCGTCCAAGCCGACGTCGAGTTCTCGACGTTGCACTCTTCGCACGGGTTCGTCGGGTTGCGTGCGCCGGCCGCGTAGCAGACGTTCGCAATGACGCAGAAGTTCGGCTGAATGGCGTGGACGCAGCCCGTCAGCGCCACGCAGGTAGACGTCGTGCAGGACAACCCGTCGTCGCAGAGGGCGTCCGTCGCCACGTTGTTCTTCACGCCAGGCTCGACGCAGCTATCGACCGTGCAGGCGATCGCGTCGTCCACATTGAACGGCGTACCTGCGCGGCAGCCGAGCACCAAGTCGCAGGTCTCGACGCCGTTGCAGACGAGGTTGTCGTTGCATGCCGCATTGCTCGGTGTGTGGGTGAAGGTCGGAGACCCACCCGCCGTGGCCGGCTCGACGCACACGTCGACCGTACAGGTCACGCCGTCGGACGCGTTGACCGGAGTCCCGTTCTGACAGCCCAGGACCGGGTCACAGACCTCGAGCCCGCTGCAGACCTTACTGTCGGTGCAGCTCGTGTCGCTCGTGCACGAACAACAGGTCGGGGTCACCTGCTCGACCGCGCCGGTACAGTACTTGTTGGCGCAGAGGCTCGCGGAGCAGTCCAGCGCCTGGGTGGTCACGGCGCAGCCGGTGTCGTTATCGACGACCGATGAGCCACACACGTTGGCCGTGCAGGTCGCCTTCTTCTCCGTACCCTGGCACGTCGCCGCATCGACGCACTTCGGCGCCTCGGAGTAGGTCGCCGGGCAGACGGACGCTGTCGTACCGCAGCACGCCGGATTGGTCCCGTCGTTCTGGCAACAGAAGCCATTCGCGCAGTAGCCGCTGGCGCAGTCGGACGCCTCGTCGCACGTGCCGCCGTCCGGGACGTCCGTCGTGCAGCCGGTCGTTTCGCAGTGGCAGGTCGCCTTGCAGGCCGCATCCGATCCACACGTGCTGGGGCAGGTCGGCGACGTCTGGTTCAGACCGCCGGTACACGCCACGTCCAGGTAGCAGCCGCAGTCCTTCATGTTGGCCGAGGTGCAACCCGAGTCGTCATCGGTGGGAG
Organism: Myxococcales bacterium; assembly: GCA_018780435.1. Classification (GTDB taxonomy): domain Bacteria; phylum Myxococcota_A; class UBA9042; genus SXOO01. The sequence continues at coordinate 4,699 of JADMJS010000562.1, forward strand.
CGGTGTCGCACTTGAAGGCCGAACACGTCGCCGCGCCGCGAGTACCCTGACAGGAATCGGGATTGTTGCAGAGCGCCGCCGTCCCGTACGTCGCAGGGCAGTCACCCGATGCCGCGCAGCAGTCACCCGACGGGCCGTCGCAACAGAACCCGTTGGCGCAATACGCCGAAAGACACGTACCGTTCTCGCTACACGGAGAGCCGTTCGGGAGTCTGCCGATGCAGGCGCCCCCGACACACGCGCAATCATTGCAGTTCGAGTTCGTGGTGCACGAATCCGCACACGTCGGAGCGGTCTGGTTTGCGCCGCCCGTGCAGAGCGCCGCCGGGTAACAGCCACAATCCTTCGCCGTGCCCGTACATGCCGTGTCATCGTCGAAGACCTCGGATCCGCACGTGAAGTCCAGACACTGCTTGGCCTTACGGGAACCTTGGCAGCTACCCTGGTCGTTGCACTTCGCTGCCTCCTCGAAGGTCGCCGGGCACGACGTCGCAGTCGAGCAGCAGCTCCCGCTGTTGCAGCAGATCCCGCTCTCACAGTAGTTCGACAGGCACATTCCGAGGCGACCGCAGCCGTTGCCGTTGTCCTTGTCGGCAACACAGGCGTTCGTATTGCCGGTTCCCGTTCCGGCGTCACAGAACGCCACCGCGTCGCAGAGAGCGTCCGATGCGGCCGAGTCGAGCACTCCGCCCGGCTCCACGCGACAATTGCTCCCGCAGGTCGGCGTCGTCTGGGACGTCGCCCCCGTGCACTTCGCCGGCGCGAAGAGCCCACACTCGTTCGCCACGGTGTTGCTGGTGCAGCCGCTGTCGTCCGGTACCTGCAGGGAGCCGCACTGGCTCGCGTCGCAGACCTTGTCGGTGCGGACGCCCTGACAGGTGGCGGGATCACTACACGATGACGTTGAAGCGTAGCTGGCCGGGCAGTTCGCAGCGACCTGACAGCAGTCGCCAGTCGCGCAGCAGAAGCCATTCGAGCAGTGGCCGCTGGAGCACGCGGTGTCACCCGTACACGGCTGACCGTCTGGGAGCTTCTGAGTGCAGCCCGCGGGGCCGCAGAAGCAGGTGGCGTCGCAAGCGCCATCACCCGTGCACGTCGTCGGGCAGACCGGAACCGGCTGATCGACCGCGTTGGAACAGGAGATCGAGGTGTAACAGCCGCAGGTCTTGGCCTCGCGCCCACTGCACGCCGAGTCGTCGTTCACCGTCTCGCTGCCACAGATGTTGTTGCCGCAGGTCGCGCCGATGCGAGTGCCCTGGCAATTCGTCGGGTCGTCGCAGTTCGCGACGCCTGTGAAGGACGTCGGGCAGTCGGTGGCCACACCACAGCACGACTGACCCGTCGTGCCGCCACAGCAGAAGCCGTTGGAGCAGAAGCCGGTCCCGCACTCGATGTTCGACGTGCACGCCGAACCGTTGGTTGCGAGCTCCGAAATGATGACCTGGCCCGTGTAAGAGCCACCCGTCGAGCCGGCGGCGTCCACGAAGAGGTAGTGCTCACCCGGGTTCAACTGAACGTCGAGGGTCTCCTCTGCCGCGAGCGGAGCACCGTCGGCGCAGCCCGTCTGGTCACCCGTGCCACCGCACGTCGCTCCGCTGGCGGTACGCGCATAGAGGACCATGTCGAGGTTGGTCCCGGTCGCCTTCATGGTCACGCGGCGCTTGGCCGCCAGGGTGACCTTGTAAACGCGATCGGGCGCCGCGGCGCCACCGCAGGAGCCAAAGTAATCGTTGTCGAGGCACGCCGTGTCCCCCGAGATCGTGAACGCCTTGGTGCCGCCGGCGGCGATCCCCGTCCCGATGCCCGGGAAGTCGATCTCACGCACCCAGACGCCCGGCTGACCCGCCGGCGACGCCGGGAGTGGCCAGAAGCTGTTCACGGTGAGCTTGATGGAGGTCGTGACCTTGGTCGCGATCTTCGCGGTCCCGATCTGCGTCTGCGTGAACTGCACGTTCTGCGTCGACCCGTCGCTGAACTCCAGCGTCGCGTCCTTGATATAGGCCGCGCGACGGCTCGGCGTGACGCCGCTCGAGAGAAGCTGGCTGACCGGCGCCTGGTGAAGCTGAACTTCGCTGATGGTCACCGAGCCACCAAAGGAGACCTTGGACCACGCACCGAAGTGCGACGCGTCGAACTGGGGCGACCAGACGTCTTCCGCTGAAGCGGACGTCGCCGGGGTCCCGCCGTACTTGCAGTCGAACATGAACTGGGCGAAGCCGTTGCCAAAGCCCCAGAGCGAGCTCTGTTCGCCGGTCCAGCCGGTCTTCGGCGTGTTGGCCGGGCAGGCGGTGAGCGGGGTCGCACCAGCGATGCCGGCGTCATTGCCGAGCACAGCCGCGTTGCTGCAGAGGTTGCCGACCTTCACATCGTTATTCGTCGGCGTCACCGCGACGGTCACGCCCTTCAGGAAGCCGGAGTCGCCTGCCTTGGTGTCGCAGACCTCCACGGTGTAGACGCCGCTCGGCGGATCGCCCTCAGCACGACAGAAGTCCGCCGGGAACGAGAGTCCATAGGTGTTGAAGGCGTCGTCCTTCAGTGGGCCCTGGTTCTGGAGGAGCGTGAACACGTCACCGGTCGGAGACGTCAGCTTGACGGTGAGATCACCGACCGAGGTATGGTCGATGTCCACGCGTACATTCAGCTTCTGGACCTGAGCGTAGCCCGCCGCCGTGACCGTGAGCTGCTTGGTGATGCAGCCGAGCGAGCTGGAGATCGGCTCGCTGATGGCGCCCGTCGTCGCCTTGAAGCAGGTCCCGCTCGGGCAGATGAGCGTACACACGCCTTGGCCTGGGCCGTTGATGCCGCCGACGCACGCGTCGTCGGTGCCACACATGTCGTCCGCAGCGTTGAACGGGTGACTGCCGCCACAGGGCGCGCCCGAGCAGCTCGCGACCTTGCCGCTATTGTCACAAGCGCCAGCGCCGCCATTTCCAGCCGTGTCACAGACATCGGCGGTGCACGCGTTGCCATCGTCACACGTCGGCGGGGCGCCGTCGCGACAGCCGAGGGTTGCGTTGCAGACCTCGACGCCGTTGCACAACTTCCCGTCCGAACACGCGAGGTCATTGGGCGTGTTTACGACCTTGCCCAGGGCGTTGCTGCACGAATCGGTCGTGCAGGCAATACTGTCATCGGCGACCGGGATCGCGCCCGCTTGGCAGCCGTTGAGCTGGTCGCACGTCTCGGTTCCGTCGCAGAACACCCCGTTGTTGCACTCAGCATCATCGGCAGTGTGCGTAATCGTGTCGGTCGCTTCGTCGCAAGCGTCGAGGGTGCACGGCACACCGTCATCGGTGCTGGGCGCCGAGCCGATACGGCAGCCCTGCGTCGGATCGCAGACCTCGGAGCCGTTGCAGTAGTTGCCGTCGCCGCACACGGTGTGATTGACGGCGTGGACGATCTTGTCACCGACCTCGTCGCACGTGTCGACGGTGCACTCGACGTTGTCGCTGAGGCCCACCGCAAAGCTGTGGTTGCCCGAGATGTGCTTGAAGTTGTCGACCGTGAGCGTGCCGTTGTCGCCATTGGCGCCGCACGACGCTCGGACCCGGAATCGGCTCTGCGTCCCCGCGCCGACACAGCCGGTGCAGGTGAACGACGAATCGCCGTTCGGGCCGGTCATCGTGAGGTTCGATCCGGCCTTCTTGAAGCCGTAGACGCCGAGCAGGTTGCCGAAGCCGGTCTTGTAGTTGCTCGAACCGGCATAGCCGCGCTGCACCGCCGGAGTCCCATTGACGTTGTCGCCGTTGTAGAACTCCCAACCGAAGGTGTTAGCGGCGTCGAAGGCCACGATCTCGAGGGTGCAATCGTTCTGAGTCCCCAGGCTCTTCACCTGCACGCTGAACTCGAAGTCACCCGTGTAGACCCAGTTGGTCGTCATGGCGCCTTCGAGACCCGAGAGCGAGCTGACGATCGCCGTGCTCGGGAGGCCCGTGAGCGAACCCGACGCGCTCTTGGTCCAGAGCTCCGTGTTGAGCGTGGCCGCCTGGAAGTCGTCAGACGGTCGGACCACGCAGTCGAACTCCGGCGACGCCGAGCAGAACTCGGTGCCGTCGCAGTAGCGACCGTTGTTGCAGATCGCGTTGTTCGGGATGTTCAGGACCTTCTTCTGGGCCTCATCACACGAGTCGACCGTGCACAGCTTGTTGTCGTCCGCCGCCGGGGCCGGGCTCGGCAGACAACCGAGCGTGGCGTTGCAGACCTCTTCACCGTTGCAGAAGATGTTGTCGGTGCAGACGGCGTTGTTCGGCGTATGAACGACTGCGTCGACCACTTCGTCGCACGTGTCCGTCGTACACGCCACGTTGTCGGTCAGCGAGACCGCCGTGCCGGCCTTGCAGCCGATAGCGGCGTCGCACACCTCGACACCGTCACAGAACTGAGCGTTGTCGCAAGCGGCGTTGTTCGGCGTGTGGATGACCTGATTGAGCACCTCGTCGCACTCGTCGATGGTGCAGTCGTTCGCGTCGACGACCGTCGGCGGCGTACGCACGCAGCCGAGACCGGACTCCGCGTCCGGGCTCGACGGCTGGCAGATGTCCGGACCCGTGCAGAAGAGACCGTCGTCACACAGGGCGTTCGACGCCGTGTGGCTGACAGTGTCGCTCGCTTCGTTGCAGGCATCGACCGTGCAGACGAAGCCGTCATCGAAGCCGATCGGCTGAGCCGGGATCGCCGTGGTGCAGCCGAGACCCGCCGCGCAGATCTCCGCGCCGTCGCAGAACACGCCGTTGCTGCACTGGTTGTCATCCGGCACGTGCTTCACTTCGTCCTGCGACTCGTCGCAGTAGTCCGTGGTGCAGGGGATGCCGTCATCGATGGCCTCGGGCGGGCTCGCACGGCAACCGTTGGCGCCCGCAAGCGGTGAGCCCGGATCGCAGGCTTCGACACCGTTGCAGAAGGCCCCGTCCGAACACGTGGCGTGATCGGCGGTATGAGTGACCGTGTCGAGGGCCTCGTCACAGGCGTCAAAGGTGCAGGCGATGCCGTCGTCGACGGTCGGAGGCGTGCCGGCGACGCAGCCCGATGCCGAGTTACAGGTCTCCGTACCGTTGCAGTAGTTACCGTCGTTGCAGGCGGCGGCCGTACCCGTGCATGTGCCCGAGCCGTTGCACTTGTCGGTGGTCGTACACGCGTTGCCGTCGTTGCAGGTGGCGGTCGAATCGAGGTCCTGCATCGAGCAGAGGCCATTGCCGGGGTTGCACCGGTTCTTGTTGCACTGCGTGTCGTTGGTCGCGTCGCAGGTGATTGCCGTGGACGGGTCGACGACGCACTGGCCGCTGAGGCAGAGGTACGCGCCGTCACACAGGTCACCGTCTTGGTTCAAGTAGTCACATTCAGAATCGGTGGTGCATACTGGGCATACATTGACCATCGAGCAGGTGCCCGCCGAGCACTGGTTCTTCATGCAGGTGGTGTCGCCGGACGGATCGCAGAACGGGACCGTGGCGTAGTCGACCTCGCAGAGGCTATTGATGCACTTCACGGTGCCCGTGCAGGCGTCGCCGTCGTCGAAGGACGAGCAATCGGCGTTCGTCGTGCACTGACAGGTCCCGTAGGTGTCCTGGACACCGACGCACTTGGAGGCCTTGCACGTGTCGCCGATGGTGCACGTGTTGCCGTCATTGCAAGGGACCGAGTTGTTGAAGCGGAAGCAGCCGTTCTTCGACTTGAGGCAACGGTCTTCCGTGCAGATGTTGCCGTCGTTGCACTGCGCATTGTCTTCGGTGTGGTCGATGCGATCGAGGGCTTCGTTGCAGCTCTCCTTCGTGCAGTCGATACCGTCCGGCTCGGTGGGAGCCACGCCCGCAACGCAGCCCGTGGAGGCATTGCAGGTCTCGACGCCGTTGCACCAAAGGTTGTCACGGCACAAGGTGTCCAGCGGCGAGTGGTCGACGCGATCCTGATCCTCGATGCACGAGTCGAGCGTACAGGCGATCCCGTCATCGATCGGACGCGGCCCCGGCGACGCCGCACAGCCCGAGAGCGTGCAGACTTCGTCGCCATCGCAGTAGCTCGTATTGGCGCAGCTCGGGTTATGCGGCGTGTGTGCGACACCCGCGACCGGGTCACAGGTGTCCACGGTGCAATTGACGCCGTCGCTGATGACCAGCGCGTTGTTGTCCGACTTACATCCGATGCCCGCTTGGCAGCTCTCGGAGCCGTTGCAAACGTTGCCGTCACTGCAATTCTTCGCCGAGCCGGCGCAGGACCCGGCGCCGTTGCAGACGTCGGGTTCGGTGCAGATGTTCCCGTCGTTACAGCCCGTTCCGGCAGCGACCGGCTGGAGTGAGCAGCCGCCGGTGGCGCCGTTGCACTTGTTCTTCGCACACGCTGTATCGCTCGCCGTCGAGCAGGTCACGGCGTCATTGTTGAACTGGCACTTCTGAGAGACGCACGAGTAGGTGCCCGCGCACTTGTTGGTCTCGAACTTGTCACAATCCGAGTCGTTCTCGCAGAGACAAGTCGGGTTGACGGTGTTCGAGACGCAGGACCCGTTGCTGCACTGGTAGTTGATGAGGCACTCGGCCGGGTTGTCCGCCGTACACGCCTGGCCATTACGCGGCGTGTAGTCGTGAACGCAGCCGGCCGCGACGCATGAGTCCACGGTGCAGGAGTTGCCATCGTCGCACTTGGCGTTGTCGAAGGACTGGACCACGGAGTCCGAGCTCTCGTTGCAGGACCACGTCACGCACTCGTTGCCTGCCGGGATGGACGGCACGGTCCCCGCGAGCGTCAGACAGTTCTGGCTCGGGTCACAGTACTGCGTACCATCGCAGTAGCGGCCATCCTCACACGCGGCGTTGTTGACCGTGTGGACGATGGTGTTGGTCGCTTCGTCGCACGAGTCGAGCGTGCACGGCACGCCGTCGTTGGTGCTCGGCGGCGTGCCCGCCTTGCAACCCTCGTACGCCTTGCAGAACTCGACGCCATTGCAATAGAGCGGGTCGTTACACACTGAATTGTTCGGCGTGCCCGTACAGCCGTGGCTGCCGTCGCAGTGGTCGGTGCTGGTGCACGCAAAGCCGTCGTTGCAAACCTTGGTCGCCGGCTCGGCGACCATCACACACGCTCCCGTGCCCGTGACGCAGGTGTTCGTCGAACACGTGGTGTTGGGCGTGGTGCTGCAGTTGATGATGGTGCTGCTGTCGAGGACGCACTTGTTGCCCACGCAGGCGAGGATGCCGTTGCAGCGGTTCCCGTCTTCGTACGTGCCGCAGTGGGTGTTGCTCGTGCACTGGCAGCCAGGCACGATCTCGGTCCCCTTGCAGACGCCGGAGCCGCAGACGTCGCTCACGGTGCAGAAGTTGCTGTCATCACACCCGATGGTGTTCGGCGTGTTCTGACAGAGGCCCGTCGCCGGATTACACGAGTCGTTGGTGCAGATGTTGTTGTCGTCACAACCCTTCGGGTTACCGACACAGGAGCCCGAACCGTTGCACTTGTCCGCGTCGGTGCAGAGGTTGCCGTCGTTGCAAGCGATCACGGACGACACGCCGGTCATCTGGCACACGTGCGTGGTGCGACCGGTCGAGACGCAGGTGTTCTTGTTGCACTGGGTGTCGTTCGTGGCCGGGCAGTTCGGGACCGACGCGAGAGTCGTCACGCACTGGTAGCCCACGCAGCTCAAGTAGCCGTCGCATGCGTTCGAGTTGTCCTTGGGAACGCACTCGGAGTCGATGGTGCAGGCGCAGGTCGGGGTGATCGAGAAGCCGGTGCACTTACCGCCATTGCACTTGTCGTCGGTCGTGCAGCTCACGCCGTCGTCGCACGCGCGGTTGTGATAGTCGTGGCGACAACCGCTGGTCACACTGCAGACGTCGTCGGTGCAGGCGTTACCATCGTTGCAGCGGCTATTGTCCGGGCTGTGAACGATCTTTTCCGCGATCTCGTCGCAGTAGTCGAGGGTGCAGGTGGGCACGTCTTCGACGACCCGCGCGACCCGGACGCAGTCGGACGTGAGCGAGCAGTACTCGTCGCCGTTGCACCAGAGCGAGTCCTTGCACTTCGTGTGATCGGCGACGTGATCGACACGCTTGTTCACCGGGTCGCAGCTATCGACCGTACAGGTCAGCCCGTCCGAGACCGTTCGGGTTCCAGCGACACAGCCGGAGGTGGCGCTGCACGTCTCGTCGCCGTTGCAGTAGTTGCCGTCGTCGCAGACCGCATTGCGCGGGTCGTGGACGACGCGGTCGTTGGTCTCGTCGCAGTAGTCGTAGGTGCATGCGTGCGAGTCCGGAACGGGCGGCGCGCTGCCGGGGAGGCAGGCCCCGTTCGAGCTGTTGCAGGACTCGAGACCGTTGCAGTAGACCCCGTCCGAGCAGTTCTTGGGCGAACCCACGCAGACCTTGTTCGAGCACTGGTCGTTGAGCGTGCACGGGTTCCCATCGGCGCAGGTGACGCCGTTGTTGATCGCCGTGTACGGACACGAGTAGCTGCGTGTGCCCGTGCTGCTACAGACCTTCTTCTGGCAGACCGTGTTACCCGCCGTCCCGCAGGCCGGGATCGTCGACGCGTCGAACTTGCACTCGCCCGCCTGACAGGTCAGCCAGCCGTTGCAGGCGTTGGCGTCATTGTAGGAGTTGCAGTCGTTGTCCGTGTTGCACTGACAGCTGGTCGTCGGCGTCCCCTTGCAGGAGCCGAGCGTGCACTGGTCGTTGTTGGTGCAGCCGTTGTTGTCGTCGCAGGCGACGGTGTTGAACGTTCCCTGGCACTTGCCGTTGGTGCACTTGTCCGTGGAGGTGCAGAACTGGCCGTCGTCGCAGGGATTCGAGTTCGCGGTGCCGACGCAGACCTTGCCGGTGCACTTGTCGCCCGACGTACACGCGTTGTCGTCGTTGCAGACGAGTGCGTTCGCCGAGTAGACGCAGCCCGTCGTGGCATTGCAGACGTCCGTCGTGCAGAGGTTGCCGTCGTTGCAGGCGCTGTTGTCCGGGACGTGAGAGAAGCTGTCCGTGGCCTCGTTGCAGACCTCGGTCGTACAGTCGACGAAATCGTCTGACGACGGGGGGTTACCGGCGACGCAACCGAGACCGACCTTACAGACTTCGGATCCGTTGCACCATGCGCCGTCCTGACAGAGGTTCGAGCGCGGCTCGCGTACGATCGTCTTCAAGGATTCGCTGCAGTACTCGAGCGTGCAGGGGAACGCGTCGGCGACCGGTGGCGGGGTCCCTTCCTTACAACCGACGGCCGGATCACAGATCTCGGCGCCGTCGCAGTACTTGCCGTCCTGACATGCGGCGTCGTTCGGGATGTGCTTGATGACGTTGTTCGCCTCGTCGCACTCGTCGAGCGTACAGGCCTTGGCGTCGTCCTTCACCGGTGCGGTGCCGTACTTGCAGCCCTTCACCGGGTCGCACGACTCCGTGCCGTTGCAGTAGAGCCCGTCGTCGCAGGAGACGATGGAGCCGAGGCACTGACCCGCAGGGCTGCAGCGGTCGTCCTTGGTGCAGCTATTGGCGTCCGTACAGGTCGCGCCAGTACGAACCGTGAGAGCGCACTGTCCCGTGGCCGGGATGCAGCGGTTGTCGAAGCACGGGTTGGTCGATGGCGCGCAGGTGACCTTGGCCGCCGGGACGGACACGCAGCGGTTGTCCACGCACGCCCGGGCGCCGATGCACTTGTTCACCGGGAGCGCATTGCAGTCGGCGTCCGCATTGCAGCGGCACGCCGGGTTGTCCGGACCAGACACGCACACGCCGTCATCGCAGGCATCATTGACCGTGCACTCATCCACGTCGTCGCACGGCTCGCCGTTGAACTCGGTCTGGCAGCCGACGAGCGGATCACAGAGGTACGTCGCGCACGGGAAGTCGAGGCCCGAGCACATGCTGTCGTCCGCCTCATGGCGTACTTCGTTCGCATCCTCGACACAGTAGTCGATGGTGCAGTCGATGGCGTCGTCCAGGCCGGGCGGATCGTTGCCCACGCAGCCCACTCCGGCGATACACACCTCGACACCCGAGCAGTAGAGGCCATCTTCACAGAGGCTGTCGTTCGGGGTGTTGATGAGCGTGTCGGTCGCCTCGTCACAGGTGTCGACCGTGCACGGCACGCCATCGTTGTTGAAGGGCTTCTCACCCGACCGACAGCCGCTGGTGGTGTCGCAGTACTCGGGGCCATCGCAGAAGAGCCCGTTGTCACAGAGGTCGTTGCGCGGCGCGTGGATGACGCTGTCCGTCGCTTCGTCGCAGTAGTCGTCGGTACAGGAGAAGCCGTCGTCCACCGGGCGAGCCGCACCCGCCACACAGTCACCGTTGACGTTGCAGACCTCGACGCCGTTGCACCAGTTCCCGTCCTCGCAGACCTTCTTGGCGCCACGGCAGGTACCGTTACCGTCGCAGACATCGTTGTTCGTGCAGGAGTCGCTGTCATTGCAGCCAACGCCCGGGTCCTTCGGGACGAGCTGGCAATCGCCGTTGCCGTTGTTGCACTTGTAGGTCATGCAGGGCGAATCGACCGGATCGGGCGGGCACGCGACAATGGACGCCACGTTGATCTGACAGGTGAAGCCGGTCGTGGTCACGCACTCGAGCGTGCCGTTGCAGACGTTGCCGTCCTCGTGGGCACCGCAGTCCGAGTCGGACGCGCAGGTACACAGCGCCGGGTCGCCGGTGCCGAGGCAATTGCCGTTGGTGCACTTGTCATCGGTCGAGCAGACGTTGCCGTCATCACAAGGCTTGGTGTTGTTGGTCGTCGTGCACCCGGCGAGCGGGTTGCAAACCGCATCCTGGCAGAAGTTGTTCGACGAGCACTTCGTGTTGTCCGGAGTATGAGTCACGGTGTCCGTGGCCTCATCACACTTATCGAGCGTACACGGGATGTTGTCGTCGATCTTCGGCGGCTGACCCGCGGCGCAGGCGCCGGTAGCGCTGTCACACGTCTCGTCGCCGGTACAGAAGAGCCCGTCGTCGCAGACGCGCGCGGTGCCGGTACATTCGCCGAGGGCGTTGCACTGGTCGGCCGTCGTGCACAGCGAGCCGTCCGAACATGCGGTGCCCAGAGCGACCGGCGTGAGCGCACACACGCCAGTCGCGGTGGCGCACGTGTTCTTCTTGCAGACCGTGTTGTTCGTCGTCGGGCAGACCACGACCGTGGCCGTGTCGACAACGCAGGCGTTGTTCACGCACTTGAGCGTCCCGTTGCAGAGGTTGCCGTCTTCGATGGCGGCACAATCCGCAGTCTTGAGACACGCGCACGCCGAACCGAGCGACGTGCCGGCGACACAGCCGCCGTTCTGGCAGGTGTCACCCGACGTGCATGGGTTGTTGTCGGAGCAAGTGCCGGAGTTGTCGTTCACGTGCGTGCAAACGCCCGTGGCGTCGTCGCAGCCATCGGTCGTGCACGGGTTGTTGTCGTCGCAGTCTAGGATCGCGCAGTTCCCGCTGAGCGGAATCGTAAACGTCTTCAAGGGCTTGAACGTGTACGTGGAGCCCTGCTGCTTCGAACCCAGGAACGGCGTCTCCTTGATGATGGCCGACGGATTGCTGGGCTGGTGGACGTAGAGGTGAATGACGACGCTGACCTGCGTCGGCGTGGTGAGGCCGTACATGGTGACCCGATGACGCCCGTCACCGAGGTCGGTCGCCTTCACGAGCTTGGACGCCGAATCAATCGCCGCCTCTTGGGTCTCCTCGAAGGAGAGGTTCGCCAGGTCTTTGCTGGTCTGGAACTCCATTCGCACGAAGATGTCCTTCGTCACGATGACTTGCTTCTTGTCGTAGAAGGTCGCGATGAGGTCGGCGTTGGCGTTCGGGTAGACGGAGTCCTTGACCTCGAACTTGATGAAGTTCGAAAGCCGCGCGAGCACCTGCGACATGAAGAACACGTCGTTCAGGTCGGGCTGATCGGCGCCGGCGTCCGGGTAGGCGTTGGCCTTCTTGAGCCCTTCGGTGGTCAGGCTGATCGAGCCGGTTCGGTAGAGCTGGATCTGGAGCGGGTCCGCGACGTCGAAGCCGCAGTTGTCGTCGGCGTCACCGTAGACCGGGTCGGTCGGGCAGATCGGATCGAGGTCGCCCAGCGACGCGACCATCGCGCGCGGCGTGGCGCCGCCGATCTTGGTGACAGCGTCGTTCGCGACGAGCGACTCGATGACGCCGCCCATCTCGGAGATCCGGTTCGCCGCGTTGGTCTTCACGGCGCGGAACTTCACGCGGAACACGTCGACGTTGCTGCCCTGAACATTGGCGGAGGCCCCAAGGACGGCGTTGATCAGGATCTTGCCCGGGATCGAAAGCGCGTTCGAATTGAAGGTCGATCCGACGGTCGAGCCGAAGGCTTGGACGTTGACCACGTCGAGGACGGCCGGGTCGTAGTTCACGACGATGTCGAAACCACCGAGCTTCTGACCACAGGTGTTCACGCGTCCGTCGAGTTCGAATTCGACGCCCGGGAGCCGGTCCTTGAACGCCAGACCGGAGACATCACCGAAGTCGAAGTCACCACAGCCCGGCGTGAGGTTACACGCCACTTCGTACGTCGCCCCACCGAAGGCGGGGGCCACGTCGACAGCGTCCACGATGTCCGCCGTGAACGTGGTCTTTCGGTTGCCGCGGATGGTCGCGGTCCCGGTCCCGTCGATGGTGGCCGCGAGCAAGTCGGAGCTCGTGTAGTTGATGAGGCCAGCGACGGCGCGGGTTCCGTCGAAGCGGCGGCGCGTGCCGTCCGCAAAGCGGCCCCAGATCGACATCTTGGTCGTGCCCTCATCCTTGACGCCACTGAACGTCGGGCCGCTCGCGGCCTCGACCGTGAACGCATCGATGTTCTCCTTCGCGGTGTTCACCTTGAAGCCGGCGAGGATCGTAGCGAGCGACCCATTGGTCATCAGGATGTCGACATTGCCGACGCCGATCGCGGTGACGGAGCGAGCGGTCTTGTCGAAGGCGACGACACCCGCGTTCGGATCCGGCGTACCGGCGTCCTGAACGAGGATGATCGTGTCCGGGTGATTCGTGACGTCCGACTGAGTCCCGTCGTCGAAGGACACGAGCGCCTCGAATGCACCGTCCTGCCAGACGGTAGTGCCTTCAATGTGGCTGAGAATGTTCTCCACCACTCGCGGCAGCGTGGGCGAGAAAGTCTCGTAGACCTGCGCCGTTAGGCCGGTCGCCTTCACGACGGTGATGGTCACTTCGGCCGGGGCGAGCGCCGGGTACTGGCTGACCGAGACGAGCACCTTAGCGGTGCCCGAGACGGTGCCTTGCGCCGACGCCACGCCACCCGCGCTCACCTTGAGGATGCCCGACGGGTCGGCGCTGTCGGCGTCGAACACGGTGCTCGGGTGCGTCGTGAAGTCGATGGACGTCCCGTCCGCGAAGTCGACCTTGACCACAAGCGCCTGCGTCGCCGGCAGACCCTTGATCGTTGCCGCCGGGTCCGCCGCGCTGAGGGCGATCTTGGAGGTCACCGGCGTCGCAGAGATGCCGGTCGCGTCAGGGAGGTCCACCTTGAGCGGGGTGGAGCCGGTCCCGATGACGTTCGCGCCGACGGTCCACGATGCCTGGACGTTCGCCGTCCCTTCGCTGACCGTCGTGAGCAGGCCCCCCGGAGTCGACGTGAAGAAGTTCACGTTCTGTGACGTGACGGCGATGTTGGGATCGCCCGTCACGTTCATGCGCGCGCCATCGGCGAAGTTGGCGTAGATCTGCGCCTGGCAGGTCTCACCATAGGCGTCCATGAACGCGTTGACGCTCATGGTCGCCGTGAGCTTCCCGAGCTGCGCGGACGGCGCCGTCGGGTCGAGCGACTCCATCTGAAGATCGCAGGGCGCGATGACGGTGAGCCCGGTGCAGGTCGTGTTCGTCGCGGGAGCCACTTCGAGCGGCACGGTGCCGAGCAGCGTCCCCGTGGTTCCCTCAACGCGGATCGTGTAGGTGCCGGCCGTAGTGCCGACGAAGACCTTCTTGCCCGCGTCGTAGGTGATCCCGGTGGGCGGCTTCAGCACCACGCGGTCGCTGATGTCCTGGCGCCACGCCGTCTGCGTGCCATCGCTCCACGCGACCTTGGTCACGAGACCTGCCTTCTGCATCTGACCGGCCGTGTTCTGGATGGTCTCAAGCTTCGTGTCCGTCAGGTTGAGCTCGTACGACCCGGCGATCAGGACCTTCACGCGCGCCGAGGACGTGAGAGAGCCGACCGTCGCCGTAATGGTGGCGACGCCGCCCTTGGTCCCGGCGGTGACGGCACCGGCCGTCGTCACGGTCGCGATCTGGGCGTCGGTGGTCACAAAGACGAGCGAATCCACCGCACCGAGGGTCGCGGTCGCGAAGTCGCGCTTGTAGCCGGTGACGACGACATTCGTGGTGTCGGAGACTCCGGTGATCGGCGCCCAGTTCAGGAGCTGGTAGTCCGACGCCCGGGCGAAGATGCCGCGGACGGACGGGGACCACGCCGTGACTTTACCGGCCGTCGAGACGCCCGTGGCGTCGGCGACTTGGAGCGCCGGGCCCTTCACGATCGACTGGAAGTTGGTGTCGAAGAGGTCCACGAGGACGCCTGTGACTTCGGCGCTCACCGCGGCGTCGTCCGGCGTGAGCCCGGCCTTCACCTGGAAGGTGACCGTCGCCACGTGGATGTTCGTCCCCGTGGCACACGCGGTGCCGACCGCGACGTTCTTCGCATTGAACTTGAGCTCGCCCGCCGTATTGGCGGCGCCCGCGAGGTTGGACACCGGCGCGTCGAACGCAGCGCAGCCGCCCTTCACGAGTCCGGTCACCTCGAGCTTGGACGGCTCGAACTTCAGCGTCACTTCGTACGACGACGCCTCCCGACCACCCGAGTGCAGGTAGACGGGGACCGTGAAGGTCTGGCTTGGGAAGCGGGGAGACTTGGGTAGGTCGATGCCACCGCCGGCAGCGGTCAGCGCCAGCGCCGTGGGACGCTTGACGACGGTGATGACGCGAGTGAGTGCGGGCAAGCTGCCGACGGTGACGGACGCCGTGACCGTGCCCCCAAGGTCAAAGGAGGTCGCCGGCGCGGTCCAGTTGATGATGCATCGACCGCTGTTGCCCGTCGTGCAGGTCGACTCGACCGCGGCAGCGAGGCCAACCCCGGAGAAGGTGCCCTTGACCAAGGTGCCACTCGCGACCGGGCGGCCGAAAGCATCCGAGACCTGTACGGCAATGCGCGTCTCGGCGTTGTCCGAGTAGAGCGTGTCGCGAAGGTTCACGACTTCGAGCACAGCCGGAGAGAGCGCGGCGACGCTGAAGTTGGCGGCGCTCGCAGTGCTCACGCCGTAGCCGGCGGCCGTGACGGAACCGGACTCGTTGGCATTGACAAGGTCTTGGACCACGGTCGCGTAGGTACCGTCGCCGTTGTCGACGATGATGTTCTCCGGCCAGCCGCGGGTCGCGGCGAAGCGGACTTCGGCGCCGGCGACGGCGGGCTTGGAGACTTTGCAGTCGGCCTCGTCGGTCTCCGCGTCGCAGTCGTTGTCAATGTTGTCATCGCAGGTCTCGGTGACTTTCGGAGCCGTGCAACCGAAGTAGGTGCCGCCTTGGCAGGTCTCGGTGCCGGGAGCGCCGCACGCGTTCTGGCAGGCTCGGGCGAGCTGGTCGCCGTTGGCGTCCTCGTCCGTGATCCCGTCACAATCGTCGTCCTGGCCGTTGCAGGTCTCGGCGGAGATGGTCTTCGAGCTCCACGCGATCTGGCTCTTCGTGGGATCGCAGACCTGGCAGCCGTTGGTCGGGTTGGCCGTCCCGCTGATGTAGCAGGTCGAAGAAATGACGCAGTAGCCGTTCCCGATCGTGCTCGAGCAGCCCGATGCGGCGGAGCAGGTGTCGATGGTACAGCCCAGCGTATCGTCGCAGAGCGCGTTGTTCGGCGTGTGGATAGCCGCGTTGGTGAGCGTGTTGCACGTGTCGACCGTGCAGGCGACGCCGTCGTCCGTTTCGATCCCGGCACCCGCCGTACAGCCAGCGCCCGCGTCACACGTCTCGACGCCGTTGCAATCTTGCCCGTCGTCGCAGAGCGAATTGTCCGGCGTGTGGAGATACGAATCGGTGGCCTCGACGCACGAGTCAGTGGTGCACGTGATCCCGTCGTCACCGATCGGGGCCACGCCAGCGCGGCAGCCGAGGACCGCGCTACAGGTCTCGACGCCATTGCAGAACTGGCTGTCGTTGCAGGCGGCGTTGTTCGGCGTGTGCGTGACCTTGTCGGCAGCTTCATCGCATGCGTCCAGGGTGCACGCGATGTTGTCGTCGATGACGACGGCCGTCCCAGCCTTGCAGCCCAAGGTGAGGTCACACTTCTCGACGCCGTTGCAGTAGACGGTGTCGGCGCAGACGGCGTCGTTCGCGACGTGCGTCACCACGTTCGCAACCTCGTCGCACGCGTCCGTAGTGCACGGCACGGCGTCGTCGAGAACGGGGACCGAGCCGGCGAGGATCTGACAGCCCGTCGTCTTGTTGCAGACCTCGGTGCCATTGCAGAACTGGCCGTCGTCGCACAGCGCGTTGGTCGCCGTGTGGAGGATCGTGTCAGTGGTCTCGTCGCACGTGTCCTTCGTGCACGCGACGCTGTCGGAGAGCGTCAGCGCGGCGGTCTGGCACCCCAGAACCAGGTCGCAGGTCTCGGCGCCGTTGCAGTAGAGCTTGTCGTCGCAGGCCGAGTTCTTCGGAGTGTGCGTGACGGTATCGGTCGCTTCGTCGCACGCGTCGAGCGTGCAAGCGACGGCGTCATCGAGGCCGGGCACGGGTCCCGTACGGCAGCCCTGCACGGCGTCGCAGGTCTCGGCGCCGTTGCAGAACACGCCGTCGTCGCACGCCGCGTTGCTCGTGACGTGGAGGACCTTGTCCGCGTCTTCATCACACGAGTCCGTGGTGCACGCGATGCTGTCGTCGATCGTGAGTGCCGGGCCCGCGCGGCAGCCGACGGCCGGGTCGCAAACCTCTTCTCCGTCGCAGTAGGTCGTGTTGGCGCACACGGCGTGATCCGGTGTGTTCTTCGCCTTGTCGTTCACCTCGTCGCACGTGTCGACGGTGCAGGGGAAACCGTCGTCGACGACGGGGGCCGTCCCGACCTTGCAGCCGGCCGTGAGGTCGCAGGTCTCGGTACCGTTGCAGAACTGCCCGTCGTCGCAACGTGCGTCCGAGACGGTGTGGAGGATCGTGTCCGCCGCTTCGTCGCAGGAGTCGATGGTGCACGCGACGCCGTCGTCGGAGTCGGGGAGCGTGCCCGCCTTGCAGCCGAGCGTGACGTTACAAACCTCGTCGCCGTTGCAGAAGAGCCCGTCAGAGCAGACCGAATCCACCGGCGCGTGCTTCACGGAGTCGGAGGCTTCGTCACAGGAGTCGGTCGTGCAGGCGATGCTGTCGTCGAGGGTGGGCGGCGCGCCGGGCTTGCAACCCGTCGTCGCGTCGCAGATCTCGTCTCCGTCGCAGAACAGGGTGTTCGAACACTTCGGGTGGTTCACGTCGTGTCGGACCACGTCGCTGATCTCGTCACACGAGTCGTCGGTGCACGGGATGCTGTCATCGAGAGTCGGCGGGATGCCGTCGATGCAGCCCTGAGTCAGGTCGCACAGCTCGCCACCGTTGCAGAACAGCCCGTCATCGCAGACGAGATTGTTCAAGTCGTGGGTGATGAGTGCGGTGCCGTCGCCGTTCTCGGTACACGTGTCGATGGTGCACGGTACGCCGTCGTCCACAGTGGGTATGGTTCCCGCTTTCGTCTTACAGCCCGACGCCGGATCGCAGATCTCTTCGCCGTTACAGAAGTTTCCATCGTTGCAGGCCACCGCGACGTGAACGCACTTGGAGGCGTCGCACGTGTCGGTCGTGCACGAGCTCGCGTCGTCGCAGTCGGCGTCGACGACGCACGGCGCCGTCTCGAAGTAGAGCTTGACCTTGTTCACCTTGCCGGTGTCGGCGGCGACCGAGTCGGTAACCTTGACGGTCCAGGTCCCATTCACCTTGAGGCCCGACAAGCTGCCCAGGTTGCCGGCGGTAAGGGTGTCGTAGTCCCAAATCTGGTAGAGGTCGTCGAGTCCCGCCGGCGCGTCGTTGTCCCGCAGCGTGAACACGAGCCCGCCCGGAGACTTGATCGTGATCTCGAGGTCGTCCGATGCGGTGTGGGTCGTGTCGACCTTGATCTTGAGCCCCTTGATGATGCTCGTGTTCGCCGCGAGGAGATTGAAGGACACCCCGGCCGGGTTGTCATCGGGGATCGCGGGTGTCGTCGACGACTCGACGCTGTAATCGAACGGGATCGGCTTGCAGGTACCGGCGTCGCAGTAGTCGTCGTAGCCACAATCGCGGTGGCCGGTGCAGGCCTTGATGCAGTTCTTTACCTTGTCGTGCGTACAGCCGGTGGCCGTCACACAGCCGTCGAGGGTACAGGGATCGGCGTCGTCACAGTTGGTGGCCGGGTTGGCACAGCCCGTCGCCGTGTTGCAGGTATCGTCCGTGCACTTCGACCCGTCCGTACACGCCTTGGCTGCGTAGTTGCAGACGCCGTCGACGCAGGTCTTGGTCGTGCACTGCGAGCCGTCGTCGCAAGCGACCGTGAAGTCGATGGCAGTGCACTTCTTCGTCGCGTCGACGGTGAAGAGGAACACGTCCTGGATGAGGCCAGCCTCGACGCCCGCGAGCGTGTCGGTGAAGGTGACCTTCCAGGGCTTGCCCGTGACGCAGATCGAGCCGGACTTGTGCGTACCTTCGAGACTGGCGACGCCGAGGTCGTACGTCTCGAAGATGCCGTCGCCGGAGTCGCCGGGCGCGCTGGCCTTCATCGTGTTCACGACACCGTCGGGGCTCTCGAGGGTGATCTCGACCTGGCCGCGCCAGGTGTGGTTCAGGCGAACCTTGAGGTTGACCTTGGCCAGATCGTTCGACCCGGTGGTGACCGGGCAGGTGTCGATGTTGATGGTACGCGAAGCGGCGCCACCACCCGAGTCGAGGGTGAGGAGCGGGCTGACCTTGTGCTTCTTGCCGGGAATGGGTTTGCAGACCTTCTCGATGGCGCTGCATGCTTCGTTTTCCGCACAGTCGTTGTCGTTGACGCAAACCGTGCAGGCGGCCAGCGGATTGTTCTCACACTGGGACAGGGCGTTGCAGACCTCGCCCGTGCACGGGTTGTCGTCGTCGCACTGGCAACCGTCGAGGAAGCTGTCGTCGCAGAAGCTGCAAGCCGGAACGCCGTTCTCGAAGAAGTCGATGACTTTGCGGAGCAGCGTGTCGCGAGCCTGATACCCACCGGAAGCGGCGGCGCGAAGCGCGGCGAAGCTCACGCTGGACGCGACGGTTCGGTACTTGAGCGTCCCGGACTCGGACGCCGCATCGTAGGCGTACATCAAGTTGCGTCGCAGCAAATCGCTCGCTTCGCCTTGACGGAGGATCGGGAAGGACTTGGCCGCACCGCGGCGCTCGAGCTTGTCGACGTTCGAGTTATGGAACAGGTTGGACTCGTCGGCGTACCAGCGGAAGTCCGTCGTCGCGCTGCCGCTAGCGAGCATGTTGCGTCCGATGAGCGGAATGCTGGCCGGGGTCGAGCCGACCGTGCCTTGCACCTTGAAGAGCTGATGGAACGCCGTCTGCGGATCATCCGCCCACGCCTCACCGCCTTCGAGGAAGACCTTCCCGCCCGCGGACAAGTACGACTGGAGCTTGGCGGCTTCGGTCGCCGACAGCACGTGGTTCGCGCCACGGTTGCCCAGCACGATGAAGACGCCCTTCAGATTCTTGAGCGCGTTCAGGTCGTAGAGGTCGAGGTTCGAGATGAGGTGCGCCGGACGGTTGTTGTACGCCTTGATCGCCGCTTCGAGCTGAGCACCAGCACCGCTCGTCACGTCGGAAGGCTGCCAAACCACATAGCCGTCCCCGAGGAGCTGGTGAACGACGATGTCCTGGCAACGCTCGAAGAAGCCGTCCGTGATGCAAACCGTGATCTCGTGGTCGCCGACGAGCGACGCGTCGGTTCCGTCGATGACGAGGTAGTTATAGAAGGACTGGCCGACGAACTCGTAGCTCGAGCTCGGCTGCTTGAGCTTGATGTGGCTCGGGCCCTTCTTGATGTTGAACTCGAGGAACTTGAGGTACGGGTTCGTCTGAAGGTCCGGCTCGGTGCCCGCCAGGATGACTTCCTTCTTCTTGCCCAGGATGGCCGTGATCTCGGTCGGCGGTACGGGCTGCGCGATGCAGGGCGTCGTGTAACCGGCGCAGTCCTTGCCCCACGTGGGCGTCGCGCCATGGTCCATCTTGACGTTGTCAATGCTGAACTGCTCGAGGTTGAAGGTGTCGTCGCCAGCGATGCAGAACGCGAGGCGCGTCGTCTTCTTGCCGTAGTGGACCGAGTCGGAGAGGTCGAGCTCTTCGGTTCGGACCTTCCACGATGCGGGCTGCACCGAGCCATTCAGGAAGGGATGGACCTTCCATCCGTTCGCGATCACCGTGTCGAAGTCGACAGGAGGATAGGTGTTCCCGAGGGACGTCTCGTAGGCGAAGGCGTACATGCGCGCGTCGGGCGAGATCATCGTGTAGGACGACTCGAACTGCACCGTGAGGAAGTTCTTCGCGAAGGCCGGCGGACGCGGCATCTCATAGGAGAGCTTCTGGGGGTGATCCGCGGGATCGCTCGTGATGATCGGGCTCAGGAAACAGCCACAGTAGTCGGTCTTCCGAGCCGACGGATGAAAGCGCATGTAGTCGTCGATTCCCAGGAACTCGGCGACCACCGACAAACGCCAATTCGACTGGGCGTCGATGCTGGAGATGAAGTCGGTGTCTGGGAAGGGAGGGCACTGCCACTTCTCCCAGCCCGTGACGGCGATGCCGTCGACCGATGCCGCCGGGCCGGCCCACGTCTCCGTCCACGGGAGCTTCACAACACACTGGCTGCCGGTCTTGACTTCGCAGACGCCCGCTTGGCCAGGCACGATGTTGCACAGCTGCTCGGTGCAGGCGTTCCCGTCGTCCGGGCAGTCGGCGTTCGAGTTGCAGCACGTCGCGCTGCCGTCGTCGAAGCTCTTGCAGCGGCCGAAGATGCACTTGTCGAGCGTGCAGGGGTTCTTGTCGTCGCACTGGAACGCTTCGGTGCCCGCCGTTACGTTCTCAAGGTCACAGCACGTGCCGAACTCGGACGCGGCCTGGAGCGTGTGGACGCACAGGTTGTCGACGCAGCTCTCGGCGGTGCAGTCGTTGTTGTCGTTGCACTGCACGCCCATCGACACCGGGATCGCGGCGTCACAACAGGTCTGCCCGGCCGGGAGGACCTTTGGCGCGTAGACGCACTTGTTGTCGGCCCCGCACGAGTCGTTGGTGCAGGCGTTCTTGTCATTGCAGTCGGCAGCCGTGGTGCAGCAAGAGGGGTCGATCTTGTAGTTGCGACAGAGGCCGATGTCGACGCCTTCGTTCTGACCATAGATGTTGCAGTAGTCGGCCGTGCACGGATTGCTGTCGTTGCAGGCCGTGCCCGCCGTGACTTGAGTCCCGGTGCAGCAGGCGGGGTCACCCGAATTGGCGCACTTGTTCTCGGCCGTGCAGGTGTCCGTCGTGCAGGGGTTCGAGTCGTTGCACGTCGTCGCGGCAGTCGCGGCGGTGCAACAACCGGCGACGGGGTTCTTCAGACAGGTCTTCGTGACGACGTTGCACGCGGTGTCGGTACACGGATCGTTGTCGAGGCCGCAGTTGTTGATGCCGGGCTGGCCGACCTGAGCGTCGCAGTAATTGTCGTTCGGCTCATGGACACATGCATAGTCGCGGCACTTGTCGACCGTAGCGGGGTTGCCGTCGTCGCACTGACCGGGCGCCGCGACGTTCGGGTATGTAAGGGTGGTGCAGCAGTTCGGGTTCGTACTCGCGATGACCGGCGGCTTGCACTGGTGGGCAGCGACGTCGCAATCGGCGATGACACAGACGTTGTCGACCGCGCCGCAGTCCGCGTTAGTGTCGCAACAGATCCCCTGCCCGCCGACGAGGGGCCCGTGGCGGCAGATGGTCGCGACGCACTTGTCGATGTTACAGAACACGCCGTCGTCGCACTGGCTGTCTTGCTCACAACAGTCGGGCGGGGCGACGAGCGAGAATACGCACTGATTGGAGACGCACGCCGCTTGGCTGCAGACCGACGGTTTCACGCAGTCGGCGACGGAGGTGCAGCAATTCGCCTTCTTGGGCCGACTCGCGGCGGCGACGCACTTCGGATACTCGAGCGACTTGTCGCACACGTCGTAGTTGCAGACGTTCTGATCGTCACAGAGCGGGGAGTCCACATACTGGAAGACGTCGGTGTTGGCCTTTCCCGGAGTGCCCTTGTCGGTGTTGGTCGCGCTAATCGCGAGGGTCGAGAGCTTCCAGTTCGCGCCAATACCCCAGTCTTCATCGTTATTGAAGAGCGCGATGGACCCGCCGCCGATGGACGTATCCGGGAAGTTGGCATCGATGACGACCTCGACGACGGTGGTGCCGAGCTTGTCCTTGAGTACCGCTTCGTCGTTGTTGCTGTTGGCGAGGGTGAAGTTGGTTCCGTACTCCCAGACGCAGGTCACGCCGCCGTTCTGAGCCGTGTCGGACTCACGGCACAGCACCGCGTATCCACGCGGCGGTACGAGGACCGCCGAACCGGAGCCGATCGTGACCGTCTGCGTGCCACTGGCATCCGTCAATGTCCAACCGTTGATGTCGATGGCGACGTCCGTGCGGTTGTAGAGCTCGACCCATTCACCCGTGGTCTCGCTGGCATAGGTCGGATTGACCATGATCTCGGTGATGGTGACGTCTTTGATGTAGGTCGGCCGCTTGTAGTCAGGCGGGACGCCACAAATGCTCGGATCCGTCGTGAACTGACACTGGAAGTTTACACACGCATCGAGCGTCGTTCCGTCATTATCGTTACAATTAGCCGACGACGTGCAACACAATGGATCGTTTACCGGCGAGAACACACACTGGTTATTGGACAGGTTGCAGCTGTCGGTCGTGCACACGTTGCCGTCATTGCAGCCAGCGTCGTCGTTGCAGCAAGTTCCGGTGCTGCTGACGGGTGGGCCGTGGACGCAGGTGTTGGCGACACAACGATCGACATTGCAGGCGTCGCCGTCGTCGCAGGAAATATGCGAGTCGGTCTCGCAGCACTTGCCCTGCGCGTAGACCACGGGCGAGTACGTGCACTTCTTGGCGCTGCAGTCACAGCCTTCGACGGAGCAGATCTTGCCGTCGTTGCACTGCTCGGGGATGGACTGACCCACCCGGGTCTGGACGGCGCAGTCGCAGCAGGTGGGGTCGGTCTTGACGTTCTGGCAAGCGCCGGCGTTGCAGGTGTCGGTCGTACAAGAGTTTCCGTCGTCGCAGTGGGTGTTGGTGAGACATGCGACGCACTGGTGGCCCACGACGTCGCAGAACTGGCCAAAGGCACACTCGAAGTCGTGCTGGCAGCAGTTCGCAGTCGGAGGAGCGCCGTAGAGGCAGATGTACTTGGAGTCACCCGCATACACGCAGTTGTTCGTGCTGCAGTAGAAGTCGTCGTTGCACAGCGTGCTGTTCTTGACGCAGTTCTTGGTGACGCGCACGCGAACACCGACTCGGGACTGGGCGTTGGCGAGGGGTTGACCTGCCGCGTCCACGAGCTGGATGGTCACGAGGTGGTCGCCGTAGGGGAGGCACA
>JADMJS010000598.1:0-25987 GCA_018780435.1 Myxococcales bacterium
GCGCTGTGGGGCACCTCGGTGGTCGGTCGTCAGCGCTGCCGTGGGCGGCACTGCTACTGGTCAGCGCGGTCCTGCTCCAGCTTCTCGTCAGGAGCTCACCACGCGGCAATCGCAATGTCGTTGGTGCCCGACGACGTCCCGAGTTCGAAAGCCCCTGCGATCGCATGGGCTTCGCTGTCGATGACGCGAACGCGGCTTCCGCACAGGACGTAGGCGCGGCGCTTCATGGTGCTGAAGACGACCTCGCTCGGGGAGTCGAGTTCGGCGCCCTTGATTCCCGTGGTGCAGACCTCAGCGATGCTGGTGACGGGGCTCGAGGCCGCGTAGGTCGCGTCACCCACGATCGCGAACACGTCGAGAGTCCAGCCCTGGCCCGTTGGTACGTACACGATGGGCTCGGCGGTGGCCTGGGTGAACGGGTCCACGGCGAGTCGCATCGGCATAGCGCTCGTTGCGGTCCAGTGGAAGGGGTATCCCGTGGCCGGGTCGATGACGAGGAGGTAGTCGGCCTGCGCGTTCCCGACGACCAGGAGCTGGTCCTTGCCGGCCCAGTCGAAGCCGATGGTCCCTTGCTGCGCCGGCCCGCCGACCATGCCGAACTCGGTCTTGCTCCAGTCGAACCACATGGTCAGGGTCTGGAGGTCAAGGTAGGCGTGGCGCGTCCCGAGGTTGTGGTACGTGAAGCTGCCCAGCGTGAGATCGAGCGACCCGGGCCGGAACGCCATCGCGTCGGCGCCGCCGCTGCCATACGCGAGCATGACCTCCACCGTCATTGAAACGTCCGTCGCGTCGACGCAGCGAATCGCAGGTGCCTTCTGGTCGCCGATGAAGAGTAGTCCTTCACCCGGTTCGAGCGTCAGCGTGTGCGGGCGCGCTTCCTGGCCATCGTCCCAGGTCGGCAGGGCCGTGTGGTCGACGAGCGCGTGGGTGTCGAGGTCGAAGACGAAGAGCTCCCCAGCCGATGCGCTGGCGGCGTAGATGCGGCGGTGGACCGTGCTGACTGCCACGGCCTCGAAGCCATCCACGTCGGGCGCCACGATGTCCTTCCGGTCACCGGTCGCCGGGTCGATGACGGTGATGCGGCTGTCGTGGGCGTAGGCGACGAAGAGTCGTTCAGTCGGTAAGAATCCGAGATCCTTGTCGAACGCCACCTCGCCGGGCTTCGGGAGGGGATCGAGCTCGGAAGGCCACGCGGGGCGGCTCGTCCGTGGGTCGCCCGGGAGCTCGGTCCGAATGGGCTCACGGTCGTTGGCCGACGCTGAAAACGACGTGCAGAGGGAGAGGGCAAGGGGCGCGAGGCGGCAGAGTTTTCGCATGGTGGGCTCCTACGAGACGGCGCGATGAGTCGCGCCGGCCTCCCCCTGCGAAGGCCGGACCAGAAGGCGCGCTTTCGTAACCAATGGTATCTACGTCACTTTCGTGGGTCGCGACTCCAGTCGAGCGGTGTGCGCACAGGTGCGCACGTGCTCAGGGCAGTCGCAGTGGCGGCGTGGTGCCCCGCGGAGGTCGCGCGCCAGCGCCGCCGTGGGCGACACTGCTACTGGTCAGCGCGGTCCTGCTGTGGCGCCTTCGGAGGGGAAGCGTGGGTGGTGGATCTGCCGAAGCGCGCTCTCGATGACGCATGCGGCCTGGCGGTTGCCGAGCACCGAGAGGTGGCCGTCGACCGGGATGAAGAGCGCCTGCTCGTCCGCGACGGCGTCGCACGGGGGGGCGTCGTGGACGCCGCGTTGGCCGAGGAGGACGCCCGTCGAAAGGCCGACGACCGGGAGTCCGAGCGCTTCGATGCGAGCGCCCACCCGCCGGTCACGCTCTTCCGGCATGAACATCGTGGTGAGGACGTCGAAGCCATGGCGTTGGCCGAGCTCGGCGAGGAGCGTGTAGGCCGCGACGACGTCGCTCTCGGGATCGCCTTCGGGCCCTGATTCGCCTTCGTTATCGCCGCCGCCGTCTTCGTCGCCGATCCCCTGGCGGTTCGTGCGGAGGAAGATCCACCGGAAGAGCGCGCTGTGGTCGACGAGCCACGGCCCGAGGTCGGAGGGATCGGGGTGGCGGATCGGCGGATCGTAGTCGGTCGCGTCGAAGAAGGTCACGACCACGTCGAGTCCGAGGTCGAGGCCCTTCTTCTGTAGAAAGCGTATCTGCTGCGAGGGGTTATAGCCCGGGACACCGAGGTTCACCGTCTCGACCCGTCGGCCACCGACGCGGCCGAGGCGACCTTCGAGCTGACGGCACCACGCCTCGTCGACCTCGACGCCCCACCCGAACGTGAAGGAGTCGCCGAGGCAGCCGATGCGCAGCACGTCACTGGGCTTCGGCACGACCAACTCGCGCTCTCGGAGGCCACGGGACGAGATGATCACGCGCGTCGCAGGGAGCGTCACGGCGACGCCTTCGAACTCGAAGTCGGCGCCCGGCCGCAGCTCGACGTTCAGGAGCTCGTCGTCCGACCGTACGTACATGTCGGTCTCGGAAGCGCGCGGCACCACGAATCGGAACGCGATCTCGAGGACCGTGAAGGTCACTACGAGCGAGCCGAGCACCAGGAGGGCGGCTCTCCAAATCGAAGTTCGGCGTTGCACGCGGGTCACCATGCCAGATCGGGGCCCAGGGCGTCAGCCACGAGGCGCGCGGAAGGTGATGACGCGACGCTGCCGAGCGGGACCGCCAGGCTCCTGCTGCGTCACGCCGTTGGGCCAGCGTACCTCGATCGCGTCGATGTCCGTCGCGTCGCCGAGGCCGACGTGCACCCACTCGCTGCTCGACCCACCGTAGCTCGGCGTCCCGATGACCCAGCGCTTCCAGGACTTGGCCCCGGCGGTCACGGTCACCACCGCGCCCACGGCGGGCCGATGCCACGGGTAGTCGAGGCGCACCAGGAGCCAGTTGCCGCCGCCGAGCTCATTTCGAAGCATCTGGAGCGGGCCGTCGGTGCTGGCCACCACCATGTCGACGTCGCCGTCGCGGTCGAAGTCAGCGAACGCCGCGCCGCGCGCCGAGCCGGACTCGTCGAGCCCCGAGCCGGATACGCCGTAACGCCGCTCGAAGTGGCCCGTGCCGTCGCCCGCGAAGTAGATCCGCTCCAGCGGGGTCGCGACTTCGATCTCCCCCGCCCCGAACCCGCCAACGCCGAGCAGGTCGAGATCCCCATCGTGGTCGAAGTCCATGAGGCCCAGGCCCCACGTCGAGTAGGAGCTCAGCTCGGCGAAGCCGCGCTCGGCGGCGACTTCGGTGTAACGCCCGTCGTCGTAGTCGAAGAGCTGCAGCCCGGGGAGCAGGTTCGCGACGACATAGTCGACATCGCCGTCGCCATCGATGTCCCCGCCGTCGAAGCCCATCGCTGAGGCGGCCACGTTCAAGCCGAGGGCGGCGCCCGCGTCCACGAAGCCGCCGTTGCCGCTAGAGAGCAGCGCCAGGCCGGGGAGGTAGCCGTCTTGTCCAAGCCAGAGGTCGACGATCCCGTCCTGATTGAGGTCCGCGGTCGCGGCGGCCTTCACCCGCGCACGGCCGACGAGGGTGGCGAGCGATGGATCGCTCGTGAAGAGCCCGTCGTCATTTGGGATTCGGAGATCGGGGAGGCCCCCCGGATCATCGTCCTTGTCGCACGGCGGCGAGTCGGCGGTGCGCGTCCGCTCGCAGTCGGTCCCGCCATAATGGCGAGCTAGCACGAGCGAGAGCCGGCCGCGGAAGGCGTAGTCCCCGTACGTCACGACAGAGTATTCGCCCGGCGCGAGGGCGGTCTCGAGCAGCGCCGACCGGGTAAAGGTGCCGTCGCCGTGACCTTCGAAGAGCCGAACGGCGCGCGGTTGCGAGAGCACGAGGTCGAGCTTGCCGTCCCCCGTGAGCTCCGCGACGTAGACCATCCAGCCGTAGTCGGAGTCGGCGATAGGCTCTGCGGGCCCGAAGGAGCCGTCGCCACGGTTGCGGAGCACGAGGAGCGCGCCTTCTGTCGGGATCAGGAGGTCGTCGTCGTCGTCACCATCAATGTCGGCAGCGGCGACCCCCGGTCCCGCCGTGGCGGGGAGCGTCGCGAGGCCAGCCCAGTCGGTGATGTCCCGGAAGAGCAGGGCGGGGTCCGTGGCCGGCGGTGGCGTCAGCCCCACGTCAGATGTCGGTGTCGCGTCCGGCACCGTGGCTGATTCGGCAGCGCACGCGACGGCGACGAGGACCGCCAGCACGCGTGGGCCCCCGCGCCACGAGAGCGCCGCGTTCACGGACGCTGGCCCCGAAACCACCCGGCCCAGACCGACTTCAGCATCGTGGCGAGCTGGTCGCCCGCAAGCCGGTGGGCGGCGGCGTTCGGGTGCACGATGTCTTGAAACCACCCGGCGAGGGGGAACATCGCGTTCAGGCCTTCGCTCGGGAGCCCGGTGAAGTCCGCCGTGTCGAGGAGCCACTTCGGCGTCGAGGCTCCGGTCGGCGAGAGCGCCACTTCGAGGCCGCCGAGGCAAACGTCCGGGTGGCGTTTGCAGCTCTGGAACACGTGGTCGGCGTAGAAGTCCCCGGAAGAGCTTGGGAATGCCATCACGACGACCTTCACCCCTCGCGCCTTCGCGTAGGCGAAGAGCTTGTCCACCGTCGGCCCATGGATCTCGGCCGCGGCCGCCACCGCGACGCCCATTTGCGCCGTCTTTGGATCTCCAAAGAGCCAGTAGGTGAGGAGTTGGACGGCCCGCGACCTCAGTAGGAAGCGCATGGGCGCGCTAGGCAGGCCGGTCTCGGCCCCCCGCGCTTTCATGGCCATCGCCGTGTCGACGTCGTTCCCCGACGCCTGAAAGACGATGAGGTCGGGATCGAGCCCGGCTTGTTCTTCGGCGATCGCGACGCTGCACACGGTCCCGCAAGCGGGGTAACCGAGGTTCAAGACCTCGATGTGGGCCGGGGCGAGCGCCTTCAGGCGCCCGCTGAAGCGCTCGTCGGCCGACACGCCTTTGCCGAAGCCAATGGAGTCGCCGAGCACGAGGACGCGCGCCGTCTCGGGGCGCTTCTTCCCGAAAGCCACGTCGCGAAAGCCAAGCGCGTTCGTCTTGACCGTGTACGCGGTCTCGATGCGGTCGTACGGCGGGCGGTCCTCTTCGGGCTCTTCTTGCCACGTGGCGTTCCGCTGGCGCGTGGGGATCCACTCGATCTCTCGCGTCTCGAGGGGGTCGCCTTCCGAGTCTGCGAGCAGATACTCCCAACGCTCGATGCTCATCTGATGGAGGAAGAGGAAGCGGACGGCGCTGGCGGAGAGGGGGACCACGGTGCGGCACGCGACCTCGATGGCCACGGCCGCGACGAGGACGGTGACGAGGGTCAGGAGCGTGCGCCGGAGCCAGCGCCGAGGGGCTCGGCGCGCTTCCGCCGGCCTCTCCGTGCTTGACGGTGCATCGCTCTGCGAGTGGGGGCTCTCCATGCCCGCCACACTATCGGAAGCGAGAGCAGCGGGACAAGCGCGCGGGAGTGGTGACGCGTGCACGAGTCCGGTACGCTGCGGCCAATGATCGTCTGGCTTCGAAAGGTCCTCATCCGGCTCCTGCTCCCCGTGAGCTGGTTCGTTCGTCGCCGCCGTCCCGTCGAGACCCTCTGCCAGTTCGCCGAGACCGAGTCCGACAGCGGGTGGCAGTTCCTCCGCGCCTTTGATCAGTGCCCCGATCCGGTCCAACGAGCCCATCTCTTTCACAACCTCCTCGAAGAGCGTGAACACGCCAGCCTCTTCACTGAGCTCGTCGAGCGTCGTGGTGGCCGGGTGCGCCTCTCCGCCGAGAACGGCCGGACCTCGCTGCTCGAGCAGGAGGGCACCCTCCCGGCCTTCCTCGCCTACGTGCACGCCGGCGAGCTCGACATCGCCCACGAATTCGGTGCTTACGCGCGGGCCGTGCCGGACGACGACGTCCGTACGGTCTTCGAGCACATCAAAGAAGAAGAAGACGGTCACCATTCGAACCTGCATGGCGCCCTGCTGGCCATCTGTCCCGATCGGGCCAAGGCGGCGGCGCTCGTATCGCGAGCACGCCGGCGCCGCACGTGGCGCGCCTTTCAACGCGGCTCGAAGCGAATCGGCGACACCTTTCTCGTCGTCTGGCTTATCGCCCTCTACGTCGTCCTCGGCCCGTTCTGCGTCCTTCAAGGGCGCCGTCGGCTGACGCATAGGGCCCGCTCGTGAAGGTCCTCGGGCTCTCGGCCCACTTCCACGACGCCTCCGCGGCGCTCATCGTCGATGGCCGCCTCGTCGCCGCCGTCGCGGAAGAGCGCTTCTCGCGAATCCGACACGACGCCGCGTTCCCGCGCCACGCAGCAGCCTTCTGCCTGAAACAAGCTGGCATCACGGCGGAAGCGCTCGACGCCGTCGTCTTCTACGAAGAGCCGCACCAGAAGTTCACCCGCGTCATGGCGACGACCCTCGGCGGCTTCCCACGCACGCTCGGCCCCTTCGTTCGGGCGATGAAGGGCTGGCTCTCGCACAAGCTCTTCGTGCGCGGCGGCATCAGCCGCGAGCTCGACGTCCACCCGGACGTGGTCCACATGGTCCCACACCACCTGAGCCATGCCGCCTACGCCTTCGAAGCGTCCGGCTGCGACGAGGCGGCCATCCTGGTGGTCGACGCCGTCGGTGAGTGGGCGTCCACGTCGCTCGGGCGCGCGAAACGAGGGCAGGGGATCGAGATCCTCGAGACCTACGACTACCCGAACTCGATCGGCCTCTTCTACGCCGCCATGACCGCGTTCTTTGGCTTCGAGCCGAACGCCGACGAGTGCACGACCATGGCGCTCGCTGCCTTTGGAAAGCCGAGCCGAGTCGAGGACTTGCAAGCGGTCCTTCGGCTCGAGTCGGACGGCACCTACAGCCTCGACCCCGGCTACTTCGACTTCCTCGCGGACGACGGACGCATCTTCACGTCTCGCTTCGTACGAGGCTTTGGCCAACCCGCCAATGCCGGGCTCTTCGCCAGCCTCGACGCGATGGCGGAGACCACGCTCTCTGCGGAGCAACAACGGTACGCCGACCTCGCCGCCAGCGTTCAGGCTCTGACGGAGCTGGCGGTGCTCGGCCTCGCCCGCCGGCTGGCGTCCCGCGTCCCGCTCCCCGACCTCTGCATCTCCGGCGGCGTCGCGCTCAATTGCGTGGCCAACGGCAAGCTGGCCGCCGAAGGGATCTTCACGCGAGTCCACTGCCCCCCCGATCCGGGCGACGGCGGCGGATCGGTCGGTGCCGCCATTCTGGGCGCGCAACCGACCTTGAGCAGCCCGATCACCGGCCTCGCGTCCCCCTACGTCGGCGCCCCCACGGACCTCGACGCCGTCGAAGCGACGATGGCTCACATCGAAAACGACGCTTGGCAGCGCGTCGGGCCGGGGGCGCCCGCGACCCGCAACCCCGCGCGGGTCCGCTTCGAGCGACACGCCTCGGACGCAGCGCTCATTGACGACTGTGTGCGCCGTCTGAGCGGCGGCGAGATCGTCGGGTGGGTTCAGGGACGTGGCGAGGTCGGCCCCCGTGCGCTCGGAGCACGCTCCCTGCTCCTCGATCCGTCCCGCGTCGATCGCGCCCGTGTGATGAGCTCGGCGGTGAAGCGGCGCTCGTCACTACGGCCTTACGCATTGACTGTGGCCGAGGAGCACAGGGAGCGCGTCTTCGAACGCCCACCCCACGCGCCGCTCGAGCGCTGGATGCAGACCTCGGCGCCCATTCGAGAGGCCGAGCGCCACGGTCTTCGCGCGGGCGTGCACATCGATGGGACCACGCGGCCGCAGGTGCTTCGGCGTGACGACAACCCACGCTTCCACGCCCTACTCACGGCCTTCGGCGTAGCGACTGGGCGGGCGAGCGCGCTCCTCAATACCTCGCTCAACGAACGCGGCGAGCCCATCGCCGGCTCGGCCCTCGACGCGCTCGCCATGTTCGCGCGCACCGACATGGACGCGCTCGTCGTCGATGAGCTCGTCATCTGGAAGGAGTGGTGAGCGATGTCTAGACGTCGAACCTGGCTCGCGCCCGTGGTCTCGACCGGGCGCACCATCGCCGAGCTCTCGCGGGCGCTCTGGCGGCAGAAGCTCAAGAGCTACTTGCCCGCCATGATCGTCCTCGCGATCCTCGCCATCATTCTCTCGGTCCTCACGGCCCTCTCGCCGATCGCGCCCTTCGTCTATCCCCTCTTCTGACCTCTTCTGGGGTCGATCTTTCGAGCGGACCTTGCTTCGGCGCCGCCGCATCTGCACCATCGGGGAAATTTTGTCCCGTTCGGTTGGAGAATCCATGGCAGCCCTCGTGGTCCGCTCGTCGTTCGTCTCGTGCATCTCGTTCGTTCTGGTCCTCGGCGCTTGTGAATCCGGCGACGACACCGTGGCTCCCGGCCCGGGGGACACGCCGGCCAGCGACGTGGCGGAGGACACCACCGGTGGCGGTGGCGACACCTCGACGATGGAGGACACGAGCGATCCAACCGATACGCCGTTGCCCGGCGACGCCCTTGACTCGGACACGGCCGCGTGCACGCCCGGTACGAAGGACATCTGCTATTCGGGCCCCGCCGGGACCGTGAACGTGGGGAGCTGCCTTGCCGGCGAACGCGTCTGTGACGCCGACGGTGCCGGCTGGGGGCCCTGTGAGGGTGAGGTCGTCCCCGTCCCTGAGAGCTGCCTGACCGCCGCCGATGACGACTGCGACCGCGAGACCAACGAGAGCGGTGGAGGCTGCGTCTGCGTCCCCGGGGCTGAAGAGGCCTGCTACGAAGGACCCGACGGTACCGACGGCGTCGGCGTCTGCAAGGCCGGCTTGCGCGAGTGTAACGCGTCCGGGACCGCCTTTGGTGATTGCGTCGGCATGATCATGCCCTCGGTCGAGACCTGCGAGACCCCGCTCGATGACGACTGCGACGGCGCCGCCAACGAAGAGGGCTCGGCCTGCGTGTGTGTCCCCGGCGCCTCGGGTGCTTGCTATACCGGGCCAGAGGGCACCGCTGACGTGGGCCTCTGCCTGACTGGCACTCAGGTCTGTGACGCCGACGGGAAGGGCTACGGCCCGTGCACCGGCGAGGTCCTGCCGGTGGAGGAGACCTGCTCGACACCCGATGATGACGACTGCGACGGCGTCGATAACGAGGACGACGCGGGCTGTATCTGCACGCCTGGTGACGGCGAAGCCTGCTACACCGGCGCGGCCGGTACCGAGTCGGTCGGGGTCTGTAAGCCAGGCACCATGATCTGCAACGCGGACGGCCTGGGCTATGGCGCCTGCACGGGCGACATCGTCCCGACGCTCGAGGACTGCACGACGCCCGCCGACGAAGACTGTAGTGGCGCGGCCAATGACGTCGCCGCGGGGTGTGTCTGTTCGCCGGGGGCCACCGAAGACTGCTACGAGGGCCCGGCGGGGACGGAAGGCGTCGGTGATTGTGCTTCGGGGACGAGGACTTGCGGCGCTGACGGGCGCGCCTGGGGCGAGTGCCTCGGCCAGACGGTCCCCGGGATCGAGAGCTGCGTCTCGGACGGCGACGAAGACTGCGATGGCGACGCCAACGAGGCTGGCGAGGGCTGCGTCTGCGTCCCCGGCGCCGAGAGCCCGTGTTACTCCGGGCCGGCGGGGACCGACGGCGTCGGCGCCTGTGTCGGTGGGACGCAGGTCTGCAACGCGGCGGGGACTGGGTACGGGACTTGCGACGGCGAGGTCGTTCCGGCCACGGAGACGTGCGAGACCCCCGTGGACGACGACTGCGACAATCAAGTGAACGAAGACGGGACCGGCTGTAGCTGTGTCCCGGGGTCGACGGCCCCGTGTTACGACGGCCCGGCGGGGACGGCGGGCGTTGGCCCCTGCTTGGCGGGGACGCAAGTGTGTCAGGCCGATGGGAGTGGCTACGGCGCGTGCACCGGGCAGGTACAACCCGTCGCTGAGACGTGCAACACCGACGCGGACGACGACTGCGATGGGAAGACCAACGAAGAGGGCGCCGGGTGCGTCTGTCTCCCGGGCAGCACGGACAGCTGCTACACCGGCACGGCCGGGACTGCCGGCGTCGGCGCTTGCGCGACGGGCACGAAGGTCTGCAACGCACAAGGCACTGCCTACGGCGCGTGCACCGGCGACGTGGTCCCCGTGACCGAGACGTGTACAACAGCGGCGGACGACGACTGCGACGGTCAGACGAACGAGAGCGGCACCGGCTGTGTGTGTGTGCCGGGCACGTCCGAGAGCTGCTACGGAGGGCCCGCGGGGACCGCGGGAGTCGGCGCCTGCAAGGCCGGAACGACGATCTGCAATTCCCAGGGGACTGCCTTCGGCGCCTGCAGCGGTGACGTCCAGCCCACCGCGGAGACCTGCAACACGAGCGCCGACGACGACTGCGACGGGCAGGTGAACGAAGACGGCGCCGGCTGTGTCTGTACGCCGGGGAGCGTGGCGAGCTGCTACACGGGCGCGCCAGGCACCGAAGACGTCGGCCCCTGCACGGCGGGCACGAAGACCTGCAATTCTATGGGCACGGCCTACGGCGCGTGCACCGGCGATGTGACCCCCGTCGCGGAGACCTGCAACACGGCCGTGGACGACGACTGCGACGGCCAGACCAACGAGAGCGGCGCCGGGTGCGTGTGCCTGCCGAACAGCACGACGAGCTGCTACTCGGGCGCTGCGGGCACGGAGAACGTCGGGCCCTGCAAGGCCGGCACGAAGACCTGCAACGCGTTGGGGACTGTCTACGGGTCGTGTACGGGGGAGGTTCTCCCCGCGACGGAGACCTGTAACACGACCGTCGACGACGATTGCGACGGCCAGACCAACGAGAGCGGCTCAGGCTGCGTCTGCGTGCCGAACGCCGTCACGAGCTGCTACTCCGGTCCTGCGGGGACGTCGGGTAAGGGGCAATGCAAGGCCGGGACGAGCACGTGCAACGCGCAGGGCACTCAGGCGGGCGCCTGCGTCGGCGAAGTGCTCCCGGGGACGGAGACATGTACCACCACCATCGACGACGATTGCGACGGTCAGACCAATGAGAGCGGCACGGGCTGCGTCTGTGTGCCCGGCACGAGTCAAAGCTGCTACTCGGGTCCGGCCAACACGTCCGGCGTGGGCATCTGCAAATCGGGGACGCGCCTCTGTAATGGCCAAGGCACGGCCTATGGCAATTGCTCCGGGGAGGTCCTCCCGAGCCCGGAGTCGTGTACCAACACGCTCGACGACGACTGCAACGGACAGCTCAATCAGGGGTGCCCGACGCCGACGTATGCGATCAACGTGAAGCCGATCTACCAGTCGCGGTGCGGTGGATGTCACACGGGAGGCGGATCGGGCGGGACCAACTTCGGGTCGACCTACGTCGACACGCAGAAGGCATCGTCTCACTGCCCCGGCAAGGTCGTGGGTGCCTGCACCGTGGTCCGGATGACGGAAGGGTCGATGCCGCAGGGGACCGCCAATGAGCGTGCGGTCATTCAGGCCTGGATCGATGGGGGCATGCTCCAGTAGCTACACCCCAATGTGCCTCGTCATTCGCCAGGGCGGATGGTCACCGGGCTCACGAAGGGCATCATAGAGCGGAGCTGCGCGCCGACTTGCTCAAGCTCATGGGTGGTCTCGGCGGCGCGGCGGGCTCGGAAGTTCGGGCCACCCGCCTTCATCTCGTCGATCCACGCCTTGGCGAAGGTGCCGTCTTGGATACGGCCGAGGATGGCCTTCATCGCGACTCTCGACTCCGGACCGACGACCTGGTCGCCGCTCACGTAGTCGCCGTACTCGGCGGTGTCTGAGACGGAGTAGCGCATGTAGTTCAGGCCGCCCCGGTACATGAGGTCGACGATGAGCTTCAGCTCGTGCAGGCACTCGAAGTACGCGATCTCAGGCTGGTATCCGGCCTCGACGAGCGTCTCGAAGCCCATCTTCACGAGCGAGCTGACGCCACCACACAGGACGGTCTGCTCGCCGAAGAGGTCGGTCTCGGTCTCCTCGGTGAAGGTGGTCGTGATGACGCCGACCCGGCAGGACCCGATGCCCGCGGCGTAGGAGAGCGCGATGGCGTCGGCACGACCGGAGGCGTCCTGGTGGACGGCGAGGAGCGACGGCACGCCGCCCCCTTCCCGGTAGGTCTCGCGCAGCCGGTGGCCCGGGCTCTTCGGGGCGATGAGCACGACGTCGACGCCCGCGGGCGGCACGATCGTGCCGTAACGGATGTTGAAGCCGTGCGCGAAGAGCAAGACCTTGCCCGGCGTCAGGTGCGGCGCCACATCGCGTTCGTAGAGTGCTGCCTGCGCGGTGTCCGGAGCGAGGATGGCGATGAGATCGGCTTCCGCGGCGGCGGCGGATGGCGTCAGCACCCGCAGACCATCCTTCTCGACCTTCGCCCGGCTCTTGCTGCCTTCCGGGAGCCCGACGACGACGGAGACGCCGCTCTCGTGGAGGTTAAGCGCGTGGGCGTGCCCTTGCGAGCCGTAGCCCAGGATCGCGACCTTTCGTGCGCGAATGAGGCTGATGTCGGCGTCTTTGTCGTAACGAATCTGAGCACGCGGTCGGTCGGTCATAGAAAGGCTCCGTGTATGTCGGGGGCGTGGGGTGTGAAGCTCAGGCGTCCTCGCGGATTCGGCCGCGGGTCATGGCGATGAGGCCGCTGCGGCCCATCTCGAGGATGCCGAAGGGCCGGAGGACGGCGACGAGCCCATCGAGCTTGTCGGCGGTGCCGGTCATCTCGAGCACGACGCCGTCTTCGGTCACGTCTACGGCACGTGCCCGGAAGACCTCCGCGAGCTGAAGGATCTCGGCCCGTCTCTCGGGCGGCGCAGAGACCTTCAGCAGGGCGAGCTCACGGACGAGCGCGGGCGCGTAAGTGATGTCCTTCACTTCGAGGACATTGACGAGCTTCCGCAGGTTCGCCTCGATGCGGCGTGCGATGTCGTCGTCGGCTTCGATGACGCAGGTGAGACGCGAGACACCTTTTTCGTGAGTGCGTCCGACGTTCAGTGAAAGGATGTTGTAGTTACGCCTTCGGAACAGAGACGTGACACGATTCAGGACGCCCGGTTCGTCCTCGAGCCACGCGATGAAGGTGTGGACGGCGCGTTGGCTCATCGTCGGAGCTCCGGAGTGCGGCGGTAATGTCCGGTGATCATGGATCTTCTCCAGTCTCGTAGATGGGGCTCTCGGCGCGCTCCGGATCGCCGCCGCGCGCATGCGCATCGGGCTCCGTTGGCGCGACCGGACGCCGGATCATGTCGTGGAGGTCGGCGCCCGCCGGTACCATCGGGTACACGCTGTCCTCCTGTTCGACGCGGAAGTCGATGACGACGCCGCCCGGAGTCGCGCGTGCCTTTTGGATGGCAGGGATGACCTGATCACGGCTCGTGACGCGGAGCCCGGTGAGCCCGTGGGCTTCGGCGAGCTTCACGAAGTCCGGGCTCTTGATCGGCGTCGCGACATAGCGGCGACCGTAGAAGAACTCCTGCCACTGCCGCACCATCCCGAGGTAGCCGTTGTTGATGATGGCGATGTTGATGTCGAGGTCTTCTTGGGCGCAGGTCGAGAGCTCCATCGCCGTCATTTGGAACCCGCCGTCGCCGACGACGACCCAGATCTCGTCCTTGGGGCGAGCGAAGCGGGCGCCCATGGCCGCGGGTAGCGCAAAGCCCATGGTGCCGAGCCCGCCGGAGGTGAGGAGCGAGCGTGGCATCTCGTGACGGTAGTACTGCGCCTCCCACATCTGGTGTTGACCAACGTCCGAAACGACGAGGGCCCGGCCTTCGGTGGCGCGCCAGAGGTCGAAGATGACGTGAGCCGCGTAGAGTTTGCCGCTATCGGGCATCTGCTGGATGTCGCGCACGGCGGAGTCGCCCTTGAGCGCGGCGATGCGGTCGTTCCACTCCGGGCGTGGCTGCGTGGCGAGGTGAGGCACGATGGCCTCAAGTACCGAGCGGGCGTCGCCGACCAGGGGCAGGTCCACTTTTACGTTCTTGCCGATCTCGGCCGGATCCATCTCGATGTGGATCTTCTTGGCTTTGATCCCGTAGGTCGCCGTGCGACCCGTGACCCGGTCGTCGAAACGCATGCCGACGGCGATGAGCAGGTCAGCGTCCTGGATGGCCGTGTTGACCCAAGCTTCGCCGTGCATGCCCATCATGCCGAGGTTACGCCGGTGCGACGCGGGGAAGGCGCCGAGCCCCAAAAGGGTACACGCCACGGGGATGTCGCCGCGTTCCACGAGCGCGGTGAGCGCGTCCGTCGCGCCGGCTTCGATGACGCCGTGACCGCAGAGGATGAGCGGCCGTTCTGAGGCGCTGATGAGCTCGGCCGCTCTCGCGATATCGGCCGCCGGGATCGGCCGTGCGGGGCGGTAGCCGGGCAGCTCGATCGTCTCGTCGCTCCACTCGAAGGCCGCCTTCTGCTGTTGGGCGTCTTTGCAGATGTCCACGAGCACCGGCCCCGGACGCCCCGAGCGCGCGATGTAGAAGGCCTCGCGCAACGTCGGCGCGATGTCCTCCGCTCTCGTCACGAGGTAGTTGTGCTTCGTGATCGGCAGCGTCACGCCCGTGATGTCCACCTCCTGGAAGGCGTCCGAGCCGAGCAGCGTGGACGGGACCTGACCCGTGATGCAGACGATGGGGATCGAATCGAGCATCGCCGTCGCGATGCCCGTCACGAGGTTCGTCGCCCCGGGACCGGAAGTCGCGACGCAGACGCCGACGCTACCCGACGCGCGGGCGTAGCCATCCGCCATATGCGCGGCGCATTGTTCATGCCGCACCAGCACGTGCCGGATCGGGTATTGAATCATCGCGTCATAAGCGGGCATGATCGCGCCCCCGGGATAACCGAAGACGACCTCGATCTGCTCACGGCAGAGCGACTCCCAGAGGATCTGGGCGCCCGTGAGCACCTCACCCCGCCTGTCCGGCACCGTCACCACGTTGCACCTCGTGCGTTCAGCCCGCTTTGGGCGAACGGCGATGGTAGCCGCTTCCGGCGCCTTGAGTCGAGAAGGTGTATGGTAGCCTCTGGATTGAAGGTGGCCGGCCGTCACTGGACGCGCCGGTAACCGCGCGGAGGTGGGCAGTGGAGTGGGGCGACGTAGCCCGACGCATCGAGGCCGGAGAAGACGAACGTACCGAGTTCAAGCGGCTCTTCGAACCCGAGAAGTGTGCGCGAGCGCTCTGCGCTTTCTCCAATTCTGACGGTGGGGTGCTCGTGCTCGGTGTCGACGACGACACCCGTGCCATTCATGGCATCGACGGCGATCCGGAGAGCCTCAGCGAGCGCCTCACCGGCCTCCTCCAGTCGGGCCTCAGCGGCCCCGTTCATGCTCGGATCGGTCGACACCCGGTGGGCGGCGGATGGGTCTTCTGGCTCGAAGTGCGCTCGCAACGATCCTTCGAACCTCTGCGCCGCGGCCCCCGCATCTTCGTGCGCCGAGGCCGGGCCAACATCGAGCCCTCTGCGGAAGAACTGCAGGATCTGCTCAATCGTTTCGGCTACATCCTGACCGAGGAGCAGACTCTCCTCGGCACCTCGATCAGCGACATCGACGTGGGGCGCTTCGAGGCGTTCATGACGAAGTCCGGCATCGACCTCACGGAGGAGCCGAGGCTCTCCCTCACCGGCGACCTTCAGACCCGGGCAGTCCTCGCGCAGCGGGAGAGCTGCCACGAGGCGACTCTCTACGGGATCTTGTGCTTCGGGTATCGCCCACAGAGCTACCCGCAGACCCACTATTTCTGGGTCGATTGTGTTGGGTACGCGGGTACAGATCGTGCCGACGACGTCATCCAGAGCGCGTCGGCACTAGGGCGCCTTGACGACCAAGTCGACCGAACCCTTGACTGGCTCCGGAGCCTCGGACGTCAGGAGCGGTATGCGTCGGTGCTTCGGGAGGACTACCCCCTCGTGCCCGACGTCGCGCTTCGCGAAGTCATCGTCAACGCCGTGTGTCATCGAGATTACGCCATCGTGGGCTCCAAGGTCCTCGTTGAAGTCTTCGACGACCGAGTCGTCGTCACGAGCCCTGGCACGCTCCCGAACCACGTCACGCCCGCGGTCGCGATGGCCGGAGGCCACCCGAGAGCCCGGAACGGGCTGATGGTCAACTTCATGCAAACCATGCGGTACATGGAGGGACGCGGCCGAGGCTGGCCGCGGATTCGGCGCGCGATGCGGGAGTATAACGGCCTCGTGCCCGTCCTCGAAGAAGAGCGCGGAGGCCGGTGGGTCCGGGTGACCTTGCCCCTGAGGGCTAGCGCCCAAACGGGATCGTGATCCCGACCGTCACGGCTTTGTCTTCCGGGCGGAAGGAGACCACGATGGGCACCTTGTCGATCTGCACGCCGGCGCGCAGCCAGAGCCCGCGGTCCATCTCGGACTGGCCGGAGTAAGCCGCGCCGCTCTGGTAGCCGTAGCCGACGCCGCCAATGAGCGAGATGCGCTTGTCGAGCGGCTTCGCGACGTCGAGCGTGCCGCCGGCCTGGGCGAGGTTGCCGTCCGACAGGACGGTCTGGGCCTGGCCACGAATCATGTAGTCCTTGACCGTCGTCTCGAGGAGGAGGCCGAAGCGGTCCTCCGGGACCTTGTCCTTGTACGAGCGCTTCCAGTCGACGACGACCGCTTCGAACTCAGTGGGGTTGCGATAGCCGAGCTTCACGGCGAGCTCGGTCATGCGGCCCTTGTCGAGGTCGTAGGTACCGCTGCCCGATGCGAGGTAGCCGCGATTCGTGTATTCGGCCGACGCACCAACGGTGCCGCTCGAAACGCGGTCGGCCGCGAAGTTGAGCCCGAGGCGCAGCGTCTCCAGCGGCGGCGGGGTGGGCGCGCCCTCTTTCGGCTTCTCGCCTTCCTTCGTGCCACCGGAGGCCATGTAGGCGCCGAGGCCCAGGGTGAACTTGCCGTTCGCCGAGTCGTAGGACGTGTTGCCGGTGACGTTCTTCTCGTCGCTGCCGTAGCGCAGCTTGACCGAACCGAAGGCGGAGTTGTCGCCTTCGTTCGGGACGCGATAGCCGAGGGCCGAGTCCATGCGGAGCTGCCCAAAGTTGTTGAGCGACCCGATGCCGAAGCTCAGGCTGCCGTCGGTCGCCAGCTTGCCATTGGCCGAGACGGTGTGGCCCTTCGCGACGTCGTAGCTGGCTTTGGCTTCGCCCTCATGGGAGACCTTGCCGTCCTCACCGACCTTCGCCTTGTAGGAGATGCCCGCGGCGACGTCGCCCTTCTTGTATTCGAGACCGGCCGAGGCGCCTTGCACCGTGAGGTCGCGGATCTTGCCGAAGTCGATGCCGGCGCTGGCCGTGAGCCCGCCGCCGATCTTGAACTTCTGCTTGAGCTCGGGGACGTCCATGTTCGCGGCGACGGCCACGGCGGCTGCAGCGAGGGCGGCGGCGACGATGACCCCGGGGTGGCCTTCCACCCACTCGGAGGCCGACTGCCGGAACTTCGCGCCGTCTTCGCCCTTCAGCCACTCTTCCGCGAAGGAGCCCGCCCAACCCGCCAGTGCCTTACTGAACTGCGCGACGGCGGCCGCTTCCTCCTTGGTGTCCATGATGCCGGAGCCCTCGATGGGCTTGACCAGCTTCGACAGCGCGTCCGCACCCGCGGAGAGGCCCTGCTTGCCGTACTCGAGGAACTTGTCCGCCGAGAGGTTCTGCTGGACCACCTCGTAGAGCTTGCCGCCGAGGAAGCTGCCGAGCAGGTCTGTGTAGCCCTTGCGTGCAGCGGCCTGGCGCTCCTTCTCCTTCTTGGCGGCGTCTTCCGTCCCAGGCGCCCCAGCGCCCTTCGCGTTCGGCGACAGGCTCGCGGCACCGGCGGCATAACCCATGGTCGCGAGG
The DNA here is from genome assembly GCA_018780435.1 of Myxococcales bacterium. Lineage (GTDB taxonomy): Bacteria > Myxococcota_A > UBA9042 > SXOO01. Next base: position 17,764 of record JADMJS010000598.1, read on the forward strand.
CTTCGGTTGCCCTTCGCGACTTGCGGATCGGCGCCCACCGGGGCAGGGGTGGCTTGCGGAGCAGACGTCGGCTGGAGTTCAGGCGTAGGCATGCCCCGATGCTAGCAGTCGGGGCCGGCAGATCCAATGGGTTTTCAAGCACTTTTGACCGAGAAAAGTTGTCCCGTCAGTCTCGGAGGACGGCGCCGGTCGACGCGCTCGTCACCTGGCGTGCGTAGCGTCGCAGCCACCGGCTCCGAATCTGGGGTACGAAGGGCGGGAGGGCCGCGAGACGGCGCGCGATCTCGGCGTCGTCGAGCACGACGTCCAGGCGGCGCGCGTCGAGATCGATGCGGATGCGATCGCCCTCGAGGAGGGCCGCGATGGGACCGCGAGCGGCCGCCTCCGGGCTGATGTGGCCGATGGCCGCGCCGCGAGTCGCCCCGCTGAACCGGCCATCGGTGATGAGCGCGACCGTGTCGCCGAGACCGCGGCCGACGATGGCGCTGGTGGGCCCGAGCATCTCTTGCATGCCGGGGCCGCCGGCCGGGCCTTCGTACCGAATGACGACGACGTCGCCCGTCCGGATGGTGCCGGCACGGATGGCGTCGACGGCGCTGTCGTGGTCCTCGAAGACGCGGGCGGGCCCCTCGTGGCGGCGCATCGACGGCGCGACGGCGCCGGCCTTCACGACGGCGCCGTCCGGGGCGAGGTTGCCGAAGAGCACGGCGAGGCTGCCTTCAGGTGAGTGAGGGCTGCCGAGGGGGCGGATGACCTCCGGATTCGAGATCGTGCCGAGGTCTTTCCCGAAGGGGCCGTCGACCGTGGGGCGGCCCAGGTGGAGGAGACCGGGCGCTTTAGCGAGCTCTCCGAGGATGGCCGGGATGCCACCGGCGTTGTGCACGTCCTCCATGTGCCAGGGGCCGGACGGGCTGACCTTGCAGAGATAGGGGACGCGGCGCGAGATCGCGTCGAGGCGTGCCAGCGGGTACTCGAGGCCCGCTTCGCGCGCGATCGCGAGCGCGTGCAGGACGGTGTTCGTGCTGCCGCCCATCGCGACGTCGAGCGCGAACGCGTCGTCGAAGGCGTCTTCCGTCAGGATCTGCCGCGCCGTGAGCTGTTCGGCGACGAGCGTCGCGAGCCGGGTGGCGGCGCGCCGCGCGATGCCCTCGCGTTCACCCGTCTCAGCCAGCGCCGAGCCGTTGAAGGGCAGGGCGAGCCCGAGTGCCTCCATCAGGCAGTTCATACTGTTCGCCGTGAACATGCCGCTGCAAGAGCCGCACGACGGACAGGCCTTGTCTTCGAGCTCTTTCAGGTTCTCCGCGGACATCTGGCCCGCTTCGAACTTGCCGACGCCCTCGAAGACGCTCGCGAGGTCGATGGCGCTACCGTCGGAGAGCCGCCCGGCCCGCATCGCCCCGCCCGAGACGAACACGGTCGGGATGTCGACTCGCGCGGCCGCCATGAGCATGCCCGGCACGATCTTGTCGCAGTTCGGAATGCAGATCATGCCGTCGAAGCGGTGTGCTTCGATCATGGTCTCGACGCAGTCCGCGATGAGCTCGCGGCTCGGCAGCGAGTACTTCATGCCGAAGTGCCCCATCGCGATGCCGTCGTCGACGCCGATGGTGTTGAACTCGAAGGGCACCATGCCCGCCGCCCGGATCGCGTCCTTGACGAGCTTCCCGAAGCGCTGGAGGTGGACGTGGCCGGGGACCACGTCGATGTACGAGTTCACGACCGCGACGAAGGGCTTGCCCATGTCGGCGTCAGTCACGCCGGTCGCCTTCAGGAGCGCACGGTGGGGCGAACGGGCGAATCCGACCTTGATCTCGTCACTGCGCACGACTGGCCTCACGGGGCTGAAGTGGACTCGCCCACTCTACACCAAGGACGTCGCCACGACGCGAGCGCCGGCTGGGCTGACCCGGGCGCGAGCAAGGAGCGACGCTCTAATGAACGGTGTGGAAGATGCGCCCCGGGTGGCTGGTGTTGAGCCAGATGAAGAGGGCTTTTCCGCGGACGAGGTTGATGGGGACGAGACCCCAAAAGCGCGAGTCGGCCGAGTTGTCGCGGTTGTCGCCGAGCACCACCACGTGGCCTTCCGGGACGACCATCTCGCGGCCGTTCGCCCCGTCGTTCACGAGACCCTGGCCGCGCGTGCCGTCCCACGGCCAACCGCTCAGGAACTCGGTCTGGTCTTTTGTCGGCCAGTCCGGCTGGTTCCCGACGATGCTGAGCATGCCGCTCTGGCCGCCGCCCACAAAGGGGATGCAGCTCGCCACGTCCTCGGGCACGGTGCAGCGGCACAGCGAGTTCGGCGCAATGTGCTGCGTGACCCAGGTGTTCTCGCCGTCTGTGTACTCGATGAACTCGCAGCCGCACCCGGCGCTCTCGCTCGCTCGGCCGTCGCCGGTCGGTTCGAGCGTCGTACACGTCTGGCCGGGCGTCAGGTAACAGGGGGCGCTCCGGTGGAGCACCTTGGGGGCGCCCCACGGCTCGCCGTTCACGTACCAGACGTTCTCTTCGAAGCGCACCCGGTCACCGGGGACCGCCATGACCCGCTTGATGAGGATCTCGCGGTTCTGGTCGGGCTTCGGGTGTTCGAAGATGACGATCTCGCCGCGCTTCGGCTTCCTCCAATCGAAGATGACCTTGTCCGTGTACGGGATCGAGAGCCCATAAGTGAACTTCGCGACGAAGAGGTAGTCCCCGACGAGCAAGGTCGGGAGCATCGACCCCGACGGGATGCGGTAGGGCTCGAACATGAACGCCCGGATGAAGAGCGCGATGAAGAGGGCCGCGCTGATCGCCTCGACGTTTCGACGTCCATCCGACTTGCGGTGGCCCGCGAAGTGTTGCTCAAGGAGCCCGTTCACCTTGTCGAGCTGGCGGTGCAGGGCGTCGTAGTCGACCTGTTTCCATCCTTGCTGCAGCAGGCCGTCGAGCGCGCGTACTTCGTCGGCGACCGCCCAGGCGACGCCTTCCCCGATGCGGGCCCGATGAGAGCGGACAAGCCACGGCCCCTCCTTTCGGAGGTAGCGTGCGCGATCCCAGAGCAACTTCCGGATCTTGCGGGACGACGTGTCGACGGCGCCGGCGGGTGGCGGCGCCGCAGGTTCCTTGGGGCGCCTTGACATCAGTTCTCGTCGAGCTTCAGCACGGCGTGGAACGCCGCCTGCGGGATCTCGACGTTACCGACCTGCTTCATGCGCTTCTTGCCTTCCTTCTGCTTCTCGAGGAGCTTCCGCTTACGCGAGATGTCGCCGCCGTAACACTTGGCCGTCACGTTCTTGCGGAAGGCCTTCACCGTCGATCGAGCGACCACTCGGGTCCCCATGGCCGCCTGGATCGCGACCTCGAACATCTGGCGGTCGATGACCTCCGACAGCTTCCGACAGAGCGCTTGGCCGAGATAGAAGGCGCGGTCCGTGTGGACGATGCAGGTCAACGCGTCGACCGGGTCGCCGTTGATGAGGATATCGAGGCGCACGAGCCGGTCGCGGCGATACTCCTGAAGCTCGTAGTCCATCGAGGCATAACCGCGAGAGACCGTCTTCAGCTTGTCGTGGAAGTCGAAGATGATCTCGGAGAGCGGGAGCTCGTAGACGATCATCACGCGATTGGCAGACAAGTAGCGGAGATCCTTCTGGATCCCGCGCCGGTCGTTGCACAGCTTGAAGACGCCGCCGACGTGGTCGGTGTGGCAGTGGATGCGGACGGCCGCGATAGGCTCGTCGATGCCTTCGGTGTCGTTGGCCGTCGGGAGCTGGCGCGGGTTCGACACCACCACCATGCCGCCGTCCTTGGTGTGGACGTGGTAGGCGACGGACGGTGCCGTGGTCACGAGGTCGAGATCGTACTCCCGCTCGAGGCGCTCCTGGATGATCTCCATATGGAGGAGACCGAGGAAGCCGCAACGGAACCCGAAGCCGAGCGCGGTCGACGACTCGGGCTCGTAGGTGAAGCTCGAGTCGTTCAGGACCAGCTTGGCGAGGGCGTCTCGGAGGTTCTCGAAGTCGGCGGCGTCGACCGGGAAGACGCCGCTGAAGACCGTCTGCTGGATGCGCTTGAAGCCCGGCAGCGGCGTACTCGCCTGGGCGCGGAGGTGGGTGACCGTGTCACCGACCTGCGTCATCTTCACGTCCTTGATCCCGGCCACGATGAAGCCCACGTCACCGGCCGTGAGCGCCGGCATGACGATGGTCTTCGGGGTGAAGCACCCGAGCTCCTGCACTTCGCAGTCGAACTTCGTGTCCATGAGCCGGATGGTCTCGCCCGGCTTCAGGGTCCCGTCGACCACGCGGACGAGCATGATCGCGCCGCGGTAGTTGTCGTACCACGAGTCGATGATGAGGGCCCGGAGCGGCGCGGCCGGGTTGCCTCGCGGCGGCGGCACGCGTTCGACGATCGCGTCGAGGAGCTCGGCGATGCCCGTGCCTTCCTTGGCGCTCACCTGGAGGGCGCCAGAGCAGTCGAGCCCGATGCCTTCTTCGATCTCACGGATCACCTCGTCCGGACGGGAGCTCGGGAGGTCGATCTTGTTCAGGACCGGGATGATCTCGAGGTTGTTCTCGAGCGCCAAGTAGACGTTGGCGAGGGTCTGCGCCTGGACACCTTGCGTCGCGTCGACGATGAGGCACGCGCCTTCACACGCGGCGAGCGCGCGGCTCACCTCGTAGCTGAAGTCGACGTGGCCCGGCGTGTCGATGAGGTTCAGCGTGTAGACTTCGCCGTCCTTGTACTTGTAGCGGAGGCGGGCGGTCTGGCTCTTGATCGTGATCCCGCGCTCGCGCTCGAGCTCCATCGAGTCGAGGAACTGCGCCTTCATCTCGCGGTTCGAGACGGCGTCGGTCGCCTGAAGCAGCCGGTCCGCGAGGGTCGACTTGCCGTGGTCGATGTGCGCGATGATCGAGAAGTTTCGGACGCGCGGTGGGCCGTCGGCTTTGGCGCTCCGGTCTTGCTTTGCGTCCTGGCTCATGGCTGGCCCCGCTTGGCGTCAGAGCCGAGCTCGCTCGCGAGGTAGGCGTAGGTGGCCTTCAGCCCCTCGTCGAGCGGCGTCGCGGGGGTCCACCCGAGGACCTGTTGCGCGAGGCTGATGTCGGGCCGGCGCTGCATCGGATCGTTCTCGTCCTGGCGCGGGAGCGGCGGGCTGAATACGAGCGGGACCCCGAAGACCGCGCAGGTGCGTTCGGCGAGAGTGCGAATGGTCATCTCGTTGTCGGGGTTGCCGAAGTTCATCGGACCCGGGTGGTCCGTGGCCGCAAAACGAGTGATCCCGTCGACCAGGTCGGCGACAAAACAGAAGCTGCGGGTCTGACGGCCATCGCCGTGGATGGTCAAAGGTTCACCGCGGAGCACCTGCACGAGGAAGGAGGTCACCACGCGCCCGTCGTCCCAACGCATCCGTGGGCCGTAGGTGTTAAAGATGCGCAAGATGCCCGTGTTCACGCCGTGTGCGTTGCGGTAGGCCGTCATGAGGGCTTCGCCGTAACGCTTGGACTCGTCGTACATGCTGCGGGGACCGATCGGGTTCACGTTGCCCCAATAGGACTCGCGCTGTGGGGACTCGAGCGGATCGCCATAGACCTCACTCGTCGACGCGAAGACGCAGCGGGCGCCCGTGCGGCGAGCGAGCTCAAGGCAGTGACGCGTGCCGACGGAGCCCACATCGAGCGTCTCGACCGGGTACTTCTTGTAGAAGGGCGGGCTCGCGAGCGACGCCATGTGCAGGATGAGATCGACAGGGCCGTCGATGGGGAGCCCGGTCGTCACGTCGTGCTTCAAGAAGGTGAAGCGCGGGTGCGACTCAAGATGGGCGATGTTCTGACGCCGCCCCGTGACCTCGTTGTCGACGACGATGACCTCGTCACCTCGACCGATGAAGTGGTCGCTGAGGTGCGAGCCGAGGAATCCGGCGCCGCCGGTGATGACGATTCTACGAGTCACTCTTCACCCTCACTCTTCATCTTCAATCGTCGCCCTGATCGTCGTCGCCGATCAGCGAGAGCTGCGCCGGGATCTCGTCTCGGTGCTTCTTCAGCACGAGGTCTATCCCCTCCCGGATGTACTGGGCAGCCGGGACGCCCGTCCGCTCGGCCAGGAGCTTGAGAGCTTGATCCTGACTGCGCGTGATGTACACCGTCGTGGCTACTTTTCGTCGGTTCATGACGCCTTCTCCCGGGGGCCGGTCCAACCCGCGCGGGACCGTATGGCACCATATGAGGTTCTGTCAAAGGTTACGCGCGTCTGCTCGCTTCACTTCACCGCTCGAGGGTGTGTCCCGTTCACGACGTGGAGGCGTGCGAGGCGGGCTCGAACCGCCAATTTGGTGCTCGAGGTTGACACCGGCTTGTCGCTGCTCGACGCTCCCGCACGTTCGCTCCGGTGCATCGACCCCTGGGCCGGTGCCCCGAGTGACGAAACCAACGGACCGAGGTCTCGCCGATGCGCCCACACCTTCCCTTCCCCCATTCCAAGGCGGCTCGGCTCGCACGGCGTGGTCTCGCGTTGGTGGCCGTGGTGACCGGGATGGCGTGTACGCCTGCGGTCGTCGAGGACCCGCCGACCGGGATCCTCGAGCCCGAACAAGCGCCCGACGGCACGTTGATCCGGCGCTTCGACCTCGACGGCGACGGGAAACCGAACCTCTGGCGAGTGGTCGTAAACGAGGGTGGGACGGAGCGAACCGTTCGGCGCGACGAGGACTTGAACTTCGACGGCCGCGTCGACACGAGGCACTTCTTCGGCAGCGACGGCGTCCTCGTCAAGGAGGAGATCGACCTCGACTACGACACGCGAGTCGACGCCATCGCCACCTACGAAGGCGGCGTGAAGATTCGAGAGGAGCACTTTCTACCCAACCGGCCGAAACCCCACGTGATTCGCCTCTACTCGAACGGCAAGCTCATCGAGAAGCAGCGGGATCAAGACGGGGACGGGATCTACGAGACCTTCGAGTACTTCGACGAAGGCAAGCTGATCCGCATCGGACGAGACACGACCGGCGACGGCAAGCCGGACGCCTACGATGAGCGACCCGACCCGAGCGAGATCCCTCCCGAGGAGAAGGAGTCGGGCGACGCGCCCACGGAGGGCTGAACGTGACTATCGATCGTGGGAATCGCCCCGGGGAGGACGCGCTGCGGTCCGTGTACCGGCTCGCCCTCATCGTGGTGGGGGTCTACCTCCTCGTCATCTTGTGGGGATCCTGGGTGCGCATCTCGGGGTCCGGCGCCGGCTGTGGCGACCACTGGCCGCTCTGCAATGGTGTGGTCGTCCCCCAGGAGGTCGGTCAGAAGACCTACATCGAGTTCGCCCATCGCGTCTCGAGTGCGCTCGCGGGGTTCCTCGGCCTCGCGCTCTTCGTCGTGGCGTTCCGGCGCTTGCCGCCCGGGCACCGCGCTCGGAAGGCCGCCGCCACGCAGTTCGTCTTCCTCATCATCGAGGCGCTCCTCGGCCGCATGCTCGTCAAGCGCGGGCTCGTCGTCGACGATGACTCCGTCGAACGCGCCGTCGTCATGGGGCTCCACCTCGTCAATACGTACTTGCTGATCGCGTGGACCGTGCTCTGCGCCTTGTGGAGCCGCGGGCCGCTGACGCGAGCGCCGGACGACGTCGCACCGGGCGGGACGCCAGGAGTCCCCGGCCTCGGCGCGCTTTGGGCCATCGCGCTCGTCATCGTCTTGATGAGCGTCACGGGCGCCGTTACCGCCCTCGGGGACACGATCTTCCCGCCGCACCTCCGGCCGTCGGGCGGCTTCATGGAGCGGCTCAAGGACCTCTTCAGCCCGGGAGAACACTTCCTCGTCCGGATGCTGGTCCTTCACCCGATCATCGCGGTCGCCGGCAGCATCGCCATGGCCACACTCGTCTGGCGCTTCCGGCGCGGGATCGTCGGGGGGCCGGTGCGCCTGCTCGGCTGGACCATCGCCATTCAGCTCGTGTTCGGGCTCATCAACGTACTGCTCAAGGCGCCGGGCTGGGCGCAGCTCGTTCACCTGCTGCTCGCCGAGGTCATCTGGGCTGTGTTCGTCGTGATCGCGTCGGGCGCTCGCGACGAGCGACGGATCCTCGCCTCGCACTAGAGCTCATCACCCCCAACTCGAAGCACCTTCGCGCGGATCGATCCGCAGCTCGGGCGTCGCCGACGACGGCAGCGCTGAAACGCGAGACGTGCCACACGAAGTGCGCGGCGGCCAACCGATGGTGAGGAGAGGAAGAGGGGGAGTGGAGAGCCGGGGCG
>JADMJS010000598.1:25997-28199 GCA_018780435.1 Myxococcales bacterium
CCCCCCCCCCCCACGCCGGGTCATTCGCTGACGTCGCCGCCGGTCGGCATCTGGCCGATGCGGAAGATCACGAATTCGGCCGGTTTCACCGGGCACATGCCAATCTCGACGATGAGCTGGCCGGCGTCGATGACCTCGGGCGGGTTGGTCTCCTCGTCGCACTTGACGTAGAACGCCTCTTCCGGCGTCTTGCCGAAGAGGGCGCCCTGTCGCCAGAGGCGGAGGAGGAACGCCGACAGGTCGCGCGTGATGCGCTTCCAGAGGCGGTGATCGTTCGGCTCGAACACGACCCACTGGGTCCCGAGCTCGATCGACTGCTCCACCATGTTGAACAGGCGGCGCACGTTGATGTAGCGCCAGCTGGCGTCCGACGAGATCGTGCGGGCGCCCCAGACGCGGATACCGCGGTTCGGGAACTCGCGGATGCAGTTGATGCCCTTCGGGTTCAGGATGTCCTGCTCGCCGCGGGTGATGCCGTACTTGAGGCCGAGCGCACCGCGCACGAGCTCGTTGGCCGGCGCCTTGTGCACGCCGCGCTCACCGTCCGAACGAGCGTAGATGCCCGCCATGTAGCCCGAAGGCGGCTGGTAGATGTTGCCCTTGATCGGGTCGTAGACCTCGATCCACGGGAAGTAATACGCGCCGTACTTCGAGTCGCGCGGCTTGCCGAGCTTGTCGACGCCGCCCTTCTCGATGGTCTCCGGGCTGTCGAGCACGGCGAAGCGGTAACGCATGTTCTCGCAGTGCGAGAGCACGGCGTCTTGGATCGCCGGGTCGGTCTGGCCAGGGGCGCAGAGGATGTTGATGTCGTCGACGTCCTCGAACGCCTTGAGCCCCGTGCGGGTGCCCGGGCCGTTGTCGGTGCCGATGTAGAGCGCGGCCTTGCTGGCGACCTTCTTGCCGTCCGGCGTGGTGTCGCCAGTGCCGACGTTCAGGATGTAGCAACGGCCGCCGCCGTTGTTGAAGAATCCGTAGACCGCGTGCGCGAGGTACTCGGAGTTCTGGAAGTCCCCGAAGTTCTTCGTGAACTGCGACCAGTTCGTGCAGAAGATCGGCTCGTTGACCGGGCCGATCGCACACTCGCCGATGAAGCCGACGGTGCTGGTGCCGACCATCTCGAGCGGCTTCGTGCCGCGGTCGACTTCTTCGACGTAGACGCCAGGAGACAGGTACGAAGTCGCCATCCTCTAGTTCCTCCTCAACCGTGGGGCGCAGACGCGGGCCCCAAATTCAACCACAGTGCCCGTTTGGGCTGCCCGTCAGGGCGACTCGAACCGCGCGAGAGCGCGAGCCGAGCCTTCGATCTGCTCCCGAGTGGACCTCGGGCCGAACTCGAACCCCCGACCTCTTTCGAAGCCGGGATGCGCTTCAGGCGAGAAGCCTGAAGGCGCTTGCCGGGCCATGGACCCGGCTGGTGTTGGACGCACGCCGTGGAGCGGCGCGCGAGCTTACCGAACCGCCAAATCGCGCTCGACGACGCGGCGGGTTTCGGCCGAACGGCGGTCCGACTCGATGCGAAATCGCACGAAGTAGTAGACCGACGGGCGTAGGTCCTCGTTCAGGCTGCGCCAGAACGACATGGTGTCGTTGAAGTCGGCCTGGAGGTTTGGGTAGATGTTGATCTTGTCGTCCGGGTACCAGGCGTCGCCCTTGAGCGCTTCGCCATCGAGCACCGGATGTTCGCCGAAGGTCTTGATCGCGAGACCGAGCAGCAAGTTCTCTTCGTTCGGCGAGTTGCCCCAGACCGACACGATGAAGTGCGCGAGCAGGTAGATCGGCGCGTCCTGGTAGTACTCGACGATGTTGCCCTGCTTGTCGTAGGACGACACCAGCGTGTCGGTGCGCTCTCGGTACCCCTGGTGAAAGCCCAGGTGGTAGAGGTAGCAGTTCACCGTGGGCATGTTCTTGATGTTGTCTTTCTTCGGACGGTCGGTGCTGACAGTCACGGTCGTGAAACCCGTACGCTTGAACGACTCCTTGAGGAGCTCCTTCAGCGTCTCATTCACGTCCTTGATGACCTCGAACTGACTCATCCGGTGACGATAATCTCCAGGGCGAAGGATTTGCCGGTCGCGTTGGGAAACCCGCTCTCATGGCTGGCGCCGAAGGCCCCTCGGGAGCTGCGGCTCAGTCGTCGTTACGAGCTTTCTTTTCGCGCGAGCCGTGGTAGCACGCGCCCCGGGGGGTGTCAACGCACCCCCC
>JADMJS010000158.1 GCA_018780435.1 Myxococcales bacterium
GGCTGATACCAGCCCTTCCAGGTCGAGCCGATGTCCCAGGCGTCGTGGAACTCGAAGAGAGTCCACTTCCGGACCTTGCCGAAGAGCTTGAAGCTGGCCTCGACGCCCACGCCGAGGGTGAAGATGAGCGTCGCGTAGATCTCGGAGAACGCGTAGCTTGAGATCGTGTGCATGGGGGCTTCGACGTTCTGCATGCCCCACGTGATGGTCTCGGCCCAAGGGATGCCGTTCTTCGGCTGGCAGACGCCCGAGACGCACTCGGCCGACGTGGCGCAATCGGTGTTCGCGGCGCAGGCGCGCGCGCAGGACCCGCTGCTGCAGATACGTCCCGCCGGGCAGTCGTCGGTCGCGTCACACGCGCACTCGACCTCGACACCGCCGCTCTGGCACTTGCCCGAGTCGGTGTTGCAGGTCTCGCCTGCGTCGCTCGAACAGTCGCCATCGTCCGCGCAGCCGCACGCCGTCGGGAAGCCGTGCTGGAGCGGGTGACAGCCGTCGCCGGTCCAGTCCGTGATCTCGTAGGTCGTGGCTTGGTAACACTGGTAGGGATAGAAGCCCGGCGGGCCCGTGAGGTTCGAGCCGCTGGCACCGGCGGGTTCGCCGTCGCAGCTCGTCGTGGGCACCGGCGGCGGCTGGAAGGCCGGATCGTTACAGACGATCTGGCCGCCTTCGGTGACGCCGCAGACGACGTAGGGGCGGCTCGCCGCCGGGAGAGACCAGTCGCTCTTCGCGCTCATGCCGCCGAGGTCGACGAAGGGCACGCCTGGAGCGGCCACGAGCGACGTGACGCTCGCCGAGCCCGTCGCCGAGAGGACTTCGTCGCCCCAGCAGGCGATGGTCTGGCGGTCGGCCGACAGCGCACACATCGTGCACACGCCGGCCGGCTCGAGGTCGATCCACTGTCCCTGCGGCGGAAGCAAGATGGCCTGACCGCACGTGTTCCAGCTGGCGTTGAAGGCCTTACACGCGATCGAGAGCGGCTCGGTGGCGTTTGTGGCGGCGTGAATGGCGCACGCCACGTGGTTACCGGCCGATGCGATGTCGACGAAGTCCGCGTTGGCGCTGTCGCCGAAGTTCACGATCGTCCGGCGGTAGTTCTCCGAGTTGAAGGGCAAGACGCACGTCGGCGGGAGCTCCGCGTCTTCCGAACACGTGTAGCCCGGCGGGCAGACGGCGCCGGCGCACGTGACTGGGCCGGGGTTCAGGACGGGGACTTGCGGCGTGAGGCGCGGCCAGGCGCAGAGACCTTCGCTGCCAGGGCGCGCTTCGCCCGTGGCATTCCACGCTGGCAGAGTCCCGGTCGAGGAGAAGCCCTTCGCAGACAGGCCACACAAGGAGTCTGCGTCGCCTTCGACCTGCTGGAAGGTGGACGCGCTTGTGGTCGTGCTCGGGTCGCACGTCATCGACGCCGAACCACACCCGAGGGTGATGGCGAGATAGCTCGACGTGCAGCGCTGCGGGTTCGACGGCACTGGGTTGCCCGCGTTCGTCTGGCAGAACTCGTCCTCCCACTGCAGGCGCAGGGTGAACGGATCGAGGCCGACGGTGCCTTCGTGGCCGATGGTCGAGTCGAACATCGGCGCGGACGGGAAGTCGCAGTCGACCGCCGGGTCGGCGCATGAAGACGGGTCGGGCGAACCGAACACGTTCGGGCCGTGAGCGTAGTTCACGGCGCCCGAGACGCCGGTGTCTTCGAGCCACGAGCAGCGCGCCGAGTCGCACTCGATGGCGACGCGGTGGTCGTAGGGCGCCGGGGACTCGCCGCTGAGCGCGGTCGTCCAGCCACTACCGGGCGTCCAGCAGCGGACCTCGCCCGTCGTGCCCGCGACGTCGTCATCGGCCAGCGCGCACACCATGTCGCCGAGGTCGACCTGAGTGAAGCGGACGGTGGCGCATTGCGCGTCATCGGTGCCGCCATCCCCGTCCTCGTCGCCGTTCAGGAGGTCCGAACACTCGGGCTCGGTGACGTCGTGGTGGACCGTCTCGTCGTCGAGGATGCAGTAGCCGTGGGTCTCGCACTCGCTGAGCGACTGGAGGTCCAGGATGGCCGTTGTCACGACCGGGCCGCCGCCATCGAGGGTGTCGTTCTTGCCGCAGTCGCTGTCTTCACAGCGCACGCCTTCGTTCCACGTGGCGATGATCGACTTCTCGCCGACGCCGAGCGTCGCGAGCTTCGCCAGGAGGCCGTCGAGCTTGTCCGAGTAGCCGGGCGCCTGCGCCAAGATCTGCACGAAGGTCTCGGTCACGTCGCCAGCGGTCGCGTTGAACTCCTCGCACGCCTTCTTGTCGAGGCCAGTCCAGTCGTCGACACAGGCCGAGTACTCCTGGTGTTCCCCTGCCGGTGGATCGAAGGTGGCCTTGATGCAGCAGGACGAGTCGCCGCTGCGGCAGCTATAGCCAGGCTCGGGGGCGCCGCCGAGGAGCGGGCTGTTGCACGTCTCGGTGACGATCGGCTCGATGACAGGCTCGCACGGCGCCTCGGGCGGCGGGTTCGAGTGGAGCAGCGTGTCCGAGAGCGCGGAGTTGAGGTCGAGGATGCCGCCGGTGCCGCCCGGCTTGATGTTCACGTAGAGGCCGAGCGAGGCGTACGCGCCGATGCGGATTTTCCAGATGTTGAACCCGAGGAAGACGTCGAGGCCGAGGCCGGGCTCCACGAAGACGTAGGTCCCGTTGTCGGCCGTGAGGTCATCTGGCGCCATCGCGTGCATGTTGCGCTCGAAGTCGTCTTCGTCGAGCTGTAGTGATTCCGGAAGGTTACCGTTCACGGCTTCCTGGATCTTGCCGCGCATCATGTCCGTCTCGTGTTTCCACTCGACGCCGGCCGAGATGTCGAACCACGGGATGGCGCTCAGGATGCCCGGCACGATGGTGATGGCCGGCAGCTCTTTGCGCGGCGGGTCGAGCACGAGCGGCAGGTTCACGCCGGCCGAGACGACGGCGATGGACGAATCCTCCCAGTCGGGGGCGGCGGGCGTCATCTCCGGCGTGAAGACGTCGAACACCTCGCGGCGCGGCCAGATGTGGTCGTTGCCGGGCGTCTGGATGGCTTCGCTGTTCGGGACCGGGTGCAGGTCGCGCACGATGAAGGCGCCGAAGGGGATGGATCCGCTGCCGTCGACGGGCAGGTCGAAGGGCGCGCCGACGCCGTCGTCAGTCGCGGTCGCAAACGCATCGAGACGGGCGAGTACGTCGGCCGAGATGGGCAGGTTGATCGGGATGCCGAAGGGTTCGCGGATGTCCCAGAGCTTGAAGCCCTGGATCTGGGCGTTCAACTCGATGCCCGGCAGGATGGAGATCTCGTGCCCGAACGCGCTACAGGCGAAGCCGCCGCTGCGGAACTGCACGCGGTTCTCCTTCGAGACGTTGTGCGAGCTGTAGCGCGCTCCGATTGAGAAATTGTCGCCGCCGAGGCCGCCCATCTGCGCGTAGGCGCCGTGGCCGGCGTAGCCAATACAGATGTGGAGATCCGGTCGCAGCTCGGTGTAGGCGCCGAGGTGGTATCCCTCGGTGAAGAGATCGATGTAGGTGAAGGCCTTGGCCATGAACGCGTTGATGCGGTCGAGGGTCTCGCCGAAGGTGCCGAGCGCGTCCGCGACGTCGCCGAGCGCGCCGGAGAGCAGGTCGTTCACGTTGTCGTTCAGCCACTGCGTGAGGCCATCGAGGAAGCCGACCTGCTTCAGCACCCAGAGCGCGCCTGACGCGACCGCGCCGACCGCGCCTTCCGGCGACTCGAGGAAGTCGACCGGCATCCAGAGGAAGCAGGAGTCCGGCGCGGTAGACGGCGGGATGGTGCCGTTCGGATCGCAGAAGTCGTAGCAGTCCGAGCGCATGGTGCGGGCGTAGCAGCCGGCGAGCGCGGCATTGACCAGCTCGTCCTTGGCGTCTTCGAGGAGGCCCGTGAGGTAGGACGTCGCGTTCTGGCCGAGGCCGTTGATCATGGCCTCAAGGTCATCCTGAATCGGCTGGACCTGGGCGAGCAGCTCGTCCCACTGCGTCTGCAGTGCGTCGCCGAAGGCGTCTGCGAGCCCGCCGAAGCTGAAGTCGCCCGGCCCGAGCTGGCTGATGGCGCCGCTGTCGATGAGCGCTTGGAAGCAGGCCGCGGTGTTCGGGTTACCGGTGAGGTCGCTCAGGACCTGGTCGAGGACGCTGTCGCCGAGGGCGTTCAGCGTGGCTTCGAGGCCAGTGAGGTCGTCCCAGAGTGTCGTGACGGACTCGATGGCGCTCTCGATCTGCGGCATCGCGTCGTTCACCTGGTCCACGACGCCTTCGATCTGCGTGATGAGCGCCTGCGGGTCGAAGTTCAAGAGGTCCGTGATGCCGTCCACGCCTTGGAAGGCGTCGATGATGGCGACGACGGTGTCCTTGATCTCGGGGAGCAGCGGCGAGATGGCGCCGTTCCAGGTGTCGATCACGTTCTGAATCGCGGCCACGTCGTCGTCGAAGGCGTCTTGCACGAGTCCGAGCGCGTTCTCGAGGGCGGCGTCGATGTCCGGGGTCCACGTGCCGTCGAAGACGCCATCGCACACGCTCGGGTCGGGCAGGAGGGGGATGGCGTCGGCCAGCGCGTCTTCGAGGAGGTTCTGGACGGTGGTCCCAACGATCGACGAGAGGAGATTCCCGTCCGTGAAGAGGTTCGTGATGTAGTCTTCGAGGTCTTCGAGGTGCGCGATGACGGGCTCGAGCTGCTCGGTGAGGAACTCCGTCAGGACGTCTTCGAAGTTGAGATCATTGACGATCGTGTCAATGGCGTCTTCCACTCGGTCGAGGATGGCCGTGGGGTTACAGCCCGACGGCGCGCACGAGCCGACACACACGCAGTGGCCGACCGTCTGCGGGATGACCTGCCCGCCGGCCCAGCCGATGGCGTCGTCCACGTACTGCCCTTCTGCGACATATTCAGAGGCGTCGTCGAGGGTGTTGGCGAGGTTCTGAACGAGCGAGATCATGAACTGCAGCGATTGCAGCAAGTTCAAGTTGTGCGTGATGTTTCGGTAGGTGGGCAGGTTCAGGAGCCCGATGGTCTCGCTGCCGTTCACCACGCCTTCCTCGTCGAAGGTCGGGCGGGTCAAGGTGTCAGTCGGGTGCGGGATGTCGACTGACGACCAGAGCGGCCGCGCCGGCGCGCCGTAAGGCGGTAGTTCGTAGGACATGCCGGCGTCGTCGGTGTCGCCGCAGAAGGGGCGTTCCGCCGGACCATAGAGGAGCGCCGAGCTCGTGCTGGCGGTCGCGAGCGCGGGCGGCGCGTCCGTGACCGGCGAGCTCTTAGACTCGGTCTCCGACGGGGCGGGCGCGCAGCTCAGGGCGAGCGCGAAAGGTGCCAAGAGGGCGGCGAGGCGAGAGAGGTTCATGGTCTGTCCTCGAACTCAGGGCGAAACTGCCAGCCCGGAGGTCTCAGGGGTCGGAAACAGGTCGAGAGGGTCGATCAGAGGCCGCAGGCGATCGGGTACGTCCCTGTGCTCTCTTCCGCACCGTCGGTCGCGCAGTCGTAAAATCCGCTCAGGGGAGACCATCCGCACGACGGAATTTTCGATGACTCGCAATCGATGCAGTACGTGTCGCCCCCGTCGCACCAGACGACGCGGCCCCAGGCGTCGCAGCACCCTTCGCC
>JADMJS010000097.1 GCA_018780435.1 Myxococcales bacterium
ACGCGGCGACGCAGCGCGTGGACGGTGTATTCGGACGTGTCGAAGACGTGCGTCGCGTTACGGTGAATCGGCTCGAGCAGCTCGCGTTCGGCGAGGACGCCGTCCTCCACCGAGCCGTCGCCTTGAAGGGGGTGGTGGCGACGGGTCTCCTTGAAGCGCCGGATCAGCGCCTCGTCGGACGAGGTGAGGTAGAGGGTCGCGAACTCAAGGCCGTCGGCCTTCACTCGGCCGACGACGCGTTCGTAGTCGGGGAGGAAGTGGCGTTCGCGGACGTCGACGACGACCGCGACCTTGTCCATGGTCGCGCGCTCCGCGAGCTCGAGCATCGGCTCGATGAGGGGTACCGGCAGGTTGTCGATACAGAAGAAGCCGATGTCCTCGAGCGCGCGGACGGCGGTGCTCTTGCCCGAGCCGCTAAGGCCGCTCACCACGATGAGCTGAAGTTTGTGTGGGGCGGCTGAAGCGGTCACGCGGGCCTCGGAACGATGCGGGGGCGAGGGGTTGGTGATTCAGCACCCTCCTACCTGGCCCCCGCAGCAAAGGGTCACTCGATGACTTCGACGACCGGCTCGTCCGTCACCTGCTCATTCAGCGGGCGCGCCCGGTGCCCGGCCATCTTGGTGACTTCCTTCCGCTTGACCGCGTGGCGCTCGAGCTTGTCGATGACCTGATCGACCGACGCGTACATGTCATCGCTCTTGGCCGTCGCTTTGAACACTTCGCCCGGGGAGTGCACCGTCACTTCGGCGACGTGCTGCTTCTTCTCCGCGATGAGGACGACGTGCACGTCCTGGACCTTGTCGAAGTAGCGGTCGAGGCCCGACAGCTTCTTGGTCGCGTACTCGCGAACCGAATCCGACGAGTTCATGTGCCGGAACGTCACGGAAATCTGCATTGCGTCTCTCCTGCTATGGGCTCTAGAACAAGCGCTTGCGCTGGGAAGAAGGGAGAATTCCCATGGCTTCCCGGTACTTGGCGACAGTACGTCTCGCGATGTCGATGTTCTGCTTCTTCAAGATGTCGGCGATCGCTTGATCGCTGAGCGGGTTTTTGGCGTCTTCGCCGCCGATGATCTGCTTGATCTTCGTACGAACGGCCTCAGACGCGAGGTCTTCTTGATCGCCGCGGCCCTGGATGCGGCTGTTGAAGAAGTATTTCAGTTCGAAGATGCCCTGCGGCGTGTGCACGTACTTGCTCGTGGTCACACGGCTGACCGTCGATTCGTGCATGCCGATGTCGTCGGCGACTTCACGAAGGATCAGTGGGCGAAGGAACTGCGAGCCTCGGTCGAGGAACTCGCGCTGGAAACGCACGATCGACTCGGTGACCTTGCGGATGGTGTTCTGGCGCTGGTGGATGCTGCGGATGAGCCACACCGCCGACCGGAACTTCTCCTGGATGTAGTCCTTGGTCTTGGCGCCGGAGTCGTGCATCGCGTTCTTGTAGTAGGACGAGATCTTGAGCTTCGGCATGCCGTCTTCGTTGAGCTGAACGACGTAGTCGTCGCCGAGCTTGTGGACGTAGACGTCCGGCGTGACGTACTGGGTCTCGTCCTCTTGGAAGGAACGGCCGGGCTTCGGCTCCATCTGGCCGACGGTCTTGGCGCAGCGGATGAGCTCCTCTTCCGTGAGCCCGAGGTCCTTCTGGATGGCCCCGTAGTTCTTGCGCTCGAGGTTGCCGAGGTGGCGCTCGATGACTTTCCGCAGGTTCGCGTCGCCCGCATGGAAGGTGCGGGCCTGGATGAGCAGGCACTCTTTCAAGTCGCGCGCCGCGACCCCGACCGGGTCCATCTCCTGAATGGCCGACAGCACGTCCTCGGCAAAGTCGACCGTGACGCCGTGGCGTTCGGCGATCTCGTCGATCGTCGAGTTCGTGAAGTACCCGTCGTTGTCGATGTTGCCGATGATGTCAGTCGCGACGTCGACCTCGTTCGGCTCGAGGGCTGAGAGGCTGAGCTGCCACATGAGGTGGTCGAAGAGCGAGTCCTTCTCGGAGAGGGTCTGTTCGACCGACGGGAGCTCGTCCTGGTTCATACGGACGCCGCCGGCGCCCGGCGAGTAGGCGTAGTCGCTGTAACCCTCGGCGAAGGCCTCCCAGTCCATCTCGGCTGGCTCGCGGTCGACCTTGTCTTCCACGCTCACGACGTCGTCGCTGCGTTCGGAGACGAGGCCGTCCACCGTCGACTGAGGCGCTTCTTCGCGACTCAGGTCCATCTCGGTACCGTCTTCTCGAATGCGGTCGGCTTCCCCTTCGGCCTGCTCCTCGAGGACCGGGTTCTCCATCAGCTCTTGTTGGATCTGCTCGTTGAGCTCGAGGCGCGACAGCTGCAGGAGCTTGATGGCCTGCTGAAGCTGCGGCGTCATAGTGAGCTGCGTCGAGAGCTTCAGGACTTGCTTGATCTGCATCCGGCGACCTTGCTCCACATCCAAGAGACGGGGCGCTCTCCGCGTCGACGAGGCGTCGGCGCGGCGATTACGACCTGTCAGTTCACTCGTGGCGCCTTCGCGCTACGCCCGGCGACTCGTCAGCGTCCGCTCGACGTTCCCCAGGGGGCAGGCGCAACCGGTAGCCACGTCGACCCGTCATTGGGGCAGCATAACGCATCCGCGTTGCGGGCGGGAGGGCGCTCCGGTAAGGTTCCGCTCCGCGGCGCGAATCTCTGGAGGAATCCTTGCGACGACAAGCACTTGGCTACTTCGAGCGGTCGCTCTCTGCCGCCCTCGTCTCTTTGATTCTCGCCGGATGCGGCGCTTCCGGCGGCGGCAGCAGCGGTGACGACGGCGTCGATGGGACCGATGGCACCGACGCGACTGACGCCGTCGACGCGGTGGACTCGACCGACGGGACCGACGGCACGGACGCGACCGATGGCACGGACGGCACCGACGGCACCACGGGCGAGCTCCCGGAATGCCAGTTCCAGCCCCCGCTCGGTGCCAAGTGCAACCCGTACACGCAGTGCGACAGCGGCTGCGCGAACGGCGAGATATGCACGGCCACCGTCCAGAACGGCGGCACCCGCCTCGCGTGCACCCCCGCTGGTGACGTCCCGCTCGCGGGCACCTGCGACGCCGAGAACGGCCCGTTCTGCCAAGAGGGCACCTGCATCGACGGTGAGTGCCGCTCCTTCTGCGTCGACAACATCGACTGCAAGAACGGCGGTAGCTGCGGTCAGGCCAAGGGGATTCCGGGCAAGCCGACCGTCTGCGGCGCCTCTCAGGTCGCCTGCGACCCAACCGCGCCGTCGGAAGGGTGCCCCGCCGATGAGGCGTGTTTCCTGAACAATGACGCCACTACGGACTGCAAGGTCGCCGCTGGTGCCGGCAAGTTCGGCGAACCCTGCTCGAACACGGTCGCGGACTGCGAGCCGGGCCACATCTGCACGCCGAGCGGCGACGGCTCCGTCTGTGCCGCCCTCTGTTCGGAGGCCGCCGGTAACTGCTCGACCATTTGTCCTGAAGGCAGCTCGACCAAGCCAGTCAGCGGCGGATACACCGCGTGCCTGCCCGGCGGCGAGCCACCGGACCCGCCGGACCTCGTCCCGTGCGACCTCTTGGCCCAGGACTGCGCCGGGGAAGCGCAGGGCTGCTACCCGACGCAGGAGGGCACCTTCTGCCTGGTCGCCGGCACGACCTCGGCTGGCGGGAACTGCGCGGGCACGAACGACTGCCAGCCGGGCGCGTTCTGCTTCTCGAACGGCAAGTGCGTCACCGTCTGCGACAAGTCCGACGCGACCAACGCGCTCTGTGAGACCGGGGTCAACGCGCAGTGCGTCGAGATCGGCGGCGGCGCGGGCTACTGCGACGAGTGACCACGTCGCGGGAAAAAGTCGCAACTCCAAGGAATAGCCTTGGGGCGCCGGCTCTTCCTCCGACATGGCCGTGCTGATTCCGCTCCTCCTCGCCACCGCCGCGTGTTCGTCCGGGCCCCGCCAACCGGTGGTCCCGTCTACCCTTCAGGTCGACCACGTGTGGGTCGCGCTCGGAAGAGCAGGCGGCATTCCCTCAGACGCCGAGCTCTTCATCAAAATGGGTGACAAGGCCCGCCTCTACGTCGTCGTAGAGGCGGTCGACAAGAAGACGCGCAAGCGGCACACCTTCGCTACGGTGCCCAAGATCAAGAAGGGCGGGCGCACGATCAAGACCGAGCGCTGGCCTTCCCGGACCGCGGGCGCGCTCGACCTCTCCGTCTATCGGCTCGAAGCCGACCCGCCAGACGGCGGCATCTACGACAACACGGGCACGCTCGAGCACCGGTGGCTCGGCGCAGCACGCGAGTCGCACCCCGAGAAGTGGCATTGGTGCCCCATCGATCTTGTGGAGACCGACACCGGCTGGGGTTCGGTCTGGGAGCACGCCGTCGACGCGACGGGCACCACCACGACCGACTACGGCGGCCTCGGCACGATGCGTTTCGTCGTCCACGTCGCGCAGGGCAAGCGGGAGGTGTGGTCGCGGGGTCGGGAGCACGCGGACAAAGCCGGCTTGCGGCGCGGGCTCCCCACGGTCCGCGTGCGGCGCGACGACACGGCCGTCGGCTATATGACGGAGCTCATCAACGTGCCCTACGTCTTTGGCTCGAGCTCGCCGGGCGACGCCAACACGGACCATCAGGCCGAACGGGCGGTCGGGGCCGACTGCGCCGACCTCATCGTCTACGGCTGGCGTCGCGCTGGGCGAAAGGTCCCCTATACGTACAGTCAGGGTCTCAAGAAATACACGCGGCGAATGGCGACGGTCCTCGGCGACCAGAGCGACGTCTACCGCAATGACGCGGGCCAGCCGCTTCGTTTCGGGAAGGAGGTGGCTGTCGGCGATCTGCTCATCTGGAAGGGCCACGTGGCGGTCGTGGCGGGCGCAGACCGCTCGGGCTACCTCACGTCGGACACCCCCGTGCTGCACACGGTGGTCGAGGCGCCCGAACTCGAGCCGCTCGGTAAGATGGGCTTCGGGTTCCCGGACGGGAACTTCGAGGTGCGGCGATATCGGGGAAAGTGACGGGGGATCCGGGGGTCGTCAGACCTCCATGATCTCCTTCTCTTTGGCCGCCGTCAGGTCGTCGACCTTCTTCACGAAGCCGTCGGTCTTGGTCTGGACGAGGTCCTTGGCGCGCTTCACGTCGTCTTCCGACATGCCTTCGATGTCCTTCAGGAGCTCGTTGGCGTCGCGGCGCGAGTTGCGGATCTTGACCTTGGCTTCTTCCGCGATCTTGCCCACCTGTTTGGCGAGGTCCTTGCGCCGTTCGCCCGTGAGGGGCGGCACCGGCAGCCGGATGATCTCGCCGTCGTTGTTCGGCGTGAGGCCGATGTCACTGGCCACGATCGACTTCTCGATCGCCGTCAGCAGCGCCTTGTCCCACGGCTTGACCGTGATGAGGCGCGCGTCGGCGACCGTCAGCGCCGCGACTTGGTTCAGCGGCGTCATCGAGCCGTAGTATTCGACGCGGATGCCGTCGAGTACGGCGAGGTTGGCCCGGCCCGTGCGGATGCGCGAGAGGTCGCGTTTGAGGGACTCGATGGCCTTGCCCATCTGCTCTTCGCAGTCGTCGAGGATGTCCTTCAGATCGTCGTTCATCGAA
>JADMJS010000023.1 GCA_018780435.1 Myxococcales bacterium
TGTGCCGGGGAGCGGCGCCGTGAGCGTGTCGCGGTCGGCTTCGTCGATGGCCTTGCGCCACCGGTAGAGCGACGCCGACGAAATGTGGAGCTGGTCGGGCTCGGCGTTCCAGAGCGCGACGAAGGTCGCGGTAGCATCGACAGCTGGCTCGTCGCTTCCCTCGAGCCAGCGCTGCCAGGCGCTGACGGCGGCGAGACGTTCGGCCGAGAGATCGACGGCCGGCTCGGGTGCTGCGGGCAGCCAGGCCGGCGGTACGTCGGCGGCTGCATAGACCTTCCGTTGGCCAGTTGAGCAGGGCTCGAACTGCGAACGCCAACCCTCGCGTGACGCATGGAGCCGGACGATCCGCTCGTGAACGCGGGCGACTGCGGCAATCTCCGCGGCCGAAAGCCAGCGCATCGCCGAGCTCAAAGCTCGACCTCCGGGAGTGCGGCGTCGATGGCTTCAAGGCCCTTTCGGGCCGCCTTGATGCGACGTTCAAGCTCCGTTCGTTTGGCCAGCAGCATGGTCTGCGTGTCGACCACGTGAGCGCCCGCCGCTTCGGCGAGCACTGCCAGTGGCGCTAGCGAGCCAGTCACGCGCACCAGCGCCGGGAGGTAGGCCGCCGGGAAGCGGTGCGTCTCCTTCGTGGGTGCCGTCCATGCATTGAGCGTGGTCTCGGTGACCTCCCTCCCGACCAGCCGCGTCAGCTCGTCCGCGATCGTCTGGCGGGAGAGCGGACATCCTGCGATCGCGGTAGCGACGGCCTTCCGAAGCGACGCGTCCAGATCGAGCGACGCGGTAGGCAGCGCCACCGGAGGCGCCTCCTTCGCTTGCTCTATCAGCGCCAGCAGGGGCGGGAGCCCCTGCGGTGCCGTGGCTGGACGTGCTGAGCCCTTGGCCATTGAGAGCGCCGCCCCTAGCTGCTAGGCTTGTTTAGCGGGTGGACGAACCGACCCCGCTTCCGTTGGGAACACTTCTTCCACGAAGCGCCCAATTGACGCGGATATGGCCTTCTGCACGCGAAGCGTCCGGCGGTGACCGGAGACGACCTGCGAGACGAAGCCCTTGCTGACGCCAAGTTCACGCGCAATTCGCGTGAGGCTTACGCCTGCAAGGACCATGGCTGCTTTGATTTCACGCGGGCTCATGTGTCGCTCCAATGGGTCGACATGGACCCATTGGCATGATTGCGGAACATGTTTACCCGGTCAAGGAACTTTCGTGCCCGAATCTGAACTTGGAGAGCGCCTTAAGACTCTTGCGCACCACTTCCACCTGTCGATTCGAGGGCTTGCGTCACGCCTGGATATGCCTTATCGCACTCTGCACAACTACGTAACCGGCCGGACCGCCATGCCGCTCCAAGCCGCAGAGCGGATCTCAGCAAACACGGGCGCACGGAAGGAATGGCTCCTCCTTGGGTCTGGTCCCATTTTTGGCACACTCACCCATGATGGGACCGCCCGATACGATGCGCGCGCAAATCACGACGGGACCACGGCCACCCGTCCCCTGCCGCCACAAGTCGTAGAGCTTCATCCCGGAGTACCCGCGCTCTACCGCGCAGCCAATGAGCTGGAGGACCCACAGCTGAGCGAGGGCCTCCGGGCGCTCATTCGGATCTTCGTTAGTCCGGACGTGGACGCAATCGTGAAAGGCAAAGTTCTTGGATTCATTGCGGCTGTGGACCCAGGGGAAAAAAAATCCGGCCTTGGCGATGGACCTGGCGCGACTCGGCTGGTCGGTGCTGCCGGGAGGAAGGCAGACCGATAAACAGCCGGCCGACTGGCCGAAGTAGAGTTGACGGCGACCAGCCACGGAGCGCCGTGCTGGACCCTCGAGCCGCTTGGTTCGAGGGCCCAGCACGCCCCTCCGAGGGGGTGTGTCACCGACTGAAATCGACTACTGTCGAGGACATCGTCGACTGACAACGGCAGCCAACAAGCCCGAGGAGAACGAAGCTATGCCCATGATTTCATGCCCCGAATGCAACAGCCCCGTTAGCGACGCGGCTCCACAGTGCCCGTCATGCGGAGTGGCGGTGGCCATTCCGAAACGAGGCTTCTTCGGCAAGCTCATCAAGTGGACTTTCATTGCCTTCAACATCCTCATGCTCATCTGGATGATCGGTGGTGTCGGGGCCGCAAGCAAAGTCGCAAGCTCCGCGGCTTCCGAGGCGGAGAGGGCAGGTGCAGCTCTGGGTACTGGAATTGGCGCAATGATGGTCATGTCACTCTGGTTCTTCGGAGACGTCATTCTTGGCATCTTCCTCCTGCTAACTCGACCCAAGGTCCCGCCACCCCGCCGCAAACGATGAGCAGGCATCCGGGCGCTTAGGTGCGCGGGACTCTTGGCACACATAACGAGCAAACCCACACGCACAAAGGTCCGCACGAACCTCGCGAGCCCTTCGGAGCGAACGACCGATCCGGCTTTGAGAATCCGCGCGAAAACCCCCTGTCAAGCCGGATCTCCGCGCCACATTCTCAAAGCCGGATCGAGCGCGATTCTTCAATCATCCCGCCGCGTCCCGCGCAATCCCGCCGGGTCCCGCCATTCTCACCCCCGTTGTCGTGGGACAGTCGACCCGGCCGGTGTCTGCATGCCCACGGCTGGTGAGACCGTCGCCATCAGCTATGATACGGCTTGTTTCCCTGAGTGAGCTGCTGCTCGCCCTAGGAGGTCCCGTGGCTCCCACGATGGCCCATTTGAAGGCGTGTCTCGTCGCGTTGAGCCTCGCGGTTGGCTGTGCTTCGTCGCCAGGCGAGGAGGCCGGCTCCGCGGTGCTGGTGGTGACACCGGACACGATTCAATTCGGGGTCGTTCTCATCGGGGAGCCCCGAGTCCAGGTCATCCACTACGGCAACCCCGGCGAGAGGCCGGTCGCCGTCAAGGGCGTCAATCTCTTCGGGAGCCCGGAGTTCTCGGTCATTCGCTGGTATGAGGGGAGCCTCGATGGCTGTGTGACCGAAGGCGCGGCGGTCACCCTCCCCACGACGATCGCCCCGGGGGCGGGCCTCTGTGCCGAGCTCCGTTTCGTGCCGACGAGCACGGCCGTCGCGAGCGCACTCATGGAGCTCCAGTTTGGGGGCGACGTGGCGTTGCGCTCGGCGACGCGGGTCGTGGCTTTCGGACAAGGGACGGAGAGCCACTTGGAGGTGGTCCCCGCGGTCCTCGACTTCGGGACAATCCTGGTTGGGCAAGAGCGCACCTTGGCCTTCGCGCTTCGCAGCACGCGGCCCGAGATGGTCGAGGTGACGGGCTTGACCCTGGAGTCGGTGGTGGATTGGTTCCAGGAGGACGTCGCCCTAGTCCCGCCGAGCCCAGGTCCTGTCACCATCGAGCCCGGGCAGCCAGCGATGAAGCTTGCGTCGCTCCGCTTCTCGCCGAGTCAGGCCTTGCTCAGCGGGAAGGAGACGCTCGGCTTCGTCGTCGTCGAGATGGGCGACGAGGCGCTGCGGGTCGCCGTCCGCGCCGACGTGCAGCAGAGCCACTTGGACGTGCAGCCGGAGTGGGTCGACTTTGGCGATGTCATTATCGGAGCACCGGTGAGCCTGCGGACGGTGGTCTTTCAGAACCAAGGTCTCCTACCCATCGAGATATCTGACCTCCGCATCGATCAGGATTGGGAGGGCGACTTTGGTTTCCACGAGCCGCCGCCCGCTCTCATCGTTCTGGAGCCTGGGCACCATGTGTCGATTACCATCGCCATCGAGATTGACGACGGGTTGGTTGGGAGCCTCTCACTCGGAATGCTTCGTTTCGGCGTCACGGGTGCTGGCGCCGAGCCGACGCGGGCGGTCCCACTCATCGCCACTCGAAGCGCCGTCACATACTGCGCGTTGCGCCTGCAGCCTGACGAGCTCGCGTATGGCGCCGTCGAGTGGGGTGATCGAAAGGTCTTTGCGACGACCCTCACCAACATCGGGACGGCGCCGTGCCGACTCGAAGCGCTCCGAGTGTCGACGGCGCCGCTCGACACGCTCCTCGAACCCCCCGGGTACTGCACCGTCCCGGAGACGTGGGACCCGGATCCAGAGTCCCGCTTCGTCCTAGAGGGGGCTGAGAACTTCATTGATGCGCGCCTCGAGCCCGGCGAGACCCGAGTCATCGCTGTCGCGTTCGAACCCGGCGAGCAGCCGAGCGGCTACCCGGACGTGCTGCATTGGTTTGGTATGGTTCAAGTGCGAGCGCGAGACCTCGGCGGGACGGGACCCAACTCCCCGTCCAACGCGACGATTCTCTGGCCCCCCGTCACCTCTGAGGAGGCGTGGCCCTGCAACCTCACGGGGACCGGCGTCGCCTTTTAACGGGACCGGATTTGGAACGTCGCCGGGTGGTAGCCCGAGCGCGGGGACGGAGAGCCACATCGAGGTCGTCAACGCGGTCCTCGACGTCGGGCCTTCGGATGTGGATCAGGGCCCGTAACACTGCCCCGGCGACGGATCGCCCGGCTCCCCACATACGGGGGCCCAGGGGTTTGCGCAGGCCTGGCCTTCGGGGCAGTGCTGATCGGCGTAACACGAGGCTGAGTCGGGGAGCTGGACGCACTGCCCGCTGGACGGCCCGCCGCCGATCGCCGCTTGGGTGCAGACCGTGCCTTCGGCGCAGTCACTGTCGTCGTCGCAGCAGCCGCCCGCGGCCGGGCTGCACGTCCCAGGGATGGAGCTGCACCAGATATCGCTGCAGGTGCACGCGTTCTCCCCTTCGCAGGTCAGGCCCGCGCCGCAGTCCTCGGGCCGATAGCACTGGTCAACAGCCGGCGCCGGGGCGCACCGTGACTCGGCCCCGAGCCAGTCGAGGCACACCGAGCCGTCCCCACAATCGTCGTTCGTCGTGCAGCACGTGGGTTTCGGCGCGCAGTACCCTTCGGAGACCATGGGCTGTGCCGGGCACGGCTCCACCTTGCAGCCAAGCTTGCAGTCGTTCGTCCCGCAGGTGCAGGCGTCGGCGCCGAGGCACTGCTCGTCGGCTCCACAGTCGGTGTCCACGTAGCACCCAGTCGGTGACGGCGGGGCGACGCAGTGGCCTTCGAAACAGACCGTGCTCGCGGGGCAGTCGAACACCGATCCGCAACAGATCGGCGGCGCACACGCCGTCAAACACTCGGCTTCCGTAGCGTAGACCTCATCGCACCAGGGCTCGCAGTCACAACCACTCACTTCGATACAGCCCGTGCCTGCCCACATGAACCCGAGGCTCTGGGACTCGTCACAGGTCCCGAAGCTGCCCCACGTGAAGGTCACGCACATCCCGCCGGGACCTGTGGCTTTACACGTACCGGGAGTGCCGTCCGGGGTGTCGCCCTCCCAGCAGCCGCCCGTGTGGGCGATAGCGCCTTCGCAGGTGTAGCCAAGACCGCAATCATACGACGTCCAACAGTGGTCACCGTCTGCGGGCGGGGCACAGTACCCATTCACGCACGATCCGTAGCAGAAGTCGTCGTTATAGCAGCAGGTCACTCCGACCGGCAGGCACACGCCAGCGACCGGGACCAAGGGTTCTCCGCAGAGCGGCGGGACCCCCCCAAAGCAGTACTCGCCCTCGGGGCAATTGCCGTCCGACCAGCAGTGACCCTCCTCGGGCGCCGGGACGCAGGCCCCCACCTCGCAGACGTCGCCGCCTCCGCACTCGGACAGGCCCTCGTCACCACAACAAGCGGGGATGGGGTGACACGAGCCCGAGGTGGCCATCTTCGGTTGAAAACAAGGCGCCCCCTTCTTGCACGCCGTCTTCTTGCACTTGCCCCCGTCGCAGGGGCAGCTCACCACGGCGTCGCAGAATTGGCCTTCGGCGCACTCCTCCGAGGCCCAGCAGCCGTCCTCGGGTGCGGCGGGGACGCAGTTCCCCTTGGCGCACGTCGAGCCGACGGGGCACGCGGAGTCGTCCGCACAACAGGTCTGAGGCAGACAGGCGAGCTGGCATTCAAGCTTCGTGGCGAAGACCTGGTCGCAAAAGTCCCCGCAATCGCACCCTTGGACCGCCATACATCCCGCCGCATGGCTAACGAGGGCGAACCCGAGCGGCGTGTCGCAGTCCCCGAAGTCACCCGTCGCGAGCACCACGCAGGTCCCGCCGCTCCCGGCGTAGCACGTTCCAGGTTTGGCGGTGACCGAGCTCGCTCCCGCAAGGCACTGGCCCGCGTCCGGGGAGACCGCGCCGAGGCAAGGGACGCCTCCTTCGCAGAAGTCGTCGTTCCAGCAGCCCGTCACGCCAGAGAGAGGCAGGCACATTCCAAACCAGCAGAACTCGGTGCAAGAGCTGGAGTCTTCGCACACGTCCGAACACGGCAGATCGAAGAGGCACTCCCCAGGGGCGGGCGCGTTGGCGTCGGCCGTTCCGCAGGCGGCGACACCGGTCGTGAGATGGCACGTGGCGCTCTCGTTCATACAGTCGGAGTCGGCCCAACAAGCAGTGTCAGTGCCCTCAGCCAAGCACCACCCGAGGCCGGGCGCGAGCGTGACACACTGCTCGCCCACGCCGCAGTCGGACGCCGTGCTGCAGCACCCCGCTGGGAGGGCGCCGGTGTCCGCCGTGAACGTGTCGTCGTCACCCACATCGGCCTCGGGCGCCACGTCCGGGACGGTCGAGTCGACGTCATCGACGCTCGTCGCGTCTTCGGCGGTGGCGTCCGCTGAGCTGGTCTCCTCGGCCGACGAGTCGGTGGGCAGAGACGCGTCGTCTTCAGGCGCGGAGACCTCCGCAGTACCGCTCGTGTCCACGGCGGCGTCGCTCGTGGCGCTCAAATCGTCGCTCGCCACGGCCGTATCAGCGTCGTTCTCACACCCGACCGAGGTCAAGACTGCCAGAACCGAAAGGCGGGACCATAGGGACACTCTCATCGGACACCTCGCTTCTGGCCGGCGAGGTATCGGTCGGACGGTGATCGGTCAAGGGATTGTTGTCTGGAATCGACGTCGAGCCTCTCTGAATGGGTCTTGGGCGCGCTTCTTCCCGTGACAACGATGAGGTCGCATGCTAGCTGCCCTCGAAAGTCAGGCTAGTGCCGCAGTGGATCGGCCTTATTCCGTGGAGAGAGATGATGATGATGAGCAAGCTCCCCTTTGCCATGTTGGGTCTCGCGATGGTGGTCGGCTGTATGGAGGGAGCCCGGCAGGAGCAACCGACGGCTGGACAGTTTGGCGAGCAAGAAGCGGCGGCGAAGATCGACTGCAGCTACGTCAAGTGTGCCGTCCCGGTGTGCGCGGAGGGCCAGAGACTCGTCCAGAACCAGGGTCAGTGCTGCCCGACCTGCGTGGGCCAGCCGTCGCGCTGCGCCTTCGTGCTCTGCGCCGCCGTGGCCTGCCCAGACGGGCAGCAGCTCGTCACCACGCCCGGCCAGTGTTGTGGCACGTGTCGGCCGGCCCATGCGGCTCCGGAGTGCAAGACGGATCTCGACTGTCCGGCTTTCGCGTGTATCGCGTGCCCTTGCCCGCAGTCGACGTGTGACGGCCGCCAGTGCCGCACCTGGACGCCCGACGAGTCGACCTGCGTCGGCGAATAGGTTGCTCCTGGGGGCGCCTTTTCGATGGACAGGCTCTTGCTGGCGTCATCGCCGGCCGCGTTTCGAAGCCCGTTCATTCGGGCGTAACGCAGCAGCGAACCCCAGCCGTTGCGGGGTGGGACCCGGGCTCGACGAGACCGCGTGCGGTGACGGTGATCCGATCGGCGTCGCTCTCGAAGTTGCCTCCTCGCACAATGCCGGTGCTTGCCGAGACCCACTCTGAGACGTTCCCCGACATCTGCCGAGCGCCGAATACCGATTCGCTCGCCTCGAGGGCCGTCACGTCGATGGGCATCGAATCACATCCAAGGTGATTGGCGCGGTCGCAGGTCGGCGCTTCGTGGCCCCAGGGCCAGGGGCGATCGGTCGCCCCGCGCGCGGCGACTTCCCACTCAGGCTCGGAGCAGAGGCGCTTTCCAGCGTAGGCACACAGCGCCGCGGCATCGTCGCGCGACAGGCATCGCGATGGCGGATCGGCCACTCCCACCGGGCTGGTGCACAGTGCGGCGAGCGACCCCGGTGAACAAGCGCCTTCGGCCTGACAAGCGTCCATCACACTGACCGGCACCTCGGTCCGATCGATTGCGAAGGGCAGGAGCGTCACCGCCGCCTTTGGCAACGCATTCGGCCCACACGGGCCGTCATCGCTTGAGCATCCCACCTCGTAGGTGCCGCCGGGAACCCACACCATGTCTGGACGTGCGAATCCGACACACGTTCCGGAGGTGCAGGCCCCTCCGCCACAGGCGTCACTCACGTCGGTCCTGAGGCAGCCTTGGCTCGTACAGGTCTCTGCCGTGCACGGGTTCCCGTCATCGGGGCAGATCGGACCTCCGATGCAGGCGCCGGCAGTGCAGACGTCCTCGGTGCACACGTCGCCATCATCACACGGCACCCCGCCGATCGGCTTCTTCCAACACCCCGTCTTGGGGTCGCAGGCCGGCTCGTGACAAGGACCGCCGTCGGCGCAAGGAACCATCCCCGTGGGTTCGCAGATCCCCTTCGTACAGTAGGTGCCCCACGTACAGACATCACCATCATTGCAGAAGAGGCCTTCGTTCACGGCGACCAAGACGCACGGCTGACTCGCGAGCGGACACGTGTACTTGTGACAGGGCCCCGCCGGGCAGTCCGCCGGGTTCTCACAACACCCCGCAATGTCGGAGTGGGAGCAAAGCCCATCGTTGCAGGCGTCAGCCGTGCACGCCAGGCCATCATCGCACGCGAACGCGCCCGCGGTGCACGTTCCGCTCCCGCACGTCTCGTAGAGCGTGCACGGGTCGCCATCATCGCACGCCGCCAGCGATGGCAGGGGCGCGTGTTTGCATGAGGACTCCGTGATGCAGGTGTCCGTGGTGCACGGGTCACCGTCGTCACACAATTCGGGTGTGCAACAGGACGGAATGTCGAGATGACTGCAGACGCCATCGGTACACAGGTCCTTCGTACAGGCGTCTCCATCGTCGCAGGTCGGTGGGCCGCTCTGACACCCACCGCCCTTGCAGTAGTCGCCGGCAGTACACTCTTCACCGTCCTCGCAAATCGCGCCGTCGACCGGCGCGTGTTTGCACCCTTTCCCCACCACGCACGAATCGACCGTGCACGGCGTCCCGTCGTTGCAGTTCGCGGGGATGCAGGGCGACCCCGGGCAACCGATGAGCGGCTTCGGCGCGTGCACACATTCACCGCCGACGCACTGGTCGATGGTACATGGGTCGGCGTCGTCGCATAGGACCGTCGTCGCTGGCACGCATGCCCCCGACTTACACCAGGCCGACTCCACACAGTCATCTGACGAGGGACAAGTCTGTCCCTCGCGAGGCCCGTACGCACAGGTCTTCCCCTGGAAACAGAAGTCGAGAGTGCATGGATCACCATCGTGACAGGCGCCGTCCGGGTCGGTGCATACGCCTCCGGAGCAGCGATCGACGATCGTGCAAGGGGCACCGTCGTCGCAGGGCAGACCGTCCGGCACGGGGGTCGGTACACACCCCGTGCCGGTGACGCAGGTCCTCGGCGAGCAGGGGTTGGGTCCCGGTTCGCACGCGACGATGCTCCCGCCGCTGCACACGCCGGCGCTGCATGCCATCCCGAACGTACACGGGTCGTCGTCCGCACAGCTCGCCCCTTCTGGGCGCGCCACGTGCGTGCACTCGCCGCTATAGCAGATGTCGATGGAGCAGGGCTCGCCGTCATCGCACTCGCTGTCACTGACGCACGGCCCGGGCGGGGGCAGGTCCGGTAGCGCGTCCTCCAACGTCGTGTCGGCGTCGGACTCGACGTCGTCGAGGACGTCCTCCAGCTCCACCGGAGGGTCGCCCGCGTCCAGGACCTCACCGTCATCCACCTCGGCGATGTCGCTGGCCACGAGGTCATCCACGGGCGCCACATCCGTTGGTCCAAGGGGCACGTCCGCCCCGGCCGAATCCGCCGGGTCCACGTCGGCGTCCACGGCTGTGCCGTCCGAGTCGTCCGAGGGTGCGACTTCGTCTTCGTCGGGCACGGTCGTCTCGTCGGGCACGGTCGTCTCGTCGGGCACGGGGCCCTCGAGGTCGGGAAGTACGTCGAGCGTCATAACGTCCGCATGGACGCCCGAGCTCCCGTCGTCCGCGCCGGTGTCCTCGAATTGCATCGCGTCCAGCGTCGTGCCCAGGTCCGATTGCAGCGCCTCCTGACTCGCGTCGGAGGGCGGGAGCGCGTCACCCCCAGCGCGTCGGCCCCTCAGCCCATCGTCTTGAACCTCACACCCGACGCACAGGAGTATTAGTATTGCGGCGTTCCTCACGGCGCACCTCCGTCGTAGCAGCAGCGAATCCCGGCCAAGGTGGGCTCGACACTGGCGTCCTGGGCGTCGAAGAGGAGCTCCGGAGGCCCGGCGTAGCTTCCCCCAACCGCAAAGACGCCAACGTCCGGCACAAGGACCCACTCCGCCACGTTGCCGGCCATGTCCTCGGCGCCAAAGGCGCTCGCGCCCTCTGGACGTCCCGGCGGTAGCGGACCGACGGCGCACGGTGCACCGGCGATGGTGGCGTTGATACGGTCGCAGTCCGGCGCAGCACCTCCCCAGGGCCACAGTCGGCCGTCGTGTCCGAACGCCGCCACACGCCACTCCTCGACCTTGCAGAGGCGTCCTCCGGCGAAGGAGCAATATGCCGCCGCGGTGGCGCCATCGACTCCGTCCACCGGACCATCCGCCGCGCACTCGCCGACCGGGCACACATCAGGGCACATGCCCGCGCCGACGCACCCACTGTAGCTCGCTACAGACACCTCAAGCCGGTCCACTCGGAGGTCCCCCAAGACCACGGTGTCGCCAGGGCCTCTGCACGCGCCCGCCAGGCAAGTTCCCCCCGGACACACGCCGCTGACCGCCACTCGACCGCAGACGCCAGCCGAACACGACTCGGCGGTGCAGGGGTTGCCCTCGTCGGGACAGAGTGGGTCGAATCGGCAACCGGCCTTCGCGTCACACGACGACAGCTGGCATGCCGACCCGTCAGGGCAGTCGACCAGCGAGCCTCCACCGCAGACGCCGGCGGTGCAGGTCGTCCCCCAACGGCAAATGTCGCCATCGTCGCAATAGGCGCCGTTGGCGAGAATTGCGAAGTGGCACGGGCCATCGGCTGAGGCGCACAGGAGGGTCGTACATGGATCACCGTCGTCGCCGCACTCGGACTTTGGATGACAGCAGCCGGCGACAGCCTGGTAGGTACATTCGCCATCGACGCACGCGTCCGTAGTGCAGGGGTCTTCGTCATCGCACTTCGTGACCGCATTCGAGACGCACGTGCCCTTCGTACACGTCCCTGACGCCGTACACGCGTCGCCGTCGTCGCATGGACCCGAGACCGGCGTGTAGACGCAACCGCTAAAGAGAACGCACTGATCTTGGGTACAACTGTTCTCGTCGTCACAGGGCGGATCACAGGGATGTCCAGGGCAGCCCACGTATGTCGCTGGGTAGTGTACGCACCCAGTCGCTTTCATGCACATGTCGACGGTACATGGTATGTTATCATCGCAATTCTTGGCCGAGCCGAAGGGCACACACTCGCCGTCGTTGCAGTGACCCGACCTGCACTTGTCGTCCTCGGGTGTGCAGGTGAAGAGTGAGCCCTTGGGCAAGGCGATACAACCATGGGCGATCTGGCAGTGGTATTGTGTACACTGAGTGTCGTCGGGACAATTGACGGGGACGCCCGGCATGCACGCTCCCGAGCCATTGCACGCGCCCGGCCCCGTACACGCGTCGTAGTCGTTGCACGTCGTCCCCTCGACTGACGGGAGGACCTCACACCCGATGCCGGGCGTACATACTCGGTCCATACACTGCGTCGCCGTTGGCCCACAGGTCAAGAGGGTGCCTGCGCCACAATGACCGTCCGTGCAGGTCGTCCCCACGGTACATGGATCCTGGTCGTCGCAGTGGGCCCCATTCGACAGCACTGGGTGGTGACATCCGATCGCGGACTTGAGATCGAGCGTACACGGGTTTCCGTCCGAACAATCGGAGGCGACCGTGTCTGCGGCGGGCGTGTCTGCGGCCGGCGTGTCTGCAGCCGGCGTGTCTGCAGCCGGCGTGTCTGCAGCCGGCGTGTCTGCGGCCGGCGTGTCTGCGTCGGGCGTATCTGCGTCGGGCGTATCTGCGGCCGCTGCGTCGTGCTGCGACACGCCGTCCACATCGGCGTCCTCTCCGCCGGTCGAGCCGTCGTCGGTACCCGAGGCGTCGTCGCCATCGAGGGAGAACGCCGCGTCACTCCCGAGGACATCCGACGAGGACGGCGAAGTTGGGTCTCGACCACCCGACCTCGTTTCGACGGTCGAGGAGTCCGGGGCGGTCGTTTCGACGCCCTCCCAAGCGTCTGACCAACCCGACACGGTGCTACCCACGTCGCCCGTGTCGAGCGACGTACAGCTCATCAGAACCGCGATCAGTGGCGCGGCACGTCTCTCTATCCATACATCGGTCATACTGGAACACATGACGCTCCCCACCTGAACAACACGAATTGCCGACCCGTCATCGACAGACTAACGACGCGGCATTGTCGTTCGACCACCCGATTCCCCGCGTTCGTTGCCGATGCGTGGCTTCGCGATCATTTCGAAGTGGCGATGATCGTATCACCCCAGGACGGCCACCAAGTCGCTCACGAGGCCGAGGAGGGGACCATGAAGCGCGCGATCTGGACTGTGCTACTCACGCTTGCTTGTGAAGACGACCTGGCGAGAACGGGCTCAGCACGCGACTCGCGTTCGGGCCCCGTCCCCCATGACGACCAGACGTATGGCGACACGTCGTCGCCCGAGGACGTCGCGCCGGGACCGGACACCGCTGCTTTCCCGGATGGCGGAAGCGCCATCCCGGACACCTCTGCCATCCCGGATGGCGGCACCGGTCCGGACGTCCAGGCAGACGTGACGAAGCTTGACTCGACCCTTCACGACGGCTCGTCCCACGGGAGCGACGCCCACCTGAGCGACGCCCACAGTGGCAAGCCCGACGGGACCACGGTGATGGATACACACGTGTCAGAACCCGACGCGGAGTGGGCCTCCTCGGGCGAGCTGGACGGCGGCCCATCGGCGGCCGCCGATGACGCCTCCGAGGAAGGCGACTCCCAGGACGCCGCGCCGGAGCCGGTCATGCCCGACGTGGATTGGGGATGGCATACCCCGGGCGAAGAACCGGATTGGGAGGTCGGCTTCAATGCGTTCCTTTGGTACGAGAAGCAGCCTATGCCTTCACTCCGTTCGGGGGAGCCAGCGCCGGACTGGACCTCGGGCCGCGGGATCTGCGTTCGGGATGGCGAGATCGTGGTCGCGGATGCCGAGCGAGAGCGAATCACCATCCTCGATGAAGGCACAGCCACCTTGAATAGAGCCGTCCCCGTCGGTGGGCGACCCGAACAGGTCGTCTGCCTTCCGGACGGTGCGATCCTGGCGACGGTCCGCTCCACGGGTCGGGTCGTCCGAGTGGAATCGGGGGCCAGCGAGGTCTCCACGTCCCTGGACATTCTCTTCGAGCCCTTCGGGATCGCGGCGACCTCCGATGGACTCAGAGCGGCCGTGACGGACGCCGCCTCGGGACGTCTGACCGTGATCGACGCAATGACCTTGACGGCGCAGGGCTCCATCTTCGTGGGAGACCTGCCGCGAGGAGTCGCCGTTGCGGGGGACGTCGCTTGGGTCGCGCTCCAACGTGGAAGGGTGGTCTCCGTGGTCCTCGGGGCTCCGCTCGCGGTCTCCTCCAGCGTGGAGCTGCGGAACACCAATCCACACGACGCGATGTCGCTCCCCTCTCTGGCTGCGCGATCGGTCCCGAGTCGTGCGATCGCGGTCGCCGTGGATCCCGGTCCGGGTGGCGCCGGCGACGACTCACGTATCCTGGTGGGGCACACCATCGTTCGTCCCGGACTCGAGACAGACCTCCTCGCGCCGACGAACGTCCCGAACCAACCCAAGTGCAAGTCGCTCGGCTACGGAGGCCAGAGCTGCGACGGCGGGATCCCCATGGGATGGAACGCGGCGCCGATACGCCCGGTCGAACCCACGATCTCGGTCATTGACACGGGGCTCACCCCAACGACACCGGCAGCCCAGACGCACGTCTTCGGCGCGCATCCAGAGCTCGTCAACCACGTCCTCGACCAGCCTGTCGACATCGGGTTGCACCCGAAACGCCACCTTCTCTTTCTCGTGGCGCAAGGGACCGACCGGGTCGGCATTTTCGACTCGGACATTGGCGACCCGATGTCGAAGCCCCGCCTCGTCGTGCGGGTCGGTGAAGGCCCGCGCGCCATCGCGTTCTCGGCCGACGGCAGTCGGGCGTACGTCCTGAACGCCGTCGGGGGCACCGTCTCGACGATCGACCTGTCCAAGCTGTTCGCCACGGACGACCACAC
The DNA here is from genome assembly GCA_018780435.1 of Myxococcales bacterium. Taxonomy (GTDB): domain Bacteria; phylum Myxococcota_A; class UBA9042; genus SXOO01. The sequence continues at coordinate 14,392 of JADMJS010000023.1, forward strand.
CCAGTGGCCGACCGCCCACGCCAGTGTGGCGCCCCTTGGAGCCGATCCGCTCCCCGAGGAGCTTCGACTCGGCCGCCGTGTATTCCACTACTCTCGGACCCCGGGCCTCAGCTTCCACGGTCAGTTCGCATGTGCGACCTGCCACTTCGATGGCACCGATGACGGGCTCGTGTGGGTGGTCGGCGATGGTCCGCGGCAGACGCCCATGCTCGCGGGTCGACTCGCGGGGACCGGTCCCTTTAATTGGTCCGGCACGGCCCCCACGCTCGAAGAGAACATCGCGGCGACGGTCACGAGAATGGGCGGCACGACGTTGACCCTCGAGACCCGAGAGTCACTCGCTGCCTATCTCGTGAGTGGGCTCATCCCACCTCGAAACCCAAACGCGGCGGCGCCGAGCGCGCTGGCGCTCGAGGGCCAGGTACTCTTCGAGGACCCGGCCATCGGCTGTGCGAACTGCCACGTTCCACCCACCTACGCCTCTGCAGTGACGTTGGACGTCGGCGCCGCTTCGACCATCGAGACCTATCTTGCGACTGTCGACGGCGCGTCGCCGCCCGCCTTCAACACGCCGTCGCTCCGGGGTCTCTTCGCGACCGCACCCTATCTCCACACAGGGGCAGCCGCGTCGTTGTATGACGTCTTCGAGGACACCGCTGGCGCGATGGGCCACGTAGGGGCCTTGACACCGGCGCAACTGAACGCACTCGTCACGTTCATGTTGACCCTGTGACGAGCGACCCACCACGCCGAAGGAGCCGTGTGCAAAGGGGCCGCGGTCTGCGGCAGTAACTGGCTTTCGGTGGTGCGAAGTGGCGTTCTGGCCGAGCCTCGCCGTGGCTCATGGAGGCCGGCGTGGGGTTCTAACCGAGTCGGGTCAGGTTCTTCGCGCGGTCGAAGCCGGCACGCGGGACCTCGACGACGAGGAGATCCGAAGGAAAGGATGTGGTCTCACCGGCGGCGCTGGTGACGTTGACGCTCTCGCCTGGGGCATCGACGCGGAACAGGTTACGCGGGTCGGCGATAGGTGAGCCGAGCCGTGACGGCGTGTTCTCCCAGTCGCCGCCGTCCGGGGGCGGGGGCGGCTCGCGGTAGAAACAACGGCCGACCGTCAGGGAGCCGAGGTGGACCTTTCGCGGCTTCGTCATGTGCGTCTACTCATTGTATCTGTGGGTTTTCGCAGTTCGGGTCGGCGCAGTTAGCGTTCGGGATCTGCTCTGGTTTCAGGCACTGACAGACGCAGCTCGGGCCGGCACCACACTTCATCCCGGTCGCACACTCATCTTGGGTTCGGCAGACGTAGTTGTCGCCGTCGACGCCGAAGTCCACGCACGCCGTGACGGTCATGGGGAGCAGCGACGCGAGGAGGACGCGGCGAGCCCAGCGCCCGACGGCGGATCGGCGAAGTCGAGGTGAGATCATCGTGCGACCTTCATTCCGTCGTCTGGGGGTTCAAGCAGTTCGGATCGGCGCACGCGGTGTTGGGCGTCTGGTCTGGGGCCATGCACACGCAGAAGCAACCGGGGCCGGCGCCACACTTCATGCCGTCGCCACATTCGGCTTGGGTTCGGCAGACGAACTTCTCGTCGTCGACGTTGCCGTCGGCGGCTTCGCATGCCGCGAAGGCGCTGATGAACGCCAGAGGGAGAGTCCGTTGCAAGAGTGCGCGTCGCCATGAGGGGCCTGGCATGAGACCTCGAACTAGAAGGTGAGGGCGGCCGAGCCGCCGTAGCCGTCACTGGAGAGCCACGGGGAGAGGTGGAAGGTCGGTGGCGCGAAGGTGCGGCGACCGGTGTCGTCGGTGTCGACGTCGGAGTCGTCTCCCCCGTCGCCGGCGACCAGGAAGTAGATGCCCGTCCCGAGGAGCGCCGCACCGACACCGACCGCGACCGAGCCCACGATGACCCAGGTCTGCGAGTCCTCTTCGACCTTCAAGGCGTCGGCACGGGTCATGCCAGAGACGTAGACCCCAGGCGGGAACTCGGCCGGGAAGAGGGCCGGATCGTCCGTGGCGGACTGTTCGATCGAGAAGCGTGTCGCCGTCTTGACCTTGCTTCCACCGAGGGTGGCCGGGAGCACCGCGGCCAAGGCCCCCCCGACGACGAGCGCGATGCCGCTCCCGGTAAGCGACCAACCGAGGACGCGGTCGCCGCCCCCATCACCCATCGACTCGGTCTCGGCCGGCATAGTGGGCACCGGCGTGGGCTGCGGCGTGTACAGCGGCTGGGGCGTGTAGACCGGCGGCGTCACGGGGGTGGGCGTGAAGGTCGGCGGTGGCGTCACCGGCGGTGGCGTCCGGGGCAGCGGCGTCACCGGCACGAGGGCGGCGCCGCCGAAAGGTTCGAGCTGAACCGAGAGCGTGGTCTGCTCCCCAGCCAGGATCTGGACTCGCGCGCTCCACGGCTTGTATCCGGGCAGCGAGACGGCGATCTCATGGATTCCGGGCGCGACCGGGATCGCCCGAGTCAGTGGCGCCGTGCCGGCCAAGACGCCGTCGACGATGAGCTGAGCGCCGGCGTGCGAGATGCCAAGCACGAGCCTGCCCTTCGTGGGGTCGAGAGGGACGGCCGGTGAGAGGTCGTTCAAGTTGAGGCGCACTTCGAGCACCTGCCCGGGCAGCTTCACGAAGCGGTGATTCGCGGGTGGGAACCCGTCGCGCTGGAGCAGGACGGTGTATTCGCCGCTACGGAGCGGCACGAGACACGGGGTCAGGCACTCCTGAGGCGGGATGGCCGGATTGACCGACGAGACGCGGGCCGACGCGCCGGCGGGTTCGGTGTGGATGAGCACGTCCGAGGCGCGGTCGGTGAGCTGAACGTCGAGTGTGACCACGTCGTAGACGGCCAGAGTCAGCGACTGCTCCCAGGGCTCGAAGTGGTCGTGCTGGACGCGGACGCGGTAGCTGCCGGGCTTGACCAGCACGCCGGAGAGGGGCGTGCGGCCGACTTCTTCGCCGTTCAAGAGCACGGCGGCGCCATCGACGGGTGTGCGTATCGAGAGGGTGGCCTTCTTGGGGCGGTTCTTGAGCCGGTCCTTGATGGAGCGCACGCGATCTTGGACCCGGCGGCGCGCGTCGGGATCGAGGCCGGGCTTCAGGTTGAGCGCGTTCTCGTAGAAGCGGAGGGCGAGCGGGTCGTCTCGCAGCGCGTCATAGGCGCGGGCGGCGGCGTGAGCGAGTGGCGCCGAGGGGTCGTTCGCGTAGGCCGGGAGCAACACGTTCAAGGCGTCGTCGAACTGCCCGGCTTCGATGAGGCGGGTCCCGCGGGAGAGAGGGCTCTCTTGGGCCGACGCGACCGCGGGGGTGAGCGCCAGCATCACGAGGGACCACAGCGACAGTCGTGCCGCGAGAAGACGTGCGCGGGACCACACTCGGGAGGGCTGACGGCGATTCACGGGTCGAGACTAACGCGGAATCGCGTGCGATGTCACTCCGCTCGCGTTTTCGAATCACGCCGTCGGGGGCGCGGGGTGTCCCCCGCCCGCAGAAGCAGCGTCAGGTGAGAAACTCGTCCAGCGAGTCGGACTCCACGTCCACGTCGGCGAAGAGCCAAGTCGAGAGGTAACGCTCTGACGAGGACGGGATGATGGCGACGATCTGCTTGCCGGCGTTCTCGGGGCGCTTCGCCAGCTCGAGGGCGGCCCAGACGATGGCGCCCGACGAGATGCCGATAGGGATGCCATCCTGCTGGTTCACTTGTTTGGTGATGGGGCCGGCGTCGGCCTCTTTCACCCGGATGATCTCGTCGTAGATCGTGGTGTTCAGGACGCCGGGGACGAAGCCCGCGCCGATCCCTTGGAGCTTGTGCGGCCCCGGCGCGCCGCCGGACAGCACCGGCGAGGCGTCCGGCTCGACGACCACCATTTGAATGCCGGGCTTCCGGGCCTTCAGGACCTCGCCGACCCCGGTGATGGTGCCGCCGGTGCCGACGCCGGCGACGACGATGTCGACGGCGCCGTCCGTGTCGCGCCAGATCTCTTCGGCGGTGGTCTTGCGGTGGATCTCGGGGTTCGACGGGTTCTCGAACTGCTGCAGGATGACGCTGCCGGGGATGGCCGCGTTTAGCTCCTGAGCCTTCGCGATGGCGCCCTTCATGCCCTTCGGACCTTCGGTGAGGACCAGACGTGCGCCCAGTACTTTCAGTAACTTACGGCGCTCGGTCGACATGGTCTCGGGCATCGTAAGGATGAGCTTCAGGCCCTTGGCCGCGGCGACGAAAGCGAGGGCGATGCCGGTGTTTCCGGAGGTCGGCTCGATGAGGACGGTGTCCTGATTGATGCGGCCGCTACGGAGTGCGTCGTCGATCATGGAGAAGCCGATGCGGTCCTTCACGCTGGCGAGCGGGTTGAAAAACTCCAGCTTCAACAGGATCTGCGCCTTGGCGCCGTGTGCGGCGGCGGTGCGGTTGAGCTGAACGAGGGGCGTGTTGCCGATGGTCTCGGTGATGTCCTGGTAAATGCGGGCCATGGTCGCTTGGTCCTCCAATCGGTTCAGGTCGGGTTCGGGCCCGGAGCGTGGCGCACGGAGCGCCCGGGCGCAACCCGGCGCGGCGGTCGGACGTGCAGAATCGAACTGCCCGCGGCGCTCAGAGCGTCCAGCCCAGCCAGATGAGCTGCGGATCGAGGAGGAGGCCGGTGAAAGACCAGACGAGCTGGCCGTCTGCGTCGAGCGCGAAGGTGGTCGGGAGGGTGGAGACGCCCCACGCGTGGCTCGCGGCGCCGCCGTCGTGCAGGAGGCGGTAGGTGACCCCGGCGTCGGTCGCGGCGGCACGCAGGTCGTCCGGATCGTCGTGGCCGATGCCGATGACCTGCACGTCCGGGTGGTTCTGGGCGAATCGTTCGAGCGCCGGCAGCTCCAGCCGGCACGGGCCGCACCACGAGGCCCAGAAGTTCAGGACCGCAGGCTTGCCACGGAAGTCGGCCAGCGTGACTCGAGCGCCGCTTCGGAGATCGACGAGCGTGAAGTTCGGCGCCGATTCGAGGCTCGGGCTGCGCCACCGGCCCACGAGGTAGCCGACGACGAGGATGGCCACGGCCCAACCGAGGAGCTGGCCAGCGCCGCGGAGGAGGCGCCGACCCACGGAGGAGGAGGGTGATTCGGGAGGAGCTGTATCGGTAGGAGGCGTGTCGCTCATCGTTCCTCAGTGGACTGCAGCTTGGCCGCGAGGGTGTTTCGGTCCATGTCCAGCGCACGCGCCGTCTTCGACTTGTTGCGGCCGAGGCGCTCCCAGGCGTCGCGCACGATTTGGGCTTCGAGCTGCGCGAGGGTCGAGGCCCCGTCCCAACCGATGACGGCACCGCCGGCGGGACCGCTCGGCGCCGTCGTGGCGATACCGAGGTGCTCGACCCCGATGAGGCCGTCCTGCGCGGTGAGCGCGGCCGACGTGAGTACCGACTCGAGCTCCCGCACGTTGCCAGGCCACGAGTGTGCTTCGAGGGCGCGTAGCGCCGCGACGGTGAGCTGCCGCGCCCCGAGCTTCCAGCGTTCCCCGATGCGGGCGAGCAGGTGAGCGGCGAGCAGGCGGACGTCGCCGGGGCGGTCCCGGAGTGGCGGGAGCCGGATCTCGACGACTTTGAGGCGGAAGTAGAGATCCTGGCGGAAGCGCCCCGCCGTGATCGCCGCAGGGAGGTCTCGGTGGGTGGCCGCGACGACCCGCACGTCGACGGTCTTGGTCGTTGTGCCGCCGACTCGCCTCACCTCCATCGTCTCGAGGACCCGGAGCAGCTTGGCTTGCATAGCGAGCGGCATCTCCCCGAGCTCGTCGAGGAACAGCGTGCCCTGATGCGCCTCTTCGAAGAGGCCGACCCGGTCCCGGTCAGCGCCTGTGTACGCGCCGCGGACGACGCCGAAGAGCTCGGACTCGAGCAGCGCCTCCGGGAGCGCGGCGCAGTTGATGGCGACGAGGCGTCCGGGGCGTTCGCTGAGCGCGTGGGCGGCGCGGGCCACCAGCTCCTTCCCGGTCCCGGACTCGCCGTAGACGAGCAGCGGGACCGGCGCGCTGGCGACCCGTTCGATGAGCGCGCGGACGCGGACCATCGGCGGGGAGTCGCCGATCATGGCCTGGAGGGAATCGTGTTCGACCTTCGCGCTGCGCAAGGCGGCGCGCGTCTCTTCGAGGTCAGCCGCGGCGCGCGCGAGCTGGTCGCCGAGCTGCGAGGTGCGGGCAACCTCGGTCCCGAGCTCGGCGGTTCGGCGTGAGAGCTCGGTGGCCAGCTCGGCGTTCAAAGCCTCTACCCGTGCGCTCTGGCGGGCGAGCGACTCGAGCGCGGCTTCGAGGCGGGCGCGGGCGTCGCGTTCCCGTTCGACGAAGAGCGCCGATTGGAGCGCGAGGGCGGCCTGGTCGGCGAAGGCTTCGAGGAAGGCCACGCGGTCGTCCGAGAAGGCACCACGCTGAAAGCGGTTGTCGACGTAGATGACGCCGATGGGGCGCACGCCGTGGCGCATCGGCACGCAGAGCACCGACCGGAGCTTCATCGCGTGGACGCTGACGAGGCCCTGCAGGCGCTGATCCCCCTGGGCATCCACGCTCGCGATGGCCTTGCCGCCGGCGTAGACGCGGTCGGCGACGCCTTTCGAGAAGCGGATCTGCGCCTTTCGCATGGGCGCTTGGTCGAGGTTGCGCGCGACGCGGACCTCGAGATCGCCGTCCGCTCCGGGCGTAAGCAAGAAGCCGCGCTCAGCCCCGGTCACCGTGATCGCGACGTCGAGGATGGTCCGCAGGAGGCGTTCCGGCTCCGATTCGGCGGCGAGACGCTTGTTGAGCTCGAGCACCTGGCCCACGAAGTCCGCGCCGTCGGGGCCGAGGCCACGCCCGGCGGGCGCCTTCACGAGCGTGCGCGCGATTCGGACGGTCTCTCGGACGTCGACCTGGCCGAGCCACATCGGGCGATGGGCCTCGTCGAGCCCGTCGAGGATGCGTCCTTCGAGGCGGAGTAGCTCCGTTGCGTGTCGCCGCGCGTCGCTGTGCCGGTCGCTCGTGAGCGCGACTTGGAGGAGCTCGGCCTGAAGTGCGAAGTGCAGATCGGTGCGGAAGGGCGCGACCGACCGAACGAGCGCCTCGATCGGTCCCGTGTCGCGTTCGGTCGCCACGGGGGAGGGCGGCGCCTGGTCGTGCGGATCCAGCTCCGGCTCGTCCGTGTCGTTCGCGAGGTCCACCTCGTCATCGGAAGGGCGAAGGCGCTGCCACGCCGAGCGCAGCACCGCCTCGTGCACGGTCAGTCGATCCGAGCTCAGTGCGCCGCGCTCCGCGGCCAGGTCGCCGAGATGCGACGCGAAGGCAGGCGCGTCTTGACGCTTCAGTGCGAGGCGGGCCAGGACCAGGAGGGCGTCCGCGCGTTCTCGGCGATTGCCGAGCGACTCGAACTCGCGGAGCGCGCGATCGGCCTCCCGCATGGCGTCCTCGAGGCGTCCCCCGAGGAGCTGTGCTTCGGAGGTGATGAGTGACAAGTACGCGTGAAGAAATCGGTTCTCGATCGCGGGAGGCAGCTCTGCGGCGCGTCCGAGCGCGGAGAGCGCCGCGCGGCGATCGCCGCACGCGACGAGGACGTTCGCTTCGTTGGTGAGCGCCTTTACGACCCCAGTGGCGTCGCCCGTCTTGCGGCCGATGCGAGCGGCGTCGCGGTAGGCGCCGAGGGCGCTGCCGAGCGCGCCGCGTTCATGTTCGACGGTCCCGAGGTTCATCACGGCGATAGCGCGCCGCTGATCATTGCCGTGCGATCCGGCGACGTCGCGACTTCGTACGTACCACCGCGCGGCGTCGTCGAGGCGGCCCTGACGCTGGGCGATAACGCCGAGCGCATTCTCGAGCAGCGCGAGTTCGGTCCCGTCGGCGCTGCTCGGAAAGCCGTCCTCGCCGGGTTCGTCGAAACGGGCGAAGGCGCGCTGACAGGCCTCGTCGGCCTCCGAATACAGGCCGCGATAGAGCGCCACGAGGGCCCGAGTGACCAGCGCGTGGCGCTGCCAGCGGGCCTCGTCAGGGCTCCCCACGTGGGCATCGAGGGCGTCGCCGCGGTCGAGGGCGTGCGTGGCGCGATCGAGCTCGCCGAGGTGGACGAGCGCCCGGGCCGTAATCGTTAGTGACGAACGTCGGTCCGGGCCGGCCGGGCCGTGTTCGAGCGTCAGGACGGCGTCCCGGTGCCGCCCGGCGAGGAGCGCCGCCATGGCCAGCTCGTCACGCAGCTCCGCGTCGTCGCCGCCGTTGGCATCCGTTCGCGCGCTGAGCGCGTCGACGGCGAGCCGGGCGGCCTCGAAGTCGGCGAGGTGGGTCCAGATCACGATCTGGGCTCGGAGCAGCGCCGCGTCCTCGCTCACGTCCAAGCGCGCCCATACCGCCCCTTCTCGGTAGCAGCCCGTCTCGGCCGCGACGATGACGGCCTCGCGGCGGGAACCCCGGGTTCCGAGGAGGCCGACCCGGGCTCGGGCGCCGACGGGGCCGAGGCGCGCCAAGGCGTCCAAGACCACGTCTAGGGTGGCGTCCGGCGGGAGCGCCACCGAGCTGGCGGCGCGGAGGGCCGCCTCACCGACTAGGGCGAGACGGCCGGTGTCGGATTCGAAGGCGAGCTCGGCGGAGAGCAGCGCCGCGGCAGCGCCTTGGCCCGTCACGTCGAGGAAGACGGCCGCCACTGGCGCAGGGACCGAGCCACCGGCGGCGGCGAGGAGGGCGACGAGCTGCTGAGCGCTCTGCGGGAGGCTTACAACGCGGCTCGCGGCGAGCGCGGAGAGCGACTCCGGGAGTAGAGAGGTCATGTCGGCCGGGAAGGGGGCACCCGTGAGCACCGGTGCGCGACCGGTGCGGGCGAGCTCTTCGAGGGCGGCTCGGATGAACGAGGGGTGGCCGCCCGTGGCCCGCGCGAGCGCCAGGACGGTCTCCGGGGGCACGGGCTGGTCACCGGCCAGCCGACTCAGGAGCCGCCGCAGGACGTTCTGCTCGGCGCCTCCGTCGCCCGACTCGAGCGGCGAGAGCGTCAGCGTCTCGATAGTCGCGAAGCCTTGGAGCGCGGCGCGAGTGTCGCTCAGCACCTGCAGAGCGCCTGGGGTGACGTCGGGGGATGGGAGCGCGAGCAGGGCGGTCAGGGACGCGTCGCCGAGGCGGATTTGGGAGACGACGGCGAGACGAAGCTCCGGGTCGGCCAGGTGCCAGTCGTCGGCGAGGACGAAGGGCGACGACATGGACGCGGGTAGCCATGCCGAGACGCCCGCGGCCGAGTCCGGGAGCTGCGGATCGGTGGTCCAGGCGCCATCGGCGCGGGCGTGGAAGGCCACGCTGCGGAGGAAGGAGGTGCGGCCGAGCCCAGGCGCTCCTTGCAGGATGAATACGCGGGGACGGCCCTTCTTCGCAGGCGGCGCGAGGACCCGCGCCCGGAGCGCCTCTCTGCCGAAGTCGCCAGGGGCCGTCGCGCGCGAAAGGGCCGTCTCGATGAGCTCCCCGGTCGCGAAGGGGCGTTCCCCCTCGGGCGTAGCGATGGCGCTCAAGTCGGCGAGGGCCCGGCGCATGGAGGTTCGGGCGACGGGATCGGGGCTGAGGAGGCCCACGAGAAGACGCCGAAGGGGCGGGGAGACCGAGGTGCTCCCGAGCGCGCGTGCGAGGAGCGGTTCGTAATCCGAGCCGCGCGCCGCGTTCAATTGGGCTTCTCGTACCGCTTGCAGCTCGGTTCCGAAGAGGTGCTCGCCCGACAGGAGCCACACCGCCGTGACGCCGAAGGCGAAGCAGTCCGCCGCGGCCGAGGGTGGCGCGCCGATAAAGGCCTCCGGCGCGAGGAAGGCTGGGGTCCCGCTGAGGCCACCCGGGTCGTCGTGCGCCTCGTCGGGGGCCGCCGCGGAGCCCGACGTCGGCGAAGCGGTGGTCAGGCAATCGAAGTCGGTGAGACGGAAGCGCGCGTGGCCCGGTCCGCTGCGGCTCACAACGACGTTGGCTGGCTTCACGTCGCCGTGGATGAGTCCGAGATCATGGAGGAAGGTGAGTGCGCGTGCGAGCTGCAGGAGCGGAGCGACGGCGTGTAGTGACGTGGTGAGGTCGCGCTGGTGCGGGAACCAGGCGGCGAGATCGCCGTCTTCGGCGTAGTCGAGCAGCAGATGAGCTTCGGGGGCGCCCTCGTCGAAGGCGACATCGACGACCCGCTCCGGGAGGAGCAGGTTTGGGTGAATGAGGCCGTGAAGCAGCCGAAGCTCGCGGCGAGCGCCCCGCAGTGGCTTGAGCACGACGGTCCGCGTTCCGTGGACGTCGTGGCGGAGGGCCAGGAGGCTGCCGCCACCGATTCGGGGTGGCGGGTCCGGGTCCGCCCCGCCCGCCGCGCTGGGCAGCCGCCGAAGGAGCTCGTAGCGGGGGAGAAGCGTGGGCTGGCGCTCGGTCACGCCGTGGACTGTCCCGATCTCCCGAGATGGGTGCAACTAAATTCAGCAATGTGACTGGAGTGCTGAAAAAAGCAGCAGCAAGGATCGGCGCCATCGCCGCCGTGACGGGATTTCGAGCTTGGCACCCGGCTTGCTCTGGGGTTGGAAGCGGCTCGAGTTCGGGCCCCGGTGCTGCGTCCGTCCTTACTCTGGTTGTTTCAGGAGTTCATCATGAAGAATCGAATTCTTTCTCTGGGCACGGTCGCAATGGCCTCTCTCCTCGGCTTTTCCACCGGCTGCAGCAATGCCGCGGACGACGTGGCGACGTGTGCGACGCACGCGGACTGCGGCGTCGACTCGGCCTGTATCGGAGGCGCCTGCACCGCGTCGAGCATCGCCAAGGCGTCGGCGGCGATCACCTGTGACGACGCCACGGCTTGTGCCGACGGGTCTGCCTGTGCGGACGGCGTCTGCCTGGCGACCGAATCGACGGCACCGGATGGAACGCCCGCGTTCCTCGCGTGTGGGGAGGACGCGAGCTGCCCCTCCGTCGCTGCGTGCTTCGACGGTTACTGCGTCATGCTCCAGGACGGCGTCGAGAAATCCAAGCACGACGGGGACGACGATGGACCGAACCACGACGCCGATGACGACGACGCGGCCGACTCGGACGACCATCACGGCGACCAGGGTGGTGACAGCGATGACGACGGTCCGGGGACGGACGACGACGGCCCGGACTCGGACGACGACGGCGTGAGCGACGATGACGGCCCGGACGCCGATGACGATGGCGAGAGCGATGACGACGGCCCGGGCTCGGACGACGATGGTCCGGAGTCGGAGGACGATGGCCCGGAGTCGGAGGACGATGGCCCGGACGCGGATGACGACGGTGTGACCGACGACGACGGCCCTGACTCGGACGACGATTCGGCGCCGCTCCCGCGCTGACCGCTGAGCGCTCCCTCGGCCAGAGACTTTGGAGGCTCTGGCCGAGGCGAGCGACTCTGTTACCCTGCCGCGACTCGGTGCCGGTTGGCCCGACGTGAGGTGAGTCGATGTCCCGAGTGTCCAGGGCGCTACTGCTACTGACGGCGATACAGGCGTGTAATGCGGAGCCGATCCCGTCCATTACGACGCCGCCGCTCGTGTCCTTCGCGCCCCTGGGTCAGATTCAGGCCGTGCTCGTGGTCGGCCGTGACGGTGCGGCGCCGGCGCTGGCAGACGTCGAGATCCAGAACGAGAGCACTGGCGCGCGAGTGGCGTTACGGGCGGGGTCCGGTGGCGACTTTTCGGCCCAGCTCGACGCCAACGTCGGCGACTCGCTGCGTGTAGTGCGCCGAGACGGTGTGAATGAGATCGACTTGGCCCGAGCGAGCTCGCCCGATGCGGACGCCGCGACCATCCCCGAACCCGGCTCGGCGTCCGGGACCTCGGTCACGCTCGTCAAGGAGTCCGGCGACTTCCTGATCGTGGGTACGGCGGGCGCGGTGCCCGGTGGCGCGTTGGTCGTCGTGAGTCCGGTCGGTGCGTCGGTCGTCGCGGAGATCGTGGCGGACGCGGCGGGCGCGTTCTCCATCGCCCTTGAGAAGGACCGTCTCGAAGGTGGCTCGGGCGACGACGCCGAGTTCGTCGGAATCGTCGCCATCGTCGGCTCGAACGTCAGCCGGGCGCTCCTGCTCCCGACGGATGACGACGGGACGAGCGACGGCAAGGATGACGGGACCGAGGATGGTTCCGATGACGGCACCGACGGTGGCGTCGACGACGGTACCGACGGCAGCACGGATGACGGAACCGATGACGGCACGGGCGGCCGGGACGGGGGACCGTCGGACGACGCGACGGACGGGACGGACGACGGGACCGACTCGACCGACGACGGGACCGATGACGGCACGGACACCACCGATACGGAGCCCGACGACGGCACCGACTCGTCCGGTGGGACGGACGACACGACCGATGCGGCGACGGACGGGACGGACGGGACGGACGTAGTTGACGACGGCACCGATACCGCCGACTCGGGGCTCGACGACGGGACCGACACGACGGAAGACGGCACCGACTCGACCGATGACGCGACGGACATCGGGACCGATACCACTGACGACGGGACCTGAGCGGGACCCTCGCGAGCCGCGGGGCGCGCGTTCGGTTCGGCCGTCGTGGTCTCTCACCGGATCACTTGGGTGCACGGCGGCTCGAGCACGGCGGACAACCTGACCCTGTACTGCGGCCGGCACAATCGGCTGGTGGCCAGGCGGGATGGGCTCGGGAGGCGTCCACCCCGTAGAGCGCCAGAAGGGCCGAGGGGACCGAGCACCTGAACGAAAGGCAGTGGGATCTCCAAGCATCGGCTCTCACCCCACCTGCCGGCGAACGCCGGGCCGGTCGAGCGGTGAGTCGAGTCGCCCGGAGGTGGGCATCGCGGAGCGCGCGCCAAGGACGGCACACTCGCTGCCTGATATCCAACCGGCCAACCTGATTTCGGTGGTACCAGGCACTCCGATTTTCTTGGACGTGCTCAAGGACCCTCTGGGTGAGGCGACGTCGGACGTCCAGATCCTGCGCATCAATCAGGAGGGCGTGGCTGAGCCAGCCCTCCGGTGGGCAGCGTACGGCCGTGCTCGGTCGCATCCAGCACTATCCTCGCCCTCCTCGGCGGGCGCTTCGCTTTGCCCGCCTCCGGGGGGCTCCGGATAGTGCTGGACACGACCTGCGCGCGGCCACGGGGGTGATGGGGTGGGGATGTTTGGGGTTCCTACTGTCTCCGGTTCAAGTGAAGCGCGATGTCTATGATCGCGACGACGGCTGCTGCTCCTTCGTGGGCCAGGGCGGTCACGTGTGCGGATCGCGCTACGCGGTGCAGCTCCATCACCGGATCGCGTGGGCGCATGGCGGCTCGAACACCCCGGAGAACCTCACTCTGCATTGTGGCCCGCACAACCGGGAGCCCGCCACCTGAGTGCGAGGCGCTAGGGACTCCGAGATGCCATGGGGGCGTTTGGGGTGAGACGGCGTCGAACGTCGAGATCCCGCGCATCTATCAGGAGGGCGTGGCTGAGCCAGCCCTCCGGTGGGCAGCGTACGGCCGTGCTCG
>JADMJS010000154.1 GCA_018780435.1 Myxococcales bacterium
CGCCCATCCTTCTTCACGATGATGGGCGTGCTCTCTTCGATGGACTCGTAGGTCGTGAAGCGGCGGTCGCACTTCTCGCAGACGCGACGCCGCCGGATGACAGCACCGTCGCGGACGCCACGAGAGTCGACGACCCGGTCGTCCTGGCAACCGCAGAAGGGGCAACGCATGGGTCAGCCTCGAGGGTCGGCTTCGTGAGAGGCCGCTTCGAGGCGACGGATCTTCTCAAGTCGAAGATCGTGGCGCCCCCCTTCGTAGGTGGCGCCGAGCCACGCGCCCAGAATGGCGCGCCCGTCGTCCTCGCTCGTGAAGCGCCCGCCGAGACAGAGGACGTTTGCGTCGTTGTGCGCCTTGGCGAGGCGGGCATGTTCGACGTCCTGTACGACGGCGGCGCGGATGCCGGCGACCTTGTTGGCCGCGATGGACATGCCGATACCACTGCCGCACACGAGGACGCCCGCGTCCGCTGCGCCCGAGGCGATCGCGTCCGCGACACGCAACGCGTAGTCGGGATAGTCGACGGACGTCACCGTACCGGGACCGAGGTCGGACACGAGGTGTCCTTGCTCAGTCAGCCAAGTGGCGAGCGAACGGGCGAGGTCGAAGCCGCCGTGATCAGAAGCGATGGAGACTCGCATCACTCGAGCGGCGGGACCTCGATGACCTGGCGGCCGCGATAGAAGCCGCAGGAGCCACAGACGCGGTGCGGCATCTTGGCGGTCTTGCAATTGACGCACGTGGTCAGGCTCGGCGCGGTGAGGCGCTCGTTCTGGGTGCGGCGCGACATTTTGCGCGATCGGGAGTGCTTCTTCTTGGGTACCGGCATCGCTAAGGCTCCAACTAGAGGAGGTGATTCTGGGGTGAATCGAGTTCGCCCCGGAGAGGGTTCATGGCCGACGGGCGGGGGGAGCCGCGTCGCCCTGGAGGGCCGCGGCGAGTGCCACGGCGAGTTTCGAAGGAGGACGCGCGGGCTCTGGCTTTGGGCCACCGCACGGGCATGTCGCTTCCGTGATGAGGTTCAGGTTCTGCCCGCAGTGCACGCAGAGGCCGCGGCACTCTTCGCGACAGACCGGCCACTCCGGCAACGCGAGGACGATCTGCTCGGAGATCGGCGCTTCGAGATCGATGTGATGGCCCTGGTAGAAGACTACTTCGCGCCCTTCGACGGCATTGCCGCCGGAAGCCTCGAACCCGGAGACGTCGTAGTCCTCGCCTTCGTCGTCTGGCGCCGGCTCTTCGACCCCGTTGATAAAGACGATCTGGATGGGCACGATCGCGTGGCGGCCGAACGACTCGGCGCAACGCCCGCAGTCGAATTGGTAGTCGAGCGAGAGCTCGCCGTCGACTAGGACGTTGGTGCCGCGCTTCTGGACGTCGAAGCGGATGCGCGTGGGCTTGTCGCCGGGCCGCAAGAACTCACCGAGCAGGAACGCCACCGTGTCACGCGGCAGCTCGCTGTCTACAGCGATGCCGATGCTCGGTATGCGGTCGATGTGGTAGGTGAACATGCGTAGTCCGGTTCGAAGGTCAGGCGCGACAGCCGCGAGCGGCGCAGCATAGTCAGGGGCGGTCTTCCGTCAAGCGGAATGAAGCGCCGGGCCGGCCTCCTCGAAGGGAGCCGGCGACGAGTTGCCCACAGGTCGGCTCTACACTAGGGCGGGCGGGCCATCCGTCGCTGTCGGCTCGTCTTCGGATGTCACAGCGCCACCGGGTTCGGCCGCGCGGAGCGCCGCGCCCCACGACGCGACCGCGGCCATCACGGGCCGAAAGCCGTGGCCGGCGGGCGTGAGCGCGTACTCGACGCGTGTGGGGGGCCCCGACACGGCCGTACGGACGAGCACGCCCTGCGCTTCGAGCTCCTTCAGCCGCAGCGACAACATGCGGTCGCCGATGCCCTGAACGCGTTCAGACAGCTCGCTGAAGCGGAGGGGCCCCTCTTCGAGTGTGGCGATGAGCAGGCCGTTCCAAGGCCGCGACAGGACGTCCATGGCCGCCTGAAACGCCTCACAGAGATGCTCACAACGACCACGCACGTTCAGCCTCGAGCTTTGGGGGCGGCAGAGGTCAGGGGAAGGAGAAGCCCGCGCCGCAGGTGTAGGGCGCCTTGAAGCTCGGCTCGATGAGCGCGAAGATCGCCAGGAAGCCCTGCGAGCAGGTGAGACCGTCTGGGCAGTTGCCCTGATCGAAACCCGCGAGCGGTCCTGGCGTACACTCGCAGTTGCCCGGGAGGGTGCCTCCGGCGCCGAGATCAGGGAGCGGGATGCCACCGCCACCACCACCGAACGCCGCGAACTGATCGAGGAAGGACAGGCACTCCCCACCATTGATGCAGAACTGGGTCACGTCGTCGCAGTTGCCGGCCGGGTCATGACAGAGCCCGGTCTTGCTGTCGCAGGAGAGCGCGGGGTCGTTGCAGCCCTTCTCCTTGCAGTCGCCGGTGACGGGGATGACGGTGCCCTCGCAGGTGTAGCTCGTGAGGTTGCACTGGTTCGACGGGCACTGGGAGTTCTCCGAGCACTGCACGCAGACCTTCTGGCCGTTGTACTCCGCGCAGCCCGGGTACGGCGCCGTGCAAGTCGAGCACACGTCGGTCGGGTCGGTGACCTTGCAGGTACACGTCGCGGCGTCGCAGGGCTTGCCCTGGCAGTGCGAGGAGTTGAGGCACTGGCAGCAAGCGCCGGTCACCTCGTTCTTGTGCGGCTTTCCAGGTTCGGTGCACTGCTGGACGGACTCGTCGACGCAGACGTTGTTCTCGCAGACCGGCTTGGTCGGGTCGGTGCAGTGAGCGTTCTCCATGCAGGCGACGCAGAAGAGCTCTTCCTTGCAGTGCGGCGTGGCGCCCGAGCAGTTGGCACAAGGCGAATCACCGCAGCCATCACCGAGGCAGCACGGCCCTTCCGTGTTCCAGACGCAGCCCTTCACACCGTCGCCGAGGTCGGTGCAGGTACCGTTGGCCGGGCACGTGTCGGTGCACTCGGGCACGCAAAACTTCGAGGCCGCCTTACCGTAGCAGCGCATGCCGGTCCCGCAGTCGCCATCGGTGAGACAGGAGCCGCACTGGTCCGGTGTCTTGGTGCACTCGAGCTTGTCGCCGTTGCAGTGCTGATCGTCGGCGCAGGCGGCGCCCGTGAGGCAGCCGCCACACTCGAACTTGCCCGGCACGCACGCCTTCACGGGGCCGAACGCGACGCACTGGAAGCCGGCGTCGCAGCCGCCGTTGTTCTCGCAGGTGCCCGCGCAGACCTTGTCGGCGCCGAGCAGAACACAGGCGCTACCGGCGCCGCACTCGGCGTCCGCGGTGCATGTGCCGCAGAGGTTGCCGGGGCCCGGCGTGCCGCCGGTCTCGCACTTGCCGGTGGCGGCGTTGCAGGTCTCGCCCGACGGGCACGGGTTCGTATCCGAGCACTGGCCGCCGATGACGGACCCGCCTTCGCAGATGCCGTTGGCGCAGGTGCCCCCGTTCGTGCACTCGGCCGTCGTCTCGCACTCGATGGCAGTGCAGACGTCGATGCCGGCGCCGCCGGGGTCGGTGATGCAGACTTGGGCGTTCCCGCAATCGTCGATGGACGCGCACTCGACCACGCCGCACTTGCCACCGAGGCACACGGCGCCCCGCCCGCACGTCTCGTCTGTCGTGCATGGATCGCCATCGCCCTGGGCGCTGCCGCTGCCTTTCTCCGTGCCGCATGAGAGCACGAACACACAAGCCCCAATCGCGAGACCAAGCCACAACCGTCGACCGTTCACGAGCACCCTCCACCACACGCGTCGGGCTCGCCCAGCCCCGCGCACCTTACCGCCATTGTCGCCCTAGCAGGCAGGCTCGCCGCGAGGGGCCGCCTGGGCTGCCGAGCTGTCGGACCTCTCGCCTGCCTGGACGAGAGCAGCCCACGAATCTCCGTTTCGGCTGCCGGAAGTTCAAGCGAATTCGTTCGCCTGCCCGTCCAGCGACCACAGGTCGGCTCGCCGCCGCGCTCGCGAGGCCAATGACCTCCGGTCGCGCGGCCGGCTTCCGACCCCAGGGGACATTGGGAGGGCATGGGGTGTTCCGTCACGACCGTGAACCTGGACCACTCTCTCGAATTGGGGGAGACTCCCACCAAATGCATTATCGCTTCGTCACGCTCGGCCTACTCGCCGTCACCGCGCTCGTTTTCGCAGGGACGGGCTGCCTGTCCACGACCGACTTTCAGTCCAAGGCGGGCCGGGTAACCGACCTGAGCGCCTATTCACTCGACGCGTGGGAGATGCGAACGGGGCTCGGGCTCGTGGGCACTACGCTCGAGGACGTCGGCGCGAACATCCCGCTCGAGATCGGCCTCCCGGGCAACGTGCAGCTCGGGACGAACGTCGCGCACGACATCGGCACGCTGCTGAACTTGAACGCCAAGTGGACGGCCCTCGACTTCGCCCACTTCGGGCTCGCGGTCGAAGTCGGTGTGAAGTGGACCAACCCCTCCCTCATGTACTTTCTGCCGCAGGACATCCGCGACGACTACGGCGACATCAACCTGATCCTGTTGCCGATGCGACTCGACATGAGCGTCCCGATCCTGAGCTGGATGGACGCCCACCTCGACGTCGGCTACCTGCACTCCGGCATCGTCGGCGACGTCGAGACCGAAGTCGACGCGGGCGTGTCGCTGTCGTACCGCGAGCTCTTCCTCGACGCGCGCCTGGGCTTCTATCCCGCGGGCAAAGTCGCCATCTTCTTGGGGGCTTACATCCCCGTCTTTGCACGAGCGAACATCTACACCGGTGGCGAATACGAAGCCGAACCGGGCGTTTATGTCGGCGCGACCGCGCGCGCTTACGAGAAGGTCGACGTCCGCGGCCTCAACACCTTCTACCTGCAAACCGAGATGCGGTGGGGCGCGACTCACCTCCGCATCGGGATCGTTCAGTACCTGCGCTATCTCGATAAACGCATCGAATACCCGCTGCCCACCCTCGACCTCTTCTGGCGGTTCTGATGTACGACATCCTCTCCGGCCTTCGTCGCACTCGAGCGCCTTTGGCGACGGCCTCCGCCCTCGCTCCGCTGGCGTCGCTGCTCCTGGCCTCCTGCGGGGGCGTCGACATCCCGCCGGTTCGCTTCTCGCAGATCGACGAAAAGGCGGTGAACGCCACGTTCGAGTCGCCGACGGGTCCTCTCGACCAGGAGGCGCTGAAGGAGCTCGTCGTCGCGTCCCTCGCCGACGACGTCCGAGTCGCGACGAAGGCCCTGGGCGACACGATCTGGAACGTCGTCGAGAACAACGTCGAAGGCCGAAATGGCGCGACCACGGCCAAACTCTCGTCAGCGGTGACCGTTACGGCCTCGAACGCCTACATCCGCGCCGCCTGCCCGGGGCCCGACGCGAGTGCGCCCGACACCACGTTCGCGTTCGGCCAGGTGCGATTCGACGCGCCCGGCATCCAGCCGTCCAAGGCAGCGCTCGAAGACGGCGACGTGCTCTTGACCTTCACAGGCTGTGTGACGGGCAAGGTGACGCTCACCGGGAAGAGCTCGGCCTACTACGACACGTCGAAGGGCATGGTGG
>JADMJS010000282.1 GCA_018780435.1 Myxococcales bacterium
CAGTGGATTGCCCGTCGATGGCAATCCGCTCAGTGGATTGCCCGTCGATGGCAATCCGCGGCAGGCGATTTCGCTGCACCTCCAGCCGACGACTTGGGCCTTGAGGGTGACTGCGCTATCGTCCGAGCGCCGACAGCGCCGCCTGCACGTCGTTCCAGAGCACTTCGAAGTCCGTCGCGGGCAAGTGGGCGGAGTAGCCACCGCGTTCGAGGCGGTCGAGGGTCACGAGGCTTCGGGCGAGCGCGCTCTGGGCCTGCTCGGGGAGCTCCGCGGCGCCTCGTGGCAGCCCGGACGGGGGGCGCGGCCCGAAGCGTCGTTCGAGCGCCGCCGTCAGGCCTTGGCCGACGAGGAGGGCCGGGTCGCGGAAGTTCGCGGTACCGCGCGCCGCCGTGAGCGCGTCGGCCCAGAGACGCGCAGGGGAGAGGACCGGCGCGGGCGCTCGCTGCCATGCCGGCACGCGCGACCGACCCGGCCAAGGGAGCCCGAGGGAGGCGAGGGCGATGACGAGGAGGGTCGCCAGCGCGACCCCGACCTGCACGTTCGGTCGAGATAACGATCCGTTGGCTTCGTCCATCAGGAGCTCAATTACGTCCAGCCCATGCTCGACGAAGCCCTCGAGGCCGAAGAGACGGCGGCCGTGGTGCGGTTCGTAGCGACCCGAGAGCTGGGTGGAGGACGTCAGCAGCCGCACACGGCAGACGCCGCTGCCGCAGAAGTAGCGCATGGCGTTCGCCACGAACTGCTTGTCGCCATAGGCGTTACGCTGCATGTCGTTGATGAAGATGCTGGCGTCGCCCACGACGAGTGCCTGCCCTCGATCGCGCTTGACCTCGACAAGGAAGGACGGCGCCGACTCGGGGGCGCCCGGGGCCGCAAAGCGGATGACCGGAGACACCGTGAGGTCTGACGGCAGGTCGGATAAGGGGATGAGGCCGACCGGGTGGTTGGTGACGAGCTCCTCGACGTTGAACCAGACGAAGTGCGGGGCGTCGCTCTCTCGGCCCGCGCCGGCCAAGTTGAGCCCCGGGCCCTTGCCGCGGTCGCCGGTGGTCGGTCGGAAGGACGGGAAACGGGGGTGGTCTCGGAAGTAGCGGTCGTGGGTGAGCGGTCCGTCGGCCAACGAGAGCCCGAAGGTCGCCAGCAGCGCCGGCGGCGCGTTTTGCTCGACCGCGAGGACGAGGCTCCCGCCGTCCGAGACGAAGGTACCGAGCATCGTTTCGAGGCCCGGCGTGGTCCCTTCGAGCACGACGAGCACGTCGTCGTGCTTCAGCGTCCCGAGGTCGAGCTCCGCCTCGAACTGCACCTCGATCTTCGCCTCTTGGGCGGTGGTCGCGAGGTAAGCGAGCCCGTTCCAGGTGTCCGAAGCCGGGTCGAAGTGCGCTTGTTCGACGGGCGGGGCCGGGTCGTCCGACGATCGCGCCGGTAGCGCTATCAGGAGCGCGGCGGCGACGGTGAGGGCACACGAACTCATCGGAGCCGCTCTTCGGCAGCGGACAGCTTGGCCACCACGCCGTCGTGGGCCGCGCTGGTGGCGCGTTCGTCGCCGCCGAAATAGACGGCTTCGAAGGCCGAGGTGGCCGCGTTCACCGCGGCGCTCGCTGCGTCGGCGTTCACCGCTCCACGAGCTCGTCGGCCCGGCGTGATACGGCTGGCGAGCTCGCGCGGTGACGCCACGCCGAAGCGCGCTTCGCTGCCGAAGAGGCGCCTCAGGAAGGCGCGATAGGCTTCGAGGGTGCGCGCCCTTATGGGCGTCAAGACCAGCGCCGTCCCGAGACGCCCGGCCGCGCCGGGGGAGAGCCGCAACGCGCGAGTCTCGTAGCCGCGTCGGCCGATCGAGAGCGTCGCCGCCACGAGAACCCGTGGCGCGATGAAGGCGCCATCGTCGTCCGTGCGGCCGTCGTAGAGCCGCGTCCCGTCGTCCGCGTCGATGGTGACGGCGGCACGGGCCACGGGCTCCCGGCGCAACGCGTCCACGACGACGCCGCCGATGGCGTCCACGAGGGGCGGCAGGACTGCCGCAGGGCGTTGCGGCATACGCGACGGCGCCACGTTGACGGCGGGTGGAACGCGCCGTCGTCTCGGGACGGCGCCCCGCCAGAAGAGGGCGATACACACGAGCCCCAGGAGCCCCGGAAGAATCCAGCGCCACCAGCCGAGCCCCGTTACGGGAGGCAAGGTCAGGCGTTTCGGTGCCGAATCGGCGGCCGTCTCGTGATCGGCGCCCGGTTCATAGCGTGCCACGAGGGTCAGCTCGCTGCCGGCCGTTGAACCGCCGGACAGCGAGAGGGTTTGTAGATCGAGCCGGGCGCCGAAGCGGCCGTCGGCGTCCACCGGGATGGTGTCCGCGGTCACCCCGGAGGTCGACGACGCGGCGTTCTGCCCGAACTTACTCAGGATTCGAACGGCACCGCGCGGGCGGGTGCTCCGGTCCGAGAACCTCACGCGACCGGCAATGATGAGCTCGGAGCCCGACGTCGAGGCGTCGTCGAAGGTGACGGTGGCCGTCGTGGCGACGACCGCGGTTCGCGTCACGCGGGCGGCCTCGAGCCGGGGCGAACCGCGGAAGCGGACTTCGAAGCTGTGGGTGCCTGGAGCAGGCCGTTCCCAGTGTCGGAAGCTGGCCCGGCCGCGCCCGTCGGTGATGGCGCTTCGGACCTGCTCGCCGAGCGACGCCGTGAGTTCGAGCCCGGCGGCGGGGCGGGGCCCGGTGTCGGCGCCGTCGATTCGAGCCGTGACGAAGAGGCCGAGCTCGTCACCGGGCTCGGCCCGCGGCGGCACCACGGCCACGTCGAGCTGCACGAGATCCCGCTCGATCGCGACGTCCTGTTCCACCGACGAGGCCCCGAGGCGCACGTCGCCGCCGAAGTGGACCTCGATAGGGAGGGTCACCGCCGCAGAGGGATCGCCACCCGCCGGGGCGGCGAGGGCCAAATCGGCCGCGCTCACGCTGACTTGGAAGCGCCCCTCGGCGTCGGTGGACGTGACGCGGGGCGGGAGCGCGCCGATGCCGACGCTCAGCTCGGCGTCACCGACGGACTCCCCTTGGTCATCCTGAAGCGCGCCTCGCACCAGGACGCCGTTCGCTTCGGTGTCGACGTGGACGTCGAGCGTCGTACGGCCGAGGACCGTGATCGGGATCGCGAAGGCGGCCTGGGCCAAGACCAACGCCACGAAGAACAGTGCCACACTCCCGCACGACCACGCCGAACGGGCGAGGGTCGTCGGGGTGGGGTGGCTGCGGCTCGACATCGGTCGCAGGCTACCGCTTGGTGCTGGGGTTGTCAGGTGCCCGCCGAGCGGCACCGGATCAGAAGCTCGGGTTCGGATTCCGGAAGGTGGCGGAGGTGATGACCCAGCGCCCGCCGCCCGGGAAGTTGGCGTCGAAGACGAGGCGGCCGCGTACGCCGCTATAGGTCCCTTCTTCCGGTAGGATCTCGCAGCCGCCATCGCCGTAGCAGAGCTGCCGGCACACGATGAGCGAGAAGCTCGACGTCGGCGTGTCCCGTACGGTGACGCAGTCATTTCCGGTGTATTTCTGGAAGAACGCCTTCTCGAGGCCCACGACGCCGCCCGAGAGCGCAGCGCGGTTCGTCCACGTGGACTCGATGGTGTCGTACCAGAGACCCGACGGGGTGAAGCCCTTCGCGGCCGACTTGATCTGGGTCAGCGACGTGGTGCCGACGGGGCTCGTGCCAGACACGGTCAGGAGCTCGGCGACGGAGGTCCACCGCGAGGTCCGGTAGAGGCACGTCTTCGTGACGGGGTCGCAGTCGTAGATCTGGTTACGGGCGAAGGCAGGCATCGCGTTCATCTGGCTGTATCGGGCCTTGTTCATGAACGAGACCGTGGTGCACTCCTCCGCTTTCGTGAAGGTCACCGACTTGTAGGTCCCGCCCGTCGCGGTGCACGCCGGCTCGGCCTTACATTGGCCTGCGATGCAGACCTTGCTCGTCCCGCAGCTCGTGAAGTTGATCGACGACGTCTGGCTGCAGCCCTTCAGCGGATCACACGATGCCGCCGTACACGGATCGCCGTCTTCACACGAGACGGCTAGCCCTCCTGCGCAGGAGCAGCTTGCCGTGAACTTCTCGCCCGTGGTGCACGCGTTGCCGTCGTTGCAGGCGCCGCCGACGCTGCACACCGTCAACGCGCTCCCGTTGTTCATGCCTTTGGTGCACGGGACCGCCTTGCCCGCGAAGGTCCCGCTTCCGTCGGGCAGCCGCGCGAAGCAGAGGCCGTCCGTGGACCCGCTGGTCCAGAAGTTCGAGACGCTCTCCACCGGCCCGTAGGCGCGATAAAGTGACAGGAAGTCGAGGCCATTGGGCTTCAGCCAGCCGTACGGGACGACGATGCGGGCGCCCGCGGGGATGCTGGTGTTGGCGCCGGAGTCTCCGAAGGTGGGCACAAACCCGCTCAACGTGGAGTTGACCGAGTACGCGGCCAGGAAGGCAGGTTTGTTCCCGGTGTTCAGTAGCTCGACCCACCCGTTCGGACCCGCGCTGAACTCGTTCAGGACCAACTTGGCGCCACTCGTGCCGCCCCGACACTCACCGGCCTCGCACGTGAGCCCGGTGCCGCACGCGAGGCCGTCGCCCAGCGCGCTCGACTGGCAGGCGAGGAGGCCATCGCCACACGCGTCGTTCGTGCACGGGTTGTTGTCGTTACAGAGGGTCGGCGAACCGCACACACACGCCGAGGTGCAGGTGCTTCCCGTGGTGCAACCGTCGCCATCGTCGCAGCTGCTCCCGGGGAGGCACGGCGTCGTGACCTCGGTCGGGTTCCCGGAACCGCCCGAGCAGCCGATGCTGTATGGCGCCCAGGAGCCGCCGTCCGGCACGCGGCCGTAGCAGACGCCGGGGCAGGGGTCTTCACCGACGTAGTTCTTCCGCGAATCCACCACCTTACCACTCGGGTCCAGCAGCCGGACGTCGTCGGCCGCCGTTGCGCTGATCGTGCCAATCATGACGTAGGCGAACTCGTTCGGCTGAAGGATGGCGTCCGTGGGGAACGCGACCGGTGTTCCGCCCCCGGCCGCGTCGTCGACTTTCCAGCCTGCGAGGTCCACGGGGCCCGCCCCTTGATTGCGGATCTCGACGAAGCCTTCTGACCCCGGCATGAACTCGTTCAAGCGAAGGGTCACGGGTGCCCCGCCACCGTTGCTGGCGCCGGGCGTGCACGGGCGAGTCCCCGACTCCCAGGTGCCGCCGTCGGTCGCGCGACCGAAGCAGACGCTGGCGATGGACGTGCCCGTCCAGCCGTTCGGGTGGCTGTCCACCACGGCACCGCCGGGGGTCAAGAGGCGCACCTCGTCCGCCGACGCGCTGTTGATGCCGGTGTAGGCGAAGTACACGACTTGCTTCGGTACAAGCACCGTGCCTTCCGGTAGGGTCTTCGCCGCCGCGCCGCCACCCCCGATGTCGTCGATGCGCCAGCCCGAGAGCTGCACGACGGCGCTGCTGGGGTTGTAGAGCTCGATCCAGCCCGACGAACCCGCTCGGAACTCGTTGATCACGATACTGCCGACGCTCGGAGGGGGCTCCGTCGCCGCGTTGCTCGACCCGCCCGAACACGACACGGGTTCGGGCGAGAAGTCGCCGCCGTCGGGCACGCGGCTGTAACACTTGCCCGAGATACTCACGCCGGCCCACAGGTTGGGGGTGCTGTCGACCTCGTCGCCCGCGGGGTCGAGCACGCGCACTTCGTCGGCGGAGGCGGTGTTGATGCCGGCGTATTTCACGAACAAGAAGGCCTTGGGCCCGACGACACTGCCCGCCGGCAGCGCTTTGGCCGCGCTCCCCCCCTCGACGTCATCGACGTACCAGCCGGACAGGTCGGCCGCGAAGTCACCCCGGTTGTAGAGCTCGATCCAGCCCGCCGATCCGGCGCCGAACTCGTTCACGACGATGTCGGCCGTCGCGTCTCCCGTGTCCGTCGCGTTCTTCGCGTCCGGCGAGCAAACGAGCGCACTGCTGGCCCAGGTACCGCCGTCCGGACTGCGGCCGAAGCAGAATCCGGACAGCGACGTGCCATCCCAGCCGTTGCTGCGCGAGTCCACGACCTTGCCCGAGGCGTCGAGGAGCCGAACGTCGTCCGCCGACGCCGTGTTGACGCCACCATAGGGGACCGACAGCCACCCCTTCGCCTTCAAGAAGGTGCCGGCGGGGATCAATTTCGGCGCTTTCCCGGCCGAGGCCACGTCGTCGACCTGCCACCCCCCGACGTCGATCTGTGACGTGGACGTGTTGTAGAGCTCGATGAAGCCGGTAGTCCCGGCCGAGAACTCGTTGATGACGATGGAGCCTAGGCTCCCCAGCTCGGTCCCGTACCGATCATTCGGCGACGCCGAGCCCTCTTCGGAGCAAGACGTCACGGCGCTCCCCAAGGTGATGAGAGCGGAAAGCGAGAGTGCTCGGAACCAGTTCGAACGGATGCGGCGCATGGAGACTCCTGTCGTCGCGGCGCCTGCTAGCAATATTTAGGCCGGACACTTGACCCCACCTGTGGTCGTCCGTCACCATCGCGACATGAAACGACGTTACAGTCTCCTCCTCGCACCCTCTTTCATGTTGATGACGACCGTATCGGCTGCCTGCAGCGATTCGGATGCGGGGACGGGCGAGCTCACAATCCCTGGGGACACGATCGACACAGTGGGGGCGAACGACACAGTGGGGGCGACGGACACAGTGGGGGCGACGGACACGTCCAGCGAGCCGGACGGGGCCGCGTCCGACGCGACCACGGTCGACGACACCGCTACTCCCGATTCGGACGTCGAAGTTCCACCGGACGACACGACTGCGCCGGACACCCGCGTCATCGATCCGGCCGAGCTGGCGCTCGATGAGGCCATTGTCGCTCAGATGGCCGCCGGACACCTCCCCGGTGTCGCGGTCACCGTGGTGCGCGGCGACACGGTCCTCTTCGAGAAGGGCTATGGGCTCGCGGACGTCGAAGGCGAGGTGCCCGTGACGGTGGACACCGCCTTCATGCTCGCGTCTGTGTCGAAGACCGTCATCGCGATGGCCGCGCTGCAAGCGGTCGATGAGGGCCTCGTCGACCTCGACGAAGACATCGACGGCTATCTCCCCTTCTCGGTGCGAACCCCAGTGTCCCCCGAGACCGCAATCACACTCCGAATGTTGCTCACGCACACATCGGGGATCGCCGACGACGGCGATCGCACCGCCGAGCTCTACGTCGACGGTGACTCCGACGTCGCCCTCGGCGCGATCCTCGAAGACCTCCTCACGCCGACGGGGGCGCTCTACGACGCGGACGCGGGCTTCACGGGCGTCGCCCCGGGTACGGCGTACGAGTATTCGAACATCGGCGCGTCGCTTGCGGCTTTCGTCGTCGAGAGCGCGACGTCGGTCCCCTTCGACGTCTGGTGCGACACCCGCATCTTCGACCCGCTCGGCATGACCCACACCGCGTGGCACCTCGCGGGGCTCACGGGCGTCCCGCTCGCGCTCCCCTACGCGTGGGCCGACGGGGCCTGGGACACCTACGGCCACTACGGCTACCCCGACTACCCCGATGGCGCCCTCCGAGCGAGCGTCTCGGACCTCGGCAAGCTCCTCCGAATGGTCATCGGCGGCGGCGTCTTGGGCGACGTCAGCGTCCTGCCGACCTGGGCCGTAGAGGCGATGCTCTCGGACGCCGTCCCGGAGGTCGAGCTTGGACAGGGCCTCATCTGGTATCAGTACGACGACGACGGTGAGATCTATTGGGGCCACGAAGGTGGCGACTCGGGGGTCTCGACGACGATGTTCTTCAGGCCATCTGACGGCCTCGGCGTCATCGTCCTCACGAACATGGACGCGCCGGAAGCGGAGAACGACCCTTTCAGCCTCTACGAGATCGAAGCGCTACTCTACGAGGCAGCCGACGCTTGGTAGTGACGCGCTGCCGCGTCGGTCGGAACGATTGCCGCCGACTCTGGCGGTGGTAAGCTCGGCCCATGATCACACTCGCCACGACCTCGCTCTTCGCCGCCGGCCTCTACGCCGCGCCGCCACCGACCTTTGCCGTGCAGGGCGCGCTCCAAAACGCCGGCGGACCGGTCGACGGCAGCTACACCCTCACCGTCGGCCTGTGGAGCGCCCCCGAAGGCGGCTCCCTCATCCACGACGAGGTGTTCGTCGCCGTCCCCGTGAAGGACGGCGTCTTCTCCGTGACGCTCGGTGACGCCGAGCCCATCGACGAGCCACCGCTTGCGGGCGCGGTCTGGGTCGGAGTGCGCGTCGAGGCCGAGCCGGAGCTCCCGCGTCAGCCGCTCCATCCCGTCGCGCGCGCCGTGTGGGCCCACCGCGCGCTGGTCTCCGAGTCGCTTGACTGTACCGGCTGCGTGACGGAGTCGATGCTCTCGTTCGCGCTCCCGCTCCCCCTCACGAGCATCGACGGGCTCGGCGGCGGCACGCTCACGAGCGCCGTGGACCTCGCTGGCTTCGAGCTCTCCGGGTTTCGCGTCGAGAACGCGGGGGCAGCGCCAGTCGCCTGCGCACCCGGTACGTCCGGTGCCGTCTACTACGATACCGGTCGCAAGGCCTTCCTCGGTTGCGACGGTGCGAGCTATGTGATCCTCGGGACCGCGTCGCCGCTCGGGTCCGTGAACAACCCAGCACCCACATGCGCGGCCATTCTCGCCGCGGCACCCGATTCACCGGACGGCGTCTACTACCTCACGGCCGCCGACGGGACCATCCAGGCGGCGACCTGCGACATGCGAAATGGTGGATGGATCGAAGTCGTCCGTTGGGACCGTGAGAACCTCGGCGACGATCTAAACCGCCTCGCGAGCCTCTTCACGACCGAGCTCAACAACATGGGGCGCTTCGAGCTGCAAGCGACCTATCTGCGCTACGCCGATTCGAACTCGGACGCCGACGTCTTCTCGGTGACTCGGGCCATTCCTTACCAGAACAGCGGCGCCTGGAAGCTCGATCTGCGCGCCGAACACACGTCGTTCGACGACTCCGGCGTTTGGTACCAGTTCGTCGGCGAGTCCGGAGCGTCGGCCTTCGCGGCCTGCACGGACGCCAAGACGCTCTCGAGCGGTGGCTACAGCGCGGCCGAGAGCGCCTACTACCTTTCGGGCTGCGCCGACAGCGGCGGCTACGACTACGGTCGCACGTACAATCAGGTCTACACGGGCCAGCTCGCGAGCCGCGCGTCGCTCTTCCGTCTGCGCTCCATGATGTACGACGGCGACGGCGACGAGTCTCGGCTCTACCGTCTGCGAATCTGGGTGAAGTAGGCCGTCGCGACCCTCTTCGAGAAATTTCACCTCGCCCGGTCACGCTGGTCACGGGTCGTGGCCAGAGGAGTCGCACCCCCGTCGAGGTGGTCTCGACCCGGGCAGTCAGGAGTTCAGCATGATCGCGTTCGTTCGTACCTCCCTCTTCCTCTTTGGCCTCGTCGTCGCCAGCCCCCAGATCGCGAACGCCTGCGACGGCAAAGACTGCGCCTGCGGTGAGAAGAAGGAGAAAGACTGCAACTGCGGCGAGAACTGCAAGGGCAAGGGCGACGGCGCTTGCGATTGCAAGGGCGGCGCCGAGTGCAAGTGTGAAGGCGAGTGCAAGTGCGACGAGAAGAAGGAAGACGCGGCGAAGTGATCGGGTGACCGTCCCGTCCCCGCCTGCGAACCACGAGTCGACCGTTCGGGCGCCAAAGGCGTCACTGACGAACGCACTCGCGCGCCTCGCGGACGGGGACCGGTCGGCCTTCGACGCCGTGTACGCCGAAGCCAAGCCGCTCGTGGAGCAGTTTGTGCGCCGGTCCTTGGCGTCGGGCCACGGCGACTTCACCACGGACGGCGACGACATCGTTCAGCGCACGCTGATCAAGCTCTTCGAGCAGTGTCACCGCTACGATCGTGATCGCAGCGGCGGCGCGTGGGTCATTACGCTGGCCGCCTTCGAAGTTCGGTCGGTCTTGCGAGATCGCCGTCGCGCAAGGGCACGCCACGCGCTGCCGGACGAGCGGCTCATGGACCCGCACGAGAGTCCCGAGGACCGCGCCGCTGCCCGTGAGCTGCTGCTCGCAGCCGAAGCGGCCCTCGGTCAGCTCTCCGAACTCGATCGAGAGACCCTCCTCGCATCCCTCTCGGGAGACGGTGACGTCATTCGAGGAGCCACGTTTCGTAAACGTCTGGAGCGCGCGTCACGGCGCTTCTTCGGGGTCTTTAGGGGGCATGGTTATGATGAACGTTGACCAATCGGCCCACGAGCCCACGCTGAGCACGCCCGAGATTCTCCGCGCTGCGTATGAGCGCGGGCGCCGTCGTTTGGCGCTCGTTCGTAGCGTCTGGGCAGTGCCCTTCGGCGTCTTCGCGCTACTCGTGCTCGGCGCGCCGACCGGCCTCACGGCCCTCATAACCCTGGCGCTCGCCGCCGTATTCGCCTTCACCCAGAACGCCGGACGCTCCGTCGGCCGCGGGGGACGGGTGGGGCTCCTCTTCGGCCTCGTCCCGCTCATCTCGCCCTGGTTCGTTCAGAGCACACATCTCTGCTGCGTCGGTGGCGCCTGTAGCACCAACTGCATGCAGATGTGTGCGCTCGGTGGGTTGCTCGCGGGAGTCGGCCTCGCGCTGCTCGCACGTCGAGATCCGTCGCCCCCTCGTTACGCCGCCGGGGGCGGGCTTGTGATGTTGGCTGCGTCCGGGCTCGGTTGTGCGGCGCTTGAGTGGGGAGGGCTGCTCGGTGTCGGCGCGGGGCTCGTCGCCACGCTGCCCGTGCTCGTGACCACCCCCGCACGCGCGTAGAACAATCCCCCTCAGGCGGCCCCACCGCGCGACCGTGCGCAGCGTCGCAGAAGCCAACCAAGGACGACCACCAGCCACACGGCCCCGCCGGCGCCGTGCCCAACACCCGTGGTGTTGCATCCGCCGTCTCCGGACGTGGCCCTACTCCCGGTGTCTGTGTTCGTCGAAGCGTCCGTCGTACTCGTGTCGCTTGGTTCGGCGACGACGGTGTCGGGCCGGGCGGCGGCCGCGTCGTCGCCCGACGTATCGGCGCCGACGGCATCCAGGGTGATCGTGTCCGCTCCGGCTGCGTCACTTTCGATGATGTCCGCCCCGACGGTGTCCACCTCGACGGTGTCCGCCCCGACGGTGTCCGCCTCGACGATGTCCGCCTCGACGATGTCCGCACCGACGATGTCCGCGTCACCACCGAGGTCATCGTCCGTGTCGACCGGCGGGTCGGGCGGGCCAGCCACTTGCACGGTGACGTCCAGGGCGCAGCCGAGGTTGCCTTGGCGGTCCAGCGCGCAGATTCGATAGACCAGCTCTCCCTCGGCCAGAGCCGGGAAGGTCACGCTGAACAGGTCGCCACCGGCATACGTCGCGTCGAGCTCGGTCGCGGCGGCGGCGGGATCGAGGGTCACCCAGGCACGATCGAGCCGCGGCCCTTCGTCGGTCACGGTCTCGTCCTGCACGGCGAAGCGCAGTACGGGCGACGCGCCGGCCTCGATGTTTCCGAGGGTCCCGACCGCCGGAAAGGTGGGAGCGAGCGTGTCGACAGGGACGTCGGCGTTGGCGAGGTAGAGCACGTCGGCCGAGCTACACTCGCCTTGTCCCGTCACGAGATCGGCGCGGCCGTCGCCATTGAGGTCGCCGAACTCGCCCCAGAGCGAGCAGTTCGTTGGACCGGGGAAGATCGCCTGAATGAAGGTGAAGTGGCCGGTACCGTCGTTCAGGAGGAGGCGTTCGGTGGTCCCGAGCGACACGACGACGCCATCGAGATCGCCGTCCTGGTCGATGTCGTAGCAGATGACGCCGTTGTCGTCCGCGCCCGGGTTACCGACCACGCGCGCGGCGGTCTCGTCCACGAAGTTCCCCGCGCCGTCGTTGATGAGGAGCTGTTCAGTGAACTGTGGACCGAGGTTGTCGCGCCAGAGATCGAGGTCTCCGTCGCCATCGATGTCGCAGGCGCTGACGTTGTAGTGATACGCCGAGAAGGCCGGCGGTGGCAGGGTGCCGCCGGCCACGAAGACGCCCGTGCCATCGTTCAGCCACAGCGCGCCCGTACCGTCGGTGTGGGCGCTCACGACGAGGTCGAGGTCGAAGTCCCGGTCCACGTCGGCGAACTCGAGGTCGATGATGTCTTCGCCGTCGATGGCGTCTGGTATCGCGCCAGCGCTCTCGACGAAGAACCCGTCTCCGTCGTTCACCCAGAGGTGCCCATAAGGTGGGCCGCCCACGGTGTAGTCGTCGGATACGAAGAGGTCGAGATCCTTGTCCCCGTCGACGTCGCCGAAGCGCGTCGCGGCGCCCTGAGGGTGATACATGGGCAAACGCAGCGCGGCCTCGTCGGAGAAGGCGCCGTTGCCGTCGTTCATCAGCAGGAGGTGAGGGCCGCCGTAACCCGACGGCGCGTAGAGGTCGGGAGCGCCATCGCCGTTCACATCACCCACGGCGATCTGTCGGGCGGTCGTGACGAGGTCGCCCACGGCCGTCGACGAGACGTTGGTGAAGGTCCCGGCGCCGTCATTTTGATAGACGACGAGCGGCTCCGGGTCGTTTTCGCCGCTGAAGTAGTCCGGGTAGTTGACCAGGATCACGTCAAGATCGTCGTCGAGGTCGAGGTCCGTGACGCGGAGGTGGTTCGTCCAACAGCCGCTCCCCGCGCAGGCCTGAGGCGAGAACGCGTTCACGACTTCGTCGTAGCTCTGCGCCGACGCGGCCGATGCCAAGAGGCACGCAACGAAACAGCAGGGCATCGAGATGCTGAAGCTCATGGTTTTTCCTCGACGAAGCAGGCGCTGGCACGCAGCGACGTGATCTAACTCGCGCCGGCCGGCCGGACCCGATGGACTCTCACCGCGTTCACGTTGCCTTTGACCGACATCTCGCTCGTCTCGACGACCTCGATCCCCTTCCCGGTCAGCATCACATTCTGGATGCCGATGACGACGCTGGCCGCGACGGCGTCCGAGCGGCCTTGCTCCGCCTTCACGAGCTCGCGTGCGTTTCGCGACAACCTCAGCCAGCTCAGGCCGCCAAAGCCGACGAGGCTGACGATCGACGTCAAGAGGAGCAGCTTCGTGGAGAGCTTCATTCGGCCCCGATGGTATAGCCCTTCTGAACTGGGCGCGAGCCAGCCACGATCGATGAGCGCGGGCCACGAGCCCCGCGCCGCCCCCTCATGGTGTGAACTCGACCACGGACGATGTGAGGACTTCGTTCGCGGTGACGATCGCAGACGGACCCGGTTCCAAGCGCATCGATTGGAGAGGCGGGGCCACGGCCGGCCTCCGAGGGGGAGCGTGGCGTCGTGCTCGGCCCAGTAAAGTCGCCCCGCTCGCCGTCTTCGCCGGGCGCTGCGCCGGCCCGCCTCCGGGCGGCTGCGTCGGGGCGACTTGACCGGGCCTGCGCTCGACGGCGGCGGGGGACTTGAACCGGTTCAGGCGGCCTGAACACGCCGGAGAATCTGACGCTGCATTGCTTCACGCACAATCAGCTTGAGGCCGAGCGTGAGGGCCTCTCCGGGCGGCATAATTCCCCGCGCGCTTCCAGCAACTGAACCGGTTCACAGGAGACACCGCCCGGTCGAGCGCAGGCGCCGTTAAGGTCCCTCGCGGAGCCGCCCGGAGGCGGGCCGGCGCAGCGCCCGGCGAGGACGGCGAGCGGGGGGCCTTGATGGTGCCAAGCACGACCCACGCTCCCCCAAGGAGGCCGGCCGTGGCCGCGCCTCCCTGATAGATGCGCCCTGATCCCCGTCGCCAGGAGCGCCCACCCGAGCGACCTCTCCGTGTGAACCGGTTCACATGGACTTCGCGGGACGATGGGCTCGGCTTCAAGGATCCGGCCAGTGAAACTTTCTCAAAGAAAATGAAGGGTTGCCCTTGACGGGTTTTGGCACCGACAGAGAGGGGCCGCGGCGCCCCGAAACGAGGCCGAGACATCGAAAGACCCCGGGACTGTCGCCCGAAGGGCCCAGCGGTGACGGGATGGGCGCTCTCGTTGACGGTTCAAGACGGGGTCCGGAATGCGCTGAAATGGCCCTGAAAACGGTGTGTTACACTCCACTCAGCAGCCCCAATCGGAGGTGTCCATGAGTGTTCAGCCAATGCGCCCGTCCCCCTTCGCCCGCCTCGTCGCCCGAGAGGAGCTCTCGGACGCCGAAGTGACCGCCCTTCTGGCCGCGATGGTCCGGCGAGAGCGCCTGACCTTGGCCGCGATGCTGCGCTACCTCGGGCTCGCCCTAGAGCGGAAGCTCTATGCTCCGGCCGGCTACGACTGCGTCAGCGCCTACTTCGTGGACCGTTTCGGCTGGAGCCTGCCGAGCGCGCAGAAGCGTCTTCAAGCGGCGGACGAGGTTGACCTGCGAGCCACAGAGAGCGCAGCATTTATCCCCATGCGAACGCACTCGGTCTGGATAGTAGTCGTGTCCGCGGTAGTCGCCGCCTGTAGCGGAGACGAGCTCCAAGTGGGGTCGACCTATGTCGACGCCGCGTCGACCGGTGACGCCGCCTCAGCCTCGAATGACCTCGCCAGCGACGTGAGCCCGTCGTCGGATACCGGCCCCGAGCCCGACGCCACGGACGACGCCGCGAGCACCGATCCCGAGCCGGACATCAGCGCCCCGGTGGACTCCTCGGAGGAGCGCGACATCGAGCCGCCGATGGACGTCACGGCCCCCGTGGACACGCGCGAAGGCGACATCGAAGCCATGGATCCAGACGTAGTCGCCGTCGATGTCCCCGCGCCACCCGACGTGGCCCCTGATGTCTCGCCTCCGATCGATGTGGGTCCTCCCGGACCCATGACCTTCGCGAGCTGCTTTCAGGGCCAGTTCCCGTCGTCCGGAGTCCCGACCGTGGACTACGACGGGTACGCGCCCGTGGTCGGATCGCACTGCAAAGGCACGAATCATCAGGACATTCAGGGGGTCGAGCGCGTCGTCTTCGTGGGCGACTCCATCACCGTCGGTACGCCGCCGACGCTCCCGACCGAGTGGTATCGCGTCGTTATGGCCAAGTCGCTCGCGACCACCTTCGGGCTCACGGCGCCGGACGCCGCGTGGGAGAACGTCGATCTCGTGAACGGCGTGACCTATGCCCAAGCGTCCGGGGACTTCTGGTCGTGCGCCAAGTGGGGCGCGCGCACCGATGACCTCACGGACAAGCCGCATGAACAGCTCATCACTTGCAATCCCGAAGCGGAGCGACAGAAGCGCACGCTCGTGGTCATGACGGCGGGCGGAAACGACCTCTTCTCGTGGGCCCAAGACCTCGTGTCGGGGGTGCCGGTGGCGGACCTCTGGCTCCTCGCCGAGAAGGCCGTGCAGGATCTCGACGACTCGATTCATTGGCTCGTGGACGACCCGACGCGTTTCCCGAACGGGGTCTACGTCGTCTTCGGCAATACCTACGAGTTCACCGACACCGACTCCGGGAACGATCTGGCGTCCTGTCCGGGCGCGAACCTCATCGGAATGGACACCGCGCTCATCGATCCGGACTTCGTCGCGATGGCGACATGGATGGCGGGCGAGTACATGCGCATCGCGGTCGAGACGAAGACGGACATGGCCTTCTTCGGGGAGCTGACCTGCGGACATGGTCACATGAACGACAACCCGGAGGGGCGCTGCTATCGCGGGCCCGGGACCAGCCTCTGGCTCGACATCACCTGCATGCACCCGAGCGCGGCAGGCCATGCCGGTATCGCGGACATGTTCCTTGCGACGATTGGCGAATGACGGACGAGTCTCCTGATGCCGCCGACATGCGCCGCCAACCGTGGCGCTTGGTCCCGGCCACCTCCGACGACGCGGCTGGCCTCACCGCGCTCGACCTTGCGCTCGTTCGCGACGGTCGCGGCATGGTCATCTCGGAAGAGCAGGTCCGTTCGGAGGCCGCCGAAGCCGAACGGCTCGCGACCCTCACCGAGGCAGCCCCGAACGGAACTATCTGCCTACTCGCCAAGGTGGACGCGGACACGGTCGGCGCCGCGGAGCTCCGCGTGCTCTCGCCGCGTCGTTGTGCACACGTGGGACTCCTGTCCCTCGGCGTTCACCCCGACTGGCAAGGGAAGGGCCTCGGACGGGCGCTCATGGTTGAGCTCATCGGGCACGCTCGCGCCCACAGCCTCCGTCGCCTCGAACTCTGTGTGCGAGCCGACAACCTGCGCGCCATCGCGCTCTACGAGAGCCTCGGCTTCATCACCGAAGGTGTACGCCGCGGCTTCATCGCGCTCGACGATGGCGGCTTCGCCGACGATCTGCTGATGGCGCGATGGTTGCCAGAACGCGATCGTGAGGACTGCCCTCTCGCGGATCTCGGTGACCGAGTCACCCGGAGCTGAGCCAATGAACCGAAGCGCCATACTCCGCACCGAACGCCTCGTGCTCCGCCGCTGGGAGCCCGACGACCGGGCCCCCTTCGCCCACCTGAACGCGGACCCCGACGTCTGTGAGTTCCTCCCAGGGACCCTCACGCGCGAGGAGTCCGACGCTGTGTGCGCGCGTATCGAGACCCACTGGGACGAACGCGGCTTCGGGCTCTGGGTCATCGAAGTGCCTGGAATTACGCGCTTTGCGGGCTTTGTGGGTTTGGCGGTGCCGCGCTTCGTCGCCCCGTTCACGCCCTGCGTCGAGGTCGGTTGGCGGCTCATGCGCGAGTGCTGGGGCCACGGCTACGCCACCGAAGGTGCGCTCGCGGCGCTCGACTTCGGCTTCGACGCGCTGGGTCTCGACGAGATCGTGTCCTTCACGGTGCCGGCCAATGTCCGATCGGTACGGGTCATGGAGCGGGCCGGGATGCACTTCGAAGGCGAGTTCGACCACCCGTCGTTGCCCGAAGGACATGCGCTACGTCGCCATGTGCTCTACCGGCTAGCCCGGCCCGTCGCGACGCCCTGACGCGGCCAGAACGCCTCGACCACGTTCAGGGTTCGTCGAGCTCGGGCCGCCACGCCGAGGTGACGCCAAAGGCGAGACAGACGATGTCGCCTGCGACGCCCGACACCAGGGGCAACGAGACCGCTACGAAGGCCGAAATCCAGGGGAAGTGGAGCCGCACCCCGTCCTCTGCTTCGATGAAGCCACGTCGGAGTACGTCCTCGGCGCTCGCGGCCAGTGCCCCGCCGGCGCGACCTTCGTCGACATCCCCAGCGGTGAAGTCAAGGACGTGATGAGCGCCGAGCTGCGCTTCTACCTCCCGTGGAGTCTCGGCCTGGTCGCCTTCTTCGACGCCGGGCAGGTCTGGGGCACGCCCGATGACGTCGACCTCGGTGAGCTCGAGTACACGGTCGGCCCTGGCCTCCGCTATTTCTCCATCATCGGTCCCATCCGGGCCGATCTCGGGATCCTCGTCTCCGATCCGGACGACGTCACGCTCAGCTTCCACCTGAGCCTCGGGCAGGCCTTCTGATGACCTCGAACGAGACCGCCGCTCCGCAGCCGAGCACCACCCCGAAGGCGCGTCCCGCCAAGCGCCCGCTCTGTCGTGGCCGCCGCGCGTTTCGATGGGCGGTCCGGATCGCTCTCGGCCTCGTCGTCGTCGCGCTCGGGCTCGCCGCCGTCGTCCTCTGGACCGGCTATGGCACGCGGCTCGCCGTCGAAGAGGCCCTGACGTTCGTCAACGACAGTGTCCCGGGCAACGTCGAGGTCGGCTCCGTCGAAGGGACACTCGCCGAAGGGCTCGTCCTGAACGACGTCGTTGTGCAGTACGAGCTCACGCGCCGCCTCCACCTCGACGGCCGTTACGCCGACGGCCGCGCGGGCGCCCTCGATCTCTTCTACCGTTGGCGCTTCTGAGCCCGTCCGTTCTCGAGTTTGGCCCGGGCGAAGCCGTAGTCGCACGGCGTGAGGAGCGCGGCTCTGGCCCCGTGCACGTCCATGTTCGGGACGCCGTCGAGGACGCTCCTTGCCTACACGCCCTCGACGGTGGTGGCCGCGACCGACCCGCGTGACCAAGACTTACCTTTGTGTCTGTAAATGCTTTATTGATATACGATGTGTTACTGATGTGTTGAAAGCACTGCCGCGGAGGATCCTTTAGATTCGTCGCCGTCACGGAGTAATCGAACGCGATACAGCTTGTGGCGGGCGCGCCCAAATCCTTCGGATTCGGGTGACATCATCGTATTCGGCCACCTGCCCCAGCACAGGGCGCCGAGAGGGCCGCCTTGCCAGCCTTTCCGCCGATCCCCCCAGCCCGCGCCTCGCTCGGTCTGACTGGCAAACTCAATCGAAGATCCGATCTGCTGCATCGGGTGGCCTCGGCTCCACGAGTACACGGCGACAATCGCGCCGCCGGGCCGCGAGGCGTCTTACTTGAGCCACTCTCAAGTCCCTATGTTCTTTGCAAAGATGGCCGTGGGCGGTATCTCCGGTGCGTTGCTGTCGGCGTACTGCCCCGAGACCGGACAGCGCCAACCTCAGCTCATGTGGGCCATCATCGGCGCGACGACGCTCATCAGCCCCATCCTCATCGTTCGATGCCGCCGCATCATCGAGCGCGACAAATGCGCCGCGGCCTGATTGGCAGCGCACCTCATCGCCCAAGGAGACCGACCGTGACGACCCGCTTCATTCGCTTCGATTCTTCGCACGCTGCCCGCCCCGGCCGCATTGCGCGCAACTTGGTCATCGCTGGTGCCGTCTTCGGCGCCGGGTGCAAGAAGGATCCGCCGGCGGCCGCAGCGCCCGCGCCGGTGGCCGCGCCCAAGACCGAAGCCCCAGCGTCCGCCGACCCGAAGTCCACTCCCGCCGATCCATCGCCGGCACCCACGGCGCCGGCACCCACCGCCCCTGCACCGACCGCTGCGGCACCAACCGAACAGGCCGCCCCTCCTGCCGCCGAACCGGTCGCGGCGGATGCGTCCGTGCTGGCCACGGCCCCGTTCCTCGCGGCAGTGCCCAATAATGCGCTCATGGTCGTCGGGTTCCGCGCCCCAGCGGCGCTCTTCGAAGCCATGGACGAGCCCGGCGTCATGGCCGCGCTCGGCAAGCCCGGCCAGGAGTACCGAGACGGGATCAAGGCGCTCTTCGGCTTCAGCCTCCTCGATCCTGCGGCCTGGACCGCCGCTGGTCTCGACCTGCAGGCTCCCGTCGGTTGGGTCATCGCTTCTGAGTCGGGCCTGACGCTGACGTACTTCGGCGTGACCGATCCGACACTGGCCGCCGCGGCCGTCAAGAAGATGGCCGCCGACATGGTATGGAGTCCAGGCGATCCGACCGAGTCGAAGGTCGGTGAAGCGACCGCGTTCACGTTCTCGGGCGGCAAGTTCACGATTCTGCTCCATGGCAAGTACGCCATCGCGGTCGCGGGTGAACACGGAGACATCCTGACGCGGCTCACGACCCTGAAACCGGAAGACGCTATGTCGGCGGGGCCCGCAGTCGCCGCTGCGAAAGCGCTCGGCGCCGGAAAGGACGTGGGCTTCTGGGTTCGGCTTTCCCCGATGCTCGGCGCGATCAACCCCCAGCATCCCCTGATCCTCCCGACGGCCTTCGGGCTTCAAGACCTGACGGGCGGCATCGATCTCGACGCCGGGGCCATCAAGATGAAGGGTCTGATCACCGTCGCAGACACGTCGCTGCTGAAGCGCGGCGTGAAGTCCGGTCCGAAAAACGCGCTCCTCGGCGCGCTCACCGAGGCGCCGGACTTCTACGTCGCCCTCCACGTCGATCCGGCCGTGATGTCCGATCCCACGAACTACCAGGCGGTCACCGAAGGCCTCGACGTGAGCCGTGACCTCGAACGGCTCAAAGAAGCGACCGGCCTCGACCTAGCAGCACTCCTCAAGGATCACCTGACCGGTGATCTCGCCTACTCGCTGACGATTCCGAGCGACCTCGCGGCGGCGGACGGTGCCGAACCGCCCATCGGCGTCGCATTTCACGCTGGTGTAAAGGACGAAGCCGCAGTGAATACGCTCCTCGGCACGCTCGCCGACAAGGGGCTGCTCACGCGCGGCGACGGTGCCGGCACCTACGCGGTCGCGGCGGCCGGTGCGCTCCCCGCGTTCTCCGTCACCGTCGCCGGCGGCGCCGTGCTCGTGGGCGGTGGCCCGGGCTTCGCGCCGGCTGGAC
This sequence comes from Myxococcales bacterium, assembly GCA_018780435.1. GTDB lineage: Bacteria > Myxococcota_A > UBA9042 > SXOO01. The sequence continues at coordinate 20,046 of JADMJS010000282.1, forward strand.
CGAGCTTCACGCAGACGGTCCCCGCGAACCCGGGCATCGCGGCGATCCTCGGTGCCGACGATCGCCTCGGCAGCTTCGCCATCGACTCACAGGTCATCGTGGCCTCCTCCCGCCCGAAGGACGCCCCGGCCGCGCCCGAGGCGCTCCAGCCGGATGAGTCCGAGGCCATCAAAGCCAAACGCGCCGAGATCGCCGCGGCGCGCGCGAAAGCTCAGGTCGCCGCGGCAGCCGCCTCGGCGGCCGATAGCGCACTGGCCTCGGCGGTCGCCAAGATCGTCGGCGCCATGGCCCTGAACGCACGAGTGGTCGACGGCACGATCGTCATCGAAGGCGGGCAGTACTACGGCGCAGCGACGGTCGCTGCGGCCAGCAAGGCGCTCGCAGAGGCCTTCACCGCCGGCATGTCGGAAATCGCCAAAGCGCAAGCGGCCAGCTCGACCGAACAGGAGGCGGTGTCGAAGCTCGAGGCCGAGCTCGACGCGCTGAGAGCGCCTGCCGCGGAGGCGGCGCCCGCCGCGCCGACCGAAGCACCGGCTGCGCCCGTCGAGGCACCCGCCGCGCCTCCCGAAGTGCCGGCCGCCCCTGCCGCGCCGGACGCTCCGAAGTAGTCCCGGGAAGATATCGCTGAGCTCAACGAACCCACACACGGCCGGACTGGCCGCAGGCGGCCGGGCCCAGCCAGCTCCCCACCCCCTTCAGCGGCACCATCGACCTCGGCGGCGGCAAGGCGCCCCTCAAGGTCATAGTCACCGTCGACCGCGTCGAGGGAAGGCGGTCCTCCGCTCGACTCAGCGTTCGGAAGATAGATCCTGGAGCACCGCGCATGGGGAGGGGGGCGAAGCTCGCTTCATGGGCGCTTCGACAATGTGGTCGCGCCCGGAGGAACTGCGGCCGCTGGCCGGATGGCTCAACCGAGGGTCAGCGCCTCCCTGAGACCTTGGGGATCGGCAGCGCGCCGGCCCAAAACGAGGTGTCCGGATAGGTCGTCAATTGCCAGGCGATGCGCTGGCCGCGGGCATCGAGCTCAAAGCGCAACTCCGGGGCGCTCACGAGCACACGCCATTTGGCGGTCGTGGTGTCGACCGCGAGCAACCGCTCCTCGCCCTCCACGTCCACAGATGCAAGGATTCCACCGGACGTGCCGAAGACCGCGTCGTAGGTTCGGCGTCCAGGAAGGGTCGCCAGTAGCGAGCCGTCCTCACGATGAATCGTCTCGCGGTTGAGCCACGTGCCGTCGTCGTGGACCCAGTCAGCTCAACCTCGCCTTGCCCGACGCCGCCGCTGCTCTCGCGGACGACTGAGGCGCTCTCTCCGAGCCGGCTCCGCGGTGTCCCGTCGACTTGCAACGGGGCCGGACAGACCCGAGACTCGCTGCGTGACCCGACCACCGATTATCCAGAAGACGCCCGGGGCGGACTACGCGATCCATGTCATTGGAGCGCGGGCGACCCCCCTGCGCGACTTCTACCACGCGTTGCTGAGGCGCTCCTGGTGGGCGACCGCCGCAGTGCTCGCCGGGGCATTCCTCTTCGCGAACGCGATGTTTGCGCTGCTCTATCTCTGGACGGGCGGCGTGGCGAACGCGGCACCGGGCTCCTTCGCGGACGTCTTCTTCTTCAGCGTTCAGACCATGGGGACCATCGGGTATGGCGGGATGGCCCCGGTCTCGACCGCGGCGAACCTCATCGTCGTGCTCGAGTCGCTGACCGGCCTGATGTTCACGGCGCTCGCGACGGGGCTCATGTTTGCGAAGTTCTCTCGCTCGACGGCGCGGATCATGTTCTCCCGGCAGGTCACGATCGCCCCGATGAATGGTGTCCCGACCCTCGCGTTTCGGCTCGGAAACGAGCGGGGCAACCTCATCGTCGACGCGCGGATCCGGGTCGTGCTGTCCCGGACCGAGCAGATACGCGAGGGCGGGCAGTTCTACCGGCTGCTCGATCTGGAGCTGCTCCGCGACCGATCCTTGTCGCTCGCCCGGTCATGGACCGTGCTCCATCAGATCGACGCCAAGAGCCCGCTCTTCGGCACGACGGCCGAGGCGTTCGCCGCCGCGGAGTCGGAGATCCAGGTCATGCTGGTCGGGATCGACGACATCACGATGCAGACCGTGCATGCCAGCTACCAGTACTTCGTGGGTGACGTGCTCTTCGGCGCGCGCCACGTCGACGTCCTGAGGGAGGTGTCGCCGACCGTGCTGGAGCTCGATCTCAGGCGGTTCCACGACACGGAGCCCTCCACGCCGACACCAGACTTCCCTTATCCGCGCTGACGAGTCCGGGACCGATGTATGCTGCGCCGATGACGAAGCGCTCCCATGCGATCCCGGGGTGGTCACTCCGGCTCCTGGCCCTCGCGGTCCTGGCCTCGGGCGGGTGCTCCCTCGAACCGAACCCCTCGCCTGCCACGGTCTCCGTCGCCGACGTCTCCAAGAGCGAAGATGCGATGGCGGCGGCCGACACGACCGCCCCCGATGACGTGCCCATGGCCGACGTCGCTGCGGGCGACACGCTCGGCGGTCCCGACGTCGAATCACCCGACGCGGACGACTCCAGCGACACCGCGCCCTCTGCAGGCGCTTGCCCGGTCATCGACGGCGACCCATGCGGCGGGGACATCCTCGGCACTTGGACCGTCGCAGAGTTCTGCCCCGACGATCCTGAAGCCGCCGCCGCGCTCTGCGAAAACCCGTTCGACGATCCCGCCTGTACGGACACGGAGCGCGCCTGTCCGTTCGTCCGCTCCGGCACGATCGTCTTCTCGGCGACGGAAGCGACGCTGGACACGGTCACCTCGATCACTCCGATGTACCGGTTCTCCTCGGCCTGCGTTCAGGCGGTGAAGCCCGAGGCCGCCGGCGCGGAGGCGGCGTGCGCTGCGATGGGGAGCCCGAAGCTCACGTGCGTCTACGAGCCCGGCACGTGCGTCTGCACCGGCTCGACAGAACCGGAGCCCGCGGTCGAGACCCTCCCGGTCACGATTGACGGGCAGTCGCTGAAGCTGGGCGAGTCGGCCGCGACCTTCTGCGTGTCGGGCGATCGCCTGACGCTCGACTTCGCCATGCACCCGGTGAGCTGGCGGTGGTGGGTGCTCGATCGCGCTCCCCGATGACCCCCGTTGGTTAGACTGCGAATCGAGTCATGGCCCGACCGGAGTGGCTGACCGCGCGGGCTGTGGACGACATCTACTCGGCCAGCGGGTGCCTTCCGCGGTCTAATTCGACCCCGAGAGACCGGTTGTGGCGGCGCCGCGGATGGATTGATGCGGCCGCGCACCGCGCATGTTCGAGCACTCCGCCACCTCCTGCGCCACTTCATGGTCGCCTACCACGCCGATTTCGGCGCGCGCGAAGGCGAAAACACCAATGAGATCCGAGTGCAGTACGAGCTCAGCCTCCACCTAGGAGGGTGCTGATTTTCTCCCGTCGCATGCCTTCGCGCTTCCCCACGGGTGCGGCGTCAGATGTCTGCGATACGTCCTCACGTACCTTTGGGTACGCTCCGGGCGTTTCTCGACATCTTCCTTGCCCCCGTGGGGAATCGCTTTGGCCTGCTCGGTCCGAAAATCAGCACCCTCCTAGACGGCCGTTACGCCGACGGCCGCGCGGACTCCGACCGCGCCCGCAGCAGACGCGTCTTCGAGGCGATGATACCGATGCGCACGATCGACGTCGCCGCGATAGAGACCGCGCGACGCGTCTGACCTGCGCCATTCCTGATCCCTCACGCCTAGTCTGGAGTTTCGTTGCTCCCTGGCAAGTTATTGAAATCACTGAAGAGGCTTCTGGTTGCCATGAGGTCGCTTCACGTGATTTCAAGGACTTGCTGGCTCGAAAACGGAGCTCGGGCCTAGTCTTCGTGCGCTGGGCAGACCGAGCCGGGGCCGTTCCCGGGCCCGGCGGTCGGCCCATCCACGATCGCCACCGCAGCCCCGTCACGCCATGCGCTGACGGCCTCTTCGAAGGTCCACAGGGCCCCGGCGTCATCCTCGACGGTGCCCACGGCCCACCACGTCGTCGACTCGAGCGCGACGTGCTGGGCGCAGTTCGGTCCGTACGCGCCGGGAACGACGGTGATGTCCTTGCCCTCGACCGCGCTCTCCCGGAGGGTGGCGAGCGCGCGGAGCGTCGCGATGGTGGCCGCCTCGAACTCGTCTTCGGGGAGGCCGACCGATTCAGCCAGGCCTCCCTCGTCGCTCAGATCCTGGCGTACGAAGAACGGCGTCGTGATGTGGTTCAGCATGAGATAGTCGACGTCATAGCAGGCACCCTCATTTGCGGTCCCGCCGAGGTGGGCCCAGCAGGTCGCGTCCATGAAGGGGAGGGTGTCGTCGGTTGCCTGGGACTGCAGCCAACCCACCTCCTTGGCATCGTCGAGCGCCGTGGCGTAGGGCTCCGAGAGGCCCGTGGACAGGGGGACGTGAGCGGCGTCGAAGACGGCGACCACCTCCGCCCCCTTGGCCGAGAGCCGCTCTCGAACGTAGTCTGCGTTGGCCCTGGCGCCGGCCGATCCGCCCGACGTGCCGCTGAACACCACGAAGCTGGCGTCGTCGAGCGCGGGGAGGACCTCCCCGTCGTCGGCCACGAGCCCGTCCGTCAGCTCGTCGAGCCCCGATGCCAGGATCGTGTGACCGCGTCGAAACACGCTGTAGTCGGGGAGCTCCCCCGGGAGCGCTTCCGGGACCTCGGCGGGGAGCTCGAGATCCCCGGGCGCATAGGCCGCGCTTCCTTCGCCGCGCCAAGCGTCCGACGAGCAGTAGTAGAAGAACACCTGGTTGGCGCCGGCCAGGAAGTTGACCGTCTTGTCGTCGTAGATGCCGAAGCCGGCGACGTTCAGTGGCAGGTTCCGCGACGACATCTTGGACGAGTCATACTGGCCGCGCCCGCACCAGCGGAGGGCGCACGAGACGTAGCTGCCACAGCCTCCGCCCCCTTGCAGGTGAATGGACCACGTATCCGCCAGCGCGGCGTCGGTGTAGCCACGAACGTACATGACGGCGCGCGTGCCGTCGTTGCACACGGCCTCCGGGTCGCTGAGCGTGTACCGCTGGAGCTCATTGCCCTCCACCATCTGGTTCGGGAACTCCTCAGGGACCTTGTAGTGACCCAGGCAGTCTGCGAGCGCGTGGGTGACGTTGTCCGCGGGGACCTCGATCGGCGGCGCGGCGGTGTCGCCTCCGGGCTCGATATCGCCTGGGCTTGCGTCGGCGCGGCTGTCGGCCTCCGAGCTGTTCTGCGCGTCGTCACCATCGGCTTCCTCCGTGCGAACGGAGGCGTTCGCTCCGCAGCCGAGCAGGACGAGCGATGCGAGGACGATGGAATTGAGCTTCAGGGACATCGGGACCTCTCGGGGACGGGGTGGGAAGGCTGTGCTGGCGTGCGACGTGAACGGGGTCAGGCGGTGCTGGTGCGCATTCGGGGGGTGAACAGCTCGTCGATGACGTCTGCGGCGGACGCGGCGCCGCCCGAGGCGGCAAACGCTCGGGCCACCCGCTCCGCCCCGGCACGCAACGAGCGGGTGCGGTGCACCGCGTCACGGAGGGCTTGAGCGCTGAGCCGAGCTCGAGTCAGGGTGACGCCCGCCCCGGCGTGCTCGACGTGTCTCCCCACGTCGAACTGGTCGCGACCAAACGGCACCACGCACACGGGAACACCGGCTGCGAGGGCCTTCTGGGTGATCCCCATCCCCCCGTGGCAGATCACCGCAACAGCCCGGCGGAGGAGCGGGCCGTGGGCCGCATAGCGCAGCACCGTGGCGTTCGCAGGGGCACGGAACTGAATGGGGTCGAGCGCGGCCGTGGTGGCGACGACGTCGACGTCCTCGGCCTCGAGGGCGGCAAGCGCCGTCGCGATCAGCGCCCCGTCGTCCTGGAACTCAGTCGAGCAGGTCACGAGCACGAGGGCGCGCGTGCCCGGAAGCTCATCCGCGGCCGGCGGCTCCCAGATCCCCGGGCCTACGAACCGAACGTTGTCCGGCCAGCCGCCATGTCCGTACTCGAACGGCTCGGCAGTGTAGGCGATGACCCGATCCGCCGGTGAAGTCAGCTGTTCGAAGCTGGCGAGACTCGGGAGCCCGAGACCGCGTCGCAAGGCGTTGAGCCGCCGGAGGTACGGCCGGGTGGCGATACCGGCCACCGCCCGGACCACCGCGTCTCGAATCCGGCCGAAGACCCCAGTGGTCGGCATGAGCCCCAAGCCGAACGGGGGACGTCCCTTCGCCCGAACATTCAAGAAGTACGGCGAGAAGACCGCAAACGGTAGCCCGGACGCCTCGGCGGCGGCGAGGGCGCCCCACGCATTCACGTCGACGTAGAGGACGTCGGGCGCGCAGGCCGCGATTGCCGCGCGGAGGTCGGCCACCTCATGCGCGGCACGCTCCAGCCACGTCGTGAACGTCCGCCCCACCGCCTGCAGCGGGCTCTTGGCCTTCCAGTCGTCGAGCTCCGTGCCCTCGATCGACGGCAGGATCGGCGAGGCCTCAATCCCGAGCCGCAGGAGCCCCGCGACCTCCCCCGACAGCGTGCGCACGTGGACCCGATGTCCTCGCGCCTTCAGCTCCAGCAACGTCGGCAGGAGCGGATACAGGTGGCCGCGGGCGGGGGAGGTATAGACGAGGACCGTGGACATTCGGGCGCCTCCGCGGTGGCTACGGCGACGTGAAGATTCGGTGAAGGAGGTCGACGATCATCGACTCCGTCTCGGCGCGTGACAGGCCGAGATCCCGGTGGAGGAGCTTCCAGACGTACACATCGGTCGCCACGACCGCTTGCACGACTCGCCGCTCCCGATCGCTCGCGTCGAGGTGCGCCACGAGCGGCGCGAACACCCGCTCCACCCACGCCCGGTGTACGGCGCGGCCCTCGTTGGCCGCCGCGGTCGCCGACGGGCTCGTGCCGTCGAGTGCGAGCAGGCGAAGGGCGACGCTCGCGCATTCGGCATAGTGCCGCCCGAGGTTCTCGACGGCCCCGCCGATGTCCCCGACCGCGGCGTCGTCACGCTGGTCGACCACGCGCCGCCGGTAGTCCTCGAACGCAGCGGCCTGCAGCCCCTCCTTGGACCCGAACCGGCGCAGGACGGTCTGCACCGTGACCCCGGCCCGCTCAGCCACCCTCTCCAGCGTGGGCGTGTCCCCACTCTCCAGGAAACACGAGGTCGCCGCCTCGAGGATTCGGGTCGCGGTCTGGGCGGCCGCCTCTGCGCGGCGCCCCTGCACGTAGGGCCTGGCTTTCATGTCAGGCAGAGCAACATGAATTCATTTTCATGTCAACGTGGCTAACGCTAAATACGGGGGACCTGATCCGCGAGCCACGCGAGCTTCCGGCTGGTGCAGCTCGGGTGCAGCTTCGGGCTGGTGCAGCTTCGGGCTAGTGCAACTTCGGTCTTCGAATCCACTGACAGTAGTGCTTCGAATCGCTGGTCGGAGGCGGACCGAGGCGGGCGGTCGTGGATCGGCTCGATGTCGAGTAGATCATTTTTAGGTAGATTGTACGTACGAAAAGTCATTGTTTATGGCTGCACGCGCACTCCTCCCACCGGGCCCCGTCGGCCGCCGAAATCCGCACTCGTCGGGCGACGCTAGCGGCGGAAGTTCGGGGCCGGCACCGAGACGACGGCGGCGTGGTGACGGACGACGTTCCAGGTGCCGAAGGGGAAGATGA
>JADMJS010000079.1 GCA_018780435.1 Myxococcales bacterium
ACGCGCTCCGCACCCAACCCGAGGAGCAGTATCCTGGCTATCGGCTCATGACCTCGCTCACGCACCTTCCCAGCGTTCTTCACGCCAGTGGTCGCCCCCACCGGAGGAGGGAGCTGCGTAAGCTCGTGGCCGAATACAGTTGCGGGGGCAGCGCCGGCGTCTCACCGGCTTCCTGACCCCTCGGGCCGGCCGGGCGGATACCACGGGCGCCGAGCGGCGGCAAGGTCAGCAGTGACTCGGGCGCATCACGGCTGGCTTTGTGCCAGGAGGAAGTCGAGGGCCTTCTTGGCGAAGAGGCCCGAGAAGGATGGAATGTGGGTGCCGGGCTCCATCGTCCAGAGGGCCGCTTCAGCGCCGTCGGGGCAGCCGTCGAAGACCTCGACCTGAGTCTCGCTCCCGGCGATCTCGGTGTCGAGGTCGAGTGGGTCCGCGGTCGTCTTCTCGGCGGCGCAGCCATTTCGGGCGGCCCAGAAGGCCGCGGACTCGACGGCGGCCGGCATGTTGGACTTGCCGAGGTAGGGGATGGTGTCGTCGTCCGTACCGTGCACGTGCAATACACCGACCTTGCCGGTGTCGGGGCACTTCGAGCCGTCTTTCCACATCGCGCCTGCGAGTACGACGATGCCGGCGAAGCGCTCACCGTGTTCGCAAGCGAGGCGGTAGGACATGAAGCCGCCGTTCGAGTGGCCCAGCGAGTAGGTGCGGGTCGCGTCGATGTTCCAGTAGGTGGCGGCTTCGTCGAGGAGCCCGGTCAGGTAGGCCACGTCGTCGACGCCGGTCTTGCCGAAGTCGCAGCACGCGTCGGTGGCGTTCCAGAACGGGCTGCCTTCGATGTCCACGGTCCCGTCGGGGATGATGGCGATGACGCCGCGAGTGCGGGCCTCCGCGCTGATGCCGAGGTAGGCGTCCTCGATGAAGCCGGTCGCGCCGTAGCCGTGGAGGACGAGCATGACGGGCCAGCTCTTCGTGGGATCGTAGTCGTCCGGTAGCACGTAGCGAGCGGGCCGGTCGCCGCCGAGGGCTTCGGGGGCTGTCGGGAAGTCCGGGACGTCCACGTTCGCTTGGACGTCGGGCCCCTCCGACAGGTCGGGCGGTGGGGCGATATCACCTTCGAGATCAGCATCTTGCGTGACGTCGACGGGTTCGCCTGGGTCGTCGTTCACCTCGGTATGGGTGGACTCAACGGTGTCGTCTGGAGCGGGCGCCGCCGTGTCAGCGGCGGCCGACGTGGCGTCTTCGGAACAACCCGTGAGGCTCGACGCACCGAGTGCGATCGCGATGGTCAGGGTCTCGATACGACGACTCACAGCGCGTTCCCGTCTTCCTTCGGTCGGTGCCGGCCGAGATAGGCTTCGCTCGAACGATACCAGTCGAGGAGCTCGACGAGGATGGTCTTGACGACGCCGGCGATGGGCACGGCCAACATGAAGCCGAGGAGCCCGAAGAGCTCGCCGCCGAGGAGCAGCACGATGATCACGGCCACGGCGGAGAGGCCGACCTTCTCACCCACGATCTTCGGGGTGAGGACATAGCCTTCGAGGATCTGAGCCACGACGAACACCACGGAGACGCCGATGACGCGCCCGATGCCGGTCCAGTCGAGGAGCGCCATGAGCAGCGCAAGCCCGAAGCCGAAGGCGAAGCCCAAGTAGGGGACAACGCTGAGGATGCCGGCCAGGATGCCGATGGGGATGGCGATAGGGATGCCCACGATAGCGAGCCCCGTCGCGTAGATGAGGGCGAGCAGCAGCGCCACCTGCACCTGGCCGCGCAGCCAGTCGCCCACGACACCGTCGATACGGCGGCCACGGCCCACGACGGCGTCCTTGTACTTCAGAGGGATGACGTCGACGACCCAAGCGCGGAACACATCGAAGTCTCTGAGGAAGTAGAAGGTGAAGACCGGGATCATCACGATGTTCAAGAGCCAGCCGACGACGCCCATCGTCTTCTCGGCAGCCCCTTGGAGGAACTCGCCGACGTGGCCCAAAATGGTCGGCAGCGCTTCTTCGAGACGGCCCTTGAGGTCCGCGACGAGCTCCTTGTCGAGCGTGACGCCGATCTGTTGTTCGGCCCAATGGACCCAGGTCATCGGGTCGCCTTTGAGCGCTTGCCGGACTCGGGCGCCGACTTCCGAGAACTCTCGCACGATGGTCGGGATCATCCAGACCGCGAACACGACCGTGATGAGCACGGCGCCGATCATGAGGAGCACGATGGCGGTGGTCCGGGGGATGCGCCAGCGCTCCATGCGGTCCACGACAGGGTCGAGGACGTAAGCGAGGAGGGTGCTCGCGAAGATCATCGAGAGGACGCCGGCCGCCTTCTGCAACGTCACGTAGACGAGGAGCAGGATGGCCACGACGAACGCGAGGCGCGCCAGCAGATAGGGGAAACGGCGGTAGGCGTTCCAGTCGTCCGGGGGGCCGCTCGAGAAGGGGTTGAGATCGTTCACTGACACCTCTCGTCGCGGTGCGGGGCCGCCCAGGTGGCCCTGAGCCACCGCTATGCGGCGAACGCCAGCTTGGGTGGAGGGACGGGTCGCGCCACTTCGACCAGCATGCGGGGTCCGAAGTTGGAGATGGTGCAGACGGGCGCGCCCAAGCTACGGGTCGTCACGTCACCGATGGCGACGACCGAGATGGTCGGCTCGAGGGCTAGCCACGTCATGAGCCGCAGTCGCTCGTACGGGGCGATGTCGGAGCCAATGACGACGACGACGTCCTTGGGCCCATCGAAGGTCACGGCGTCGCCGGCTCGGGGCGCCCACAGGAGCCTCAAGGGTGAGCGCGAGAGGGTGAGCCGGTCGGCCACCACGCCACACTCGTCTTCGTTCTCTCCGACGTAGATGACCAGCATGGGATAGAGACTAGTGCGGGCCTGTGGATAAGTCGCATTTTTCATCGCGTCGTCATCGGACAATGGAGGTTCCGACTCAACCGATGAGCTTCAGTCGCTTGTTGGCGGCGCGCGATTCGTGCGCGTTGGTGACGTACACCGCGGGCTCACTGATGGGGCACGCCCACTCGCAGGAGCCACAGCCGATGCATTTGTCGATGTCGACGCGCGGCTGCTGGAGCGTGATGGTGTTGCCGTTGCGGTCGACCTTGGTCACTTCGAGCGACCAGATGGCCTTCGGGGAGGTCGGGCAGAACTCCTCGCACTTCACGCAGTGCGTGTCCATCGACCAGGGCAGGCAGCGACCATGGTCGTAGAAGGCCGTCCCAGCTCGGATGGGGCGCTCCTCCGCCTCGGGCGAGCCGATGCGATCTTTGATCGAGAACTTCGTGATGGCGCCGGTCGGGCACACGTCGCCGCACAGGTTGCAGCGCTGGAGGCAATTGCCGAGGCGGTAGACGGCGACGGGGGTCCAGATCCCCTCGAGGCCGGCTTCGAAGCCAGCCGGCTGCAGGACGTTGGTCGGGCAGACCTTGATGCACTCGTCGCACTTGATGCAGGCGGCGAGGAACTGGTCCTCGGGGAGGCTGCCCGGCGGCCGAATCAGCTTCGGATCGTAGGCCTTTGGGAGCCCCTCTTCGCGTGCGTTCAGGTGGCTGGCCCGGTTCAGCGGCAGCCAGGCGGCGCCCGCGATGACGGAGCCGAGGGCCATGCGGCGGTCGAGCTGAACGAAGTCTTCGCTGCCCTCCTTCGGCGGCATGAAGGCGTAGCTGAGCGCGTCGTGGGGGCATTCGGCGATGCAGTTCATGCACATGAGGCACTCGGACTGCTTGGTCGTGGCCTGGGGCTCCGCGGCGCCGTCGCAGGCCTCGACGCACTTGTTGCAGTTGGTGCAGTTGTCGAGGTTCCGATGGATGCGGAAGAGGCTGAAGCGCGAGAAGACGCCGAGCAGCGCGCCGAGCGGGCAGAGCGCGCGGCACCAGAAACGGGGGATGACGCGGTTGGCGATGAGGATGGCGATCATGAGACCGCCGATGACCCAGCCCCAGTTGAAGTTCACCTGGGGGTAGAGGCCCGGCCAGAGCTCGTGAGCCGCAGGGAAGAGGCTGGTCGAGAACGAGCGGACGACCACGCAGATCGGGTCCATGAGGCCGACCTGCAGGCTCCCGAACGCAGCGGTCACCAGCATGAAGATGAGGATGTAGTACTTGAGGTTGTAGAGCGGACGGGAGCGATTGACGGCGATCTGTTCGTCTTCACTACGCTTCTTCGGGAAAATGAGCGCCGAGATCTGGTTCATGATGCCGAGCGGGCAGATCCACGAACAGAAGATGCGGCCGAAGATGAGCGTGATGGCCGTGATGACGCCAGCCCACGCGAGGCCCATGTACAGCGTGCCGCTCGAGAGCATGGTCCCGAGGGCGACCAGCGGGCTCATCTCAAGGAAGAGGTTCACCTCGAAGCCGCCGATGAGCGACTGCGTGGTGAGCGCGAGGAGTAGGAAGAAGAGGCTGAGGAAGAAGATCTGGTACACGAGCCGGATGCGCTTCAGCGTGCGGCCGTCCTGATTCAGGCGGAGCATGACGCGCTTCATGAGCTTCTGGGCCCGCGCCTTCATCGGCGTGGTCCGGGCGGACGTGCTCATCCGACTTGGACTTCTTTGTGCTTGAGCTTCCGCCACTCGGCCTGTCCGAGGCCACGCGCGACGGCTTGCGAGATGAAGAGCACGTCCTCGACGCGTTGGTCGAGCTGTTCGATGCCCCACGCGTCGATGGCGACGGGATCGAGCCCTGCCGCGACGGCTCGCACTTCCTTCACGTCGCCGAGGCTGCCGCCCGTAGGCCCGTTACGCATGAGCACGCGCTGGGCGTCGAGGACGGTCAAGGTTGGCTTCACCGTCGCCGCGAGGTCGACGATGGACCCGTGAATGTTCTGGTGAAGGAGGCCGCGGTCACCGCCGAGGATGCCGTACCAGTTCTTCATGCCGCAGGTGGCACGCGACTGGACGTGGTGTTTGGCGATGGCGGCATTGATGACCTTGTCGAACTTCGGGAGCTGGTTCCAGATGGTCCACTGCTTGATGAGCGACCCGCCGAAGGCCACCTTCACGAAGTCGGTCTTGTCGGGCCACGCGACCTTGCCGCCGACGGCTTCGACGGCCGATTGAATGCCGGAGGTGCGGAAGGTGGCCGGCCCGGCATCACACGGGCAGTCGAAGACGACGACCTCGCCCGCCCCGGCGTCACGGCAGAGCACGACGAGCTCGGCGATGACGTCCGGGTTGGTGGTGGCGGCCTGCTCGGGGATGCGTTTCCAGGCGACGTTTGGCTTGATCATGACGCGGTCGCCGGGCTTCACGAAGAGCCCCATGCCACCCAGCGCTTCAATGGCGGCCCGCGTGTTCGCGCGCGCTTCCCCGCCGCGACCGACCGCAAAGTCGGAGTAGGTGGTGCTGCGCTCGACCTGAAAGCTCGGGAGGACGTCCGACTCGTCGTTGGCGCGACGGGCGCGATCGTGCAACCAGAGCCCGGAACCCCCCAGCGCCGCGGCGGCGGTTCCAAAGCCGGCCAGGCGCTGAAGAGCTTGTCGTCGGGTAGGATCCATACGTCCGGGACTCTAAAGCGGACCATT